>JAFVCP010000087.1 GCA_017479185.1 Clostridia bacterium
AAGTCCGCCTATAGGGTTAAAAAACCTTATTTCTTCGGGCATAAGACCGACGCATAAAAAGCAAAAGGTGAACATTACCCCGACGCCGAATCCGTAAAGCGTAAGCCACGGTCCTTTCATAAAGCCGGGGTTTACCCATTTTTTGGCGGTAACGAAACGTCTGAAAAAGACTTCTATTACCCAGCCTGCCACGCAACCGAAGATAAACAAAAATAAAAACAATAGAAATATCTGCATTTTTTATCCTTCGTTTTTTAAATAGTATATAACAAATTTTATATTTTGTCAACGTTGGGAACAAAAATATAATTTTTTGCGTATGATATAACAGGTGGGCGAAAAGTCCGCCGACAGAGGTTACTTAAGATGAAATGCGAATTGATAATTTTAGGGTTGGTAGGATTGCTTTTTTGCGAATGTTCTAAAAAGCCGCTTCCGCCCCCTCCGCCTCCGCCGGTTTCTCCGAAGCCCTGCGGCGGGTGCTATTACAAAAGATACGAAGGAAACTGTGGATTTTAACCGAAGATTTTCGGGCGTTCGGCGATCGCCGAACGCCCTTTTTCGATAAAAACCGATCAAAAACAGGAGAAAAAGAGCGGATTTTCGGAAAAAAACGAAATTTTTTCTTCGCGGAGCATTATTCGACAAAAAATTACATAATTCAACGAAAAAAGACGAAATTTTCGTTTGGCGCGATGATATAATCTTCTCATCACTTCAAAGGAGATCAAAAATGCAAAAAAGAACCATCGTTATACTTCAGGATAATCCTTTAAGAGCAAAAGAACTCGAAGAGGCGTTTAATAAAAGCGAAGAATTTACGGTCGTCGGCACGGCGACGGACGGAGAAACGGGTATCGGTATTTTGCTCGCGACCGACCCCGAATTTTGTATCCTCGACCTCGTTTTACAAAATCTCGACGGACTCGGAGTCCTCGAGCGGGCGAGGAAGGCGGGACTTAAAGCCAAAATAATAGTTTTCTGTTCGCTCGGCAGAGAAGAAGTTATCGAAACCTGTATGGCGAAAGGCGCCGATTATTACATAACCAAGCCTTGTCCGCCGATAACCTTGGTGGGTAGAGTAAAAGATCTTTTTCTTACTTCCAATTCGGAAAGAAAACCGATCAAAAGACCGAACGCCGCATCTTTGGACGAGAGGATAAGCAAAATTTTTATTTCGGTAGGAATACCGCCGCATATAAAGGGTTACGGCTATTTGAGAGAGGGTATAAAAATGGCGGTCGAAACGCCCGACGTCATAAATAATATAACCAAAAAACTCTATCCTATGATAGGCGAAAAATACGCGACTACGCCGAGCAAGGTGGAGAGAGCGATAAGGCACGCGATAGAAGTCGCCTGGTCGAGAGGAAGAATAAACAACATAAACGATCTGTTCGGAGTGCAGACTTATCTTACGGGCGAAAAGCCGACGAACGGAGAATTTATCGCTCTTATAGCCGATAAAATGCTTCTCGAAGGAGCGTAATTTGAAATTTTAAAAATTTTTCGCAATTCAGTTGCAAAATAATAAGTAAAGTTGTATAATTATAAAAATTTTTTAAGGTAGTAATTATATAATATGAAAGCGTTGCTTATAAACGGAAGTCCTCGCGCCGACGGGTGCGTTGCGAGGGCGCTGAAAGAAGTTGCCGTAACACTCGAGGGCGAAGGGATCGCCGCCGAGATCGTCAATATCTCGACGAAAGATATAAGAGGGTGTATTTCTTGCGGATATTGCGACAAGAACGGAAAATGCGTTTTTGACGATATAGTAAACCAAACCGCCGAAAAATTCAAAGAAGCCGACGCGCTAATAGTCGGAACTCCCGTATATTACGGTTCTCCCAACGGGTCTATATTGTCCTTTATGGACAGATTGTTTTTCAGCGCTCCGTTTTCAAAGCAAATGAAAGTCGGCGCGGCAGTAGTCAGCGCGAGAAGGGGAGGAAACACGTCGGCATTCGACGTTATGAATAAATATTTTACGATAAGCGGAATGCCCGTCGCCTCTTCGACCTATTGGAATATGGTCTACGGTTTTTCCAAAGAGGACGTGGAAAAGGATAAAGAGGGGTTGCAGACAATAAGAAATCTTGGAAGGAACGTCGCTTTTTTGATAAAAGCGATAAACGCGGAAAAGCAAAAGTCGGGACTTCCGGAAGTTGAAAGGGGAGAGCATACGAGTTTTCCCGACGGCAAATAGCGATATCAATTTTAAAGGAGACATATTATGTCCAAAATTTATTCTTCGGCAGCCGATATTATCGGCAAAACTCCTCTTCTCGAACTCGGGAAGATAGAACAATATTGCAACCTTCAAGCGAAAATATTCGCCAAACTCGAATATTTTAATCCTGCGGGATCCGTAAAAGACAGGATCGCGAAAGCCATGATCGAGGACGCTGAGGCGAAAGGTCTGCTTAAAGCGGGTTCGGTCATCATCGAACCGACTTCGGGAAACACGGGAATAGGACTTTCGTCCGTCGCCGCGGCGAAAGGTTACAGGATAATTATCGTTATGCCTGAAACAATGTCGGTCGAGAGAAGAAAGATTATGGCGGCTTACGGCGCCGAATTGGTACTTACCGAAGGCGCGAAGGGAATGAAAGGGGCGATCGCCAAAGCGGACGAACTCGCGAAAGAGATCCCCGATTCGTTTATCCCCGGTCAATTCGTAAACCCCGCGAATCCTCAGATACATAGGGAAACGACCGGACCGGAAATTTACGAGGATACCGACGGCGAGGTCGATATTTTCGTCGCGGGCGTAGGAACGGGCGGAACTATCACCGGGGTCGGCGAATATCTTAAAAGCAAGAAAAGCGGCGTAAAGGTCGTCGCCGTAGAACCGAAGGCAAGCGCGTTTTTGTCGACGGGAGTGGCGGGACCGCATAAGATACAGGGTATAGGCGCGGGTTTTGCTCCGGAAACTTTGAATCGCGCGGTATACGATGAAATTATCCCCGTTGAAAACGACGACGCTTTCGCCTGCTGCAAACTCATCGCCAAAAAAGAAGGCGTTTTAGTGGGAATATAGTCGGGAGCGGCGGCTTGGGCTGCGTTGGAACTCGCTAAAAGACCCGAAAACGCGGGCAAGAAGATAGTGGTGTTGTTCCCCGATACGGGCGACAGGTATCTTTCCACCCCGGGATATATCGACTGAACGAACTCGGATCGCCGAAGAAATTTTTAGTATTATTATAAATTTTAATAAATAAAAATTCATTTTTGACATTTTTTGAAATGATTACCGTAAAATGGTAAAAATTATTCAATAAATTAAAAAATGAATTTTTTTTTTGGTCAAAACAGTTGACATTGAAAGCCGAAGAATTTATAATATAGTGAATAATAGGGTGTATTATCCGTTTTGTTGTTTTTAGTATAAAACGGACGATATTTCCCGAAAAACAATGAAAATTTTTTTGGAGGTGTTTTATGAAAAAACGGTTGAGCACGATCATCATAGCGGCTCTTAGCGTATTGTTGGTAACGGCGATAGTATTCGTAATCGTGTTAGCGGCAAGACCTACGACGCAAAGTGATGAGAACAAGCCCGCCCCCGAGGAGAAGAAGA
>JAFVCP010000088.1 GCA_017479185.1 Clostridia bacterium
AAAGTTTAAGTTCGGGGCCGACGACTATAACCGAACGTCCGGAATAGTCTACGCGCTTTCCGAGAAGGTTCTGACGGAAACGACCTTGCTTACCGCGAAGCATCGCCGAAAGGGATTTCAGGTCGCGATTACCCGCGCCGGAAACCGCTTTTCCGCGCCTTCCGTTATCGATAAGAGCGTCGACCGCTTCTTGCAGCATTCTCTTTTCGTTTCTGATTATGATCTCGGGGGCGCCGAGCGACATGAGTTTTTTAAGACGGTTATTTCTGTTGATAACTCTTCTGTAAAGGTCGTTAAGGTCGCTGGTCGCAAATCTTCCGCCGTCGAGTTGGAGCATGGGGCGAAGATCGGGCGGAATTACGGGAACAACGTCCAATATCATCCATTCGGGACGGTTTCCGCTCTTTCTGAAAGCCTCGATAAGGTCGAGTCTCTTTATCGCTTTAACGCTCTTTTGACTATCGGGGTTGTCGACGACGATCTTTTTGAGTTCCTCGCTTTCTTTATCGAGGTCGATAGCCATAAGAAGTTCTTTGATCGCCTCGGCGCCCATTCCCACTTTAAAGGAACTTTCGCCGAATTTGTCGCAAGCCTCGCGATATTCTCTGTCGTTTATGACTTGTTTATACTGCAAATCGGTATTACCGGGATCCAAAACGACGTAACAAGCGAAATAAATGACCTGTTCGAGTTGTTTCGGTCCCATATCGACCATAAGACCGATACGGGAAGGAACACCCTTGAAATACCATATATGCGAAACGGGGGCGGCAAGTTCGATATGCCCCATACGGTCGCGCCTTACTTTCGCTCTCGTAACTTCAACTCCGCACTTTTCGCAAATTATGCCTTTATATCTTATTCTTTTATACTTTCCGCAATGACATTCCCAATCCTTGGTAGGTCCGAAGATCCTCTCGCAATATAATCCGTCGCGTTCGGGTTTCTGCGTCCTGTAATTTATGGTTTCGGGACGGGTTACTTCGCCGTACGACCATTCCCTTATTTTTTCGGGGGACGCTACGCTTATTTGTATCGCATTGAAATTGTTAAGTTCAAACATTTTTCTCCTCCCGCTATCGCTTATTCGTCGCTATCGTCGTTTTCATCCCAATCGTCGAGATCGTCGAAATCGTCGAACAGATCTCCCGACTTGAATTCTTCGTCGGTATCAAAGGTTTCCTCGTCGTAATCGTCGAATATAGAGGCTTCCTCTTCTTCCGGCTCCGCCGTTTCTTCCTTTTCGAAGTGGAGATCGACGTCCTCGTAATTTTCCTTTTCGCGGTTGTTGACCGAGTATTCGTCGACTTCTTCGGTAAGGTCTTTAAGATTGATCTCTTCGTTGTTCTCGGTAAGAACTTTCATATCGAGAGCAAGACTCTGCAATTCTTTAAGCAAAACTTTAAACGATTCCGGAATGCCCGGCTCGGAAAGGTTGCTTCCCTTTACGATCGATTCGTAAGTTTTTACCCTTCCGACGATATCGTCCGACTTAACGGTAAGTATTTCCTGTAAAATGTGAGACGCGCCGTACGCTTCGAGCGCCCAGACTTCCATTTCGCCGAATCTCTGTCCGCCGAACTGCGCTTTACCGCCGAGGGGCTGCTGAGTAACGAGCGAATAAGGTCCGACAGACCGCGCGTGGATCTTATCGTCGACGAGGTGGTGAAGTTTTATCATATACATATAGCCGACTGTTACGCGGTTTTCGAAGGGTTCGCCCGTTCTTCCGTCGTAAAGTTGGATCTTTCCGTCTACCTCGCCGTAGGGGTTTACGAAATGATTTTCTTCAAGTAATTCTTTTATATCTCTTTCGGACGCGCCGTCGAATACCGGCGTCGCGATCTTCCAGCCGAGTTGTTTACATACGAGCGAAAGGTGAACTTCAAGGACCTGCCCTATGTTCATTCGCGAAGGAACGCCGAGGGGGTTAAGAACTATCTGAAGGGGAGTTCCGTCCGCAAGGAAAGGCATATCCGCTTCGGGAAGTATTCTCGAAATAACGCCCTTGTTTCCGTAACGTCCCGCCATCTTATCTCCGACGGAAATCTTTCTCTTTTGCGCTATATATACTCTTACGAGTTTATTTACTCCGGGCGAAAGTTCGTCCTTATTTTCTCTCGTGAATATCTTTACATCTACTACGATACCGCCCTCTCCGTGAGGAACGCGGAGCGAAGTATCTCTTACTTCTCTCGCTTTTTCGCCGAATATAGCCCTTAAAAGTCTTTCTTCGGGCGTAAGTTCGGTTTCTCCCTTCGGGGTAACTTTACCGACCAAAATATCTCCGCTCGTAACTTCCGCGCCGACTCTTATGATGCCGTCCGCGTCGAGATCTTTGAGCGCGTCGTCGCCGACGTTGGGTATATCTCTCGTGATCTCTTCTTCGCCGAGTTTGGTTTCTCTGCATTCTATCTCGTGTTCCTCGATATGGATAGAGGTAAACACGTCGTTCTGCACGAGTTTTTCGGAAAGAAGTATAGCGTCTTCGTAGTTATAACCTTCCCACGTCATAAAGCCGATGAGAATGTTTCTGCCGAGGGCGAGTTCGCCGTCGCAGGTCGCGGGTCCGTCCGCAAGTATGGTGTCTTTTTTAACGACGTCGCCCGCCTTGACGATAGGTCTTTGATTAAGGCAAGTTCCCTGATTGGACCTTTCGAATTTCTTTAAAGGATAAACTCTGTCGGTTCCGCCCGTGGTGCCGTCGTTTTCGGTTACGACTATCTTATCCGCCGACGCCGATTTGACTACGCCCGCCTCTTTTGCGAGGATCATTACGCCCGAATCGTGAGCGATGGTCGCTTCTATTCCCGTTCCGACGATAGGAGTTTCTGGTTTAAGAAGGGGTACCGCCTGACGTTGCATGTTCGAACCCATGAGCGCTCTGTTCGTGTCGCAGTTTTCAAGGAAAGGTATGAGCGCCGTCGCGACCGATACGAGTTGGTTGGGGGCGACGTCCATATAGTCTATCATTTCCTTGGGAAGTTCGGTTATTTCGTCCCTTCTTCTGCAAGATACGCGTTCGTTTATAAAATCGTCGTTTTCGTCGAGAGGCTCGTTTGCCTGCGCGACGATATGCTTATCTTCTTCGTCCGCCGTAAGGTAGTCTACGATATCGGTAACGTGTCCGTTCTCGACTCTTCTGTAAGCCGATTCGATAAATCCGTATTCGTTTACCTTCGCGTAAGCCGAAAGCGAGGTTATAAGACCGATATTCGCGCCTTCGGGCGTTTCTATCGGGCACATTCTTCCGTAGTGAGTGTAGTGAACGTCTCTGACTTCGAAAGTCGCCCTGTCGCGGTTAAGACCGCCCGGACCCAACGCGGACAACTTTCTCTTATGCGTAAGTTCCGCGATAGGGTTGGTTTGATCCATAAACTGCGAAAGTTGGGAAGAACCGAAAAATTCTTTTATGGCGCTCGACACGGGACGAACGTTTATAAGTCCCTGCGGAGAAATATCCTTGGGATCCTGCGTCGACATTCTTTCCTTTATAACTCTTTCAAGTCTTGCAATACCGATCCTGAACTGATTTTGCAAAAGTTCTCCGACCGAGCGAACGCGACGGTTGCCGAGGTGGTCGATATTGTCGCAGGTTCCGATATCATAATTAAGGTCGATATTTAAAGAAACGGTTGCGACGACATCGTCTACGGTAATATGTTTATGGTTAAGTTTGTCGATAAGGGGTTTAACGTTCTTCTTCTGCTCCGAATCGAGTTTCGCGGGAATGTTCCCCGAATTTAAAATATCGAAAAACGCCTTGCAGGCGAAAACGAATCTTCTTCTCGTTTCCTTTCTCTTTTCCGCGTTCTTGATCTCTTCCGGTCTCAGATCTTCGGTAACGGGCTCTTCGAAATAGAAAAGCGCGTTTATATCGTTGATATGAGCGTCGGCAACCGCCTCGACCGAACTTCCTTCGACCTCTTCGGCGATCGCTTTCGCAAATTTATAATCGGGATAATGTATGGTTCCGATAAGTCCGAACGGACGGGGAGAAACTCCCGTTACAGCCTCGAAATCGACGGTGTTGTTGGCGATTATTTTATGCTTTCCGTTCTCGGTCCGGACGTATACTTCGTTTATGCCGCTGTTTTGAATGAGTTTCGCGGTTTCGACGGAAATGACTTCTCCCGCCTTTACGAGCAACTCGCCGTCCTCGTTTATTATATCTTCGTAAGCGACGCAGCCCGGAAGACGAACGCCCATATTAAGACGTTTATTATATTTGTAACGGCCGACTCTCGCGCAATCGTACCTTCTGGGATCGAAAAAGAGATTCTTAACGTGAAGATTGACCGCTTCTTCGGTCGGCACTTCGCCGGGACGAAGCCTTCTGTACAATTCGAACAATCCTTCGCCTACGGTTTTGGCGATATCCTTTTCCATAGTCGTTTTGATCATGGGATCACCGTCGAACAACTCGAGAAGTTGTTCGTCCGAGCCGAAGCCGAGCGCTCTCAAAAGGACGGTCGCGGTAAGTTTACGCGTTCTGTCTACCTTTACCCACAAAACGCCGTCGGAATCCTGTTCGAATTCAAGCCAAGCGCCTCTGTTGGGAATAACGGTCGTGTTGAAAATTTTTCTGCCCGTTTTCCCGTACGCGAAATCGTTGTAAACCCCCGGCGAACGAACGAGTTGGGAAACGATAACTCTCTCCGCTCCGTTTATAATAAACGAACCGTTGTCGGTCATTTTGGGAAGTTCGCCCATAAATACGTCTTGATCGATGATTTCGTCCGTAACCTTATTGACAAGCCTTACTTTTACTTTAAGCGGGACCGCGTAGGTCGCGTCGCGATCCCTACACTCTTTTTCGCTGTACTTTGACTTGTCCGAAAGGTTATGGTCGAGGAAATAGAGTTCAAAACGATCGGAATAATCCGTTATCGGAGAAAAATCCTCAAAAACCTCGCTGATACCCTCTTCGATAAAAGCGTCGTAAGAATCGCGCTGGATCTCGATAAGATAAGGCATTGGTTGGACCACCCTCGTCTTGGAGAACGTTCTTCTTTCGACGTTGCCGAATTTTACTAACGGTAAATTGCGCGTCATTAAAATGCACTCCTTGAATATTTTTTTGCGTAATATCTTGATTTAATTCCCGATTAGGTGTATAATAACAACAAATCAAACTGTCTTTTCACCCTTAAAATCGTCGGCGTAAGACGCCGAAAGGACACAAAGCGACAGTATTGGAAATTATAGCATTATATAATTATAAGGTTTTTCAATCAATAAGTCAATCGTTTTTTAACGATTTTTAAAAATTTATTGAATTTTCTTGAAAAAAAGAGGATTTTAAAGTGAGAATCGACAAATTTTTGAAGGTTTCGCGCGTTCTTAAACGCCGAGCGACCGCAAACGAAGCCTGTTCGGCGGGAAAAGTGTTCGTAAACGGCAAAGAAGTAAAGCCGTCGCGCGAAGTAAAAGAAGGCGACGTCGTTGAGATCAAATTCGGAGAAGGCGTGATGAAATTTCGCGTAAACCTCGTTAAAGAAAGCGTAAAAAAAGAGGACGCTCCCTCTTTATATACTATATTATAATGGTAACGGCGATCATCGTCTGCGGCGGAAAGGGACTTCGCGCAGGCTTCGGATTTAACAAACTTTTAAAAACCGTCGACGGGATAACCCCTTTTGAAAGGTGTATTTCCGCTTTTATCTCTTCCGGGATCATAGACGAATATGTGGCGGTTTGTTCGAAAGACGACGAAAAATCCTTCGGAGAGATCTGCGAAAAACTCAATGTCGATTGCGTTTTCGCGGAAGGAAAAGAAACGCGTTCCCGCTCGGTTCTATCGGGACTTTCGAAAGCCAAAGGAGATATAGTCGTCATACACGACGGAGCAAGACCTTTCGTTTCCGAAAAACTCATTGCGAATTGCGTTCGCTCGGCTGAAAATTTCGGTTCGGGAGTCGCCGCGATCCCCGCGACCGATACGATCTGCGACGCCGACGACGGCGTAAACATAACCAAATCGTACAGAGAAGGAAAATTTTTCCTCCAGACCCCGCAGGCGTTTAATTCTTCTTTACTTAAAAAAGCATTCGAAAAGGCGGGAAAAGAGGAAGTTTTTACGGACGAATCGGGACTGTTCGCAAAATACGTATCCCCCTGTAAACTCGTCGAGGGCGAACCGTCAAACAAAAAACTCACCTTTGCGGAAGACTTTTCGTTCGGCGGAAATCTTTTCGCGGGAACGGGCTTCGACCTTCACAAGTTGGAAAAAGGCAGAAAACTCATTCTCGGCGGTATCGAGATCCCCCACGACAAAGGTCTTTTGGGACACAGCGACGCCGACGTCCTTTTACATTCGGTAATGGACGCCCTTTTATCTTCCGCGTCTTTAAGAGATATAGGGTACTATTTCCCCGACACGGACGAAAAATACGCCGGGATCTCGAGCGTCGTTTTGCTCGAACAAACTCTCGATCTTATCAAAAAGGCAGGCTATAAGCCCAAAAACGTTACGGCGGTAATTATGGCTCAAAAGCCCAAAATGTCGCCCTTCGTCGAAAAAATAAAAGAAAACCTCGCCAACCTTCTCGGTTTGCCGATCGCAAGCGTCGGGCTGACCTGTACCACGCTCGAGGGAATAGGTATCGTAGGAAGGGAAGAAGGCGTAGCCGTTCAATCTTACGTCTTGACACAAAAAATTTATTAAAAAGAAACAAAGCAATATAAGGGCATACGAAAAGCAATATAACGGCGATGGAGCCGACGGCGGAGAGCGCTATAATTAAGCGTATAAAACGATTGGAGTGTGTATATGAAACATTATTCTTTGATGAGATTTCCCGATTGCAGATTTAAATGCGTAACATTGAGTTACGACGACGGAAACAAAGACGATATAAGGCTCGTGGAAATAATGAATTACTACGGACTTAAAGGAACTTTTAACGTCAATTCGGGTATGTTCGGCGAAGGAGCGAGAATGTCCGCCGAAGAAACGAAAAAACTTTACGAAGAAAACGGACAGGAAGTCGCCGTTCACGGAGTCGAACACCTTTCGCTCACAGAAGTCGACAAGGCGATCGCGATGAACGAAATCATCGAGGACAGAAAAAATCTCGAAAGACTTTTCGGAAAACAAGTAAGGGGAATGGCTTACGCTAACGGCTCTTACGACGAAGAGATAATGAAGATCGCCCAAGCGGCGGGTATTCATTATTCGAGGACTACCCGTTCGACCCACGCTTTCGGCTTGCCCGAAAATTGGCTCGCGCTCCACCCCACTTGTCATCATACGGAACCCGAATTTACAGATCTCGCGAAAAGTTTCTACGAGGCACCTTTGTCCGCGTATTTGTGGTCGAGAACGGCTAAGACCTTCTACCTTTGGGGACACAGTTACGAATTTCCGAGGGACGATAACTGGTCGCTCATAGAAAATTTTGCGAAATATATCGGCAAAAAAGACGATATATGGTACGCGACCAACGGGGAACTATACGATTACGTCAAAGCGTTTGACAACCTCGAATG
>JAFVCP010000089.1 GCA_017479185.1 Clostridia bacterium
AACGTCAACACTCTTTTATATCAGGTTCCTGGCGGAATGCTTTCAAATCTTATGAATCAACTTAAACAGCAAGGTAAACTCGACAAACTCGACGAAGTTTTGGCGGAAGTTCCGAACGTCAGAAAGGATTGCGGTTATCCGCCGCTCGTAACTCCGTCGAGCCAGATCGTCGGCACGCAAGCGGTGCTTAACGTCGTAAGCGGCGAGAGATATAAAATGGTTACCAAGGAGTTTAAGGGGCTTCTTAAAGGCGAATACGGTAAACTTCCCGCTCCCTGCAACGACGAGATCGTAAAGAAAGTCGTCGGGGACGAAAAGATAATTACATGCCGTCCCGCGGATCTTATTTCGCCCGAATATCAGAAATATAAGAGCGAAATTGAAGAATATTATACGCAGGAAGAGGACGTTTTGTCTTACGCCTTGTTTAACGAGGTCGCTTTGAATTTCTTCAAATGGAGAATGGCTAAAAACGACGGCGTAGATAAAGATCTTGCCGATAATAAAGACGGAGTTTATCCCGTATGAGAATTTTAATAGTAAACGACGACGGCATTGACAGTAAAGGGCTTTACGCCCTTGCGGATGCCTTGTCGGAAAACAACGAAATAACAGTAGTTGCGCCGGACGGAAACCGTTCGGCATTTTCTCATTCTTTGACGATCAATTCCGATCTTTTTTTCAAAGAGAGAAAAATTTCCGATAAATTCTCGTCTTTTACCCTTTCCGGCACTCCTGCCGATTGCGTGAAATTCGCCGTTCACTATTTTAAAGATAAAAAATTCGATCTCGTTTGTTCGGGTATAAACATTGGCAATAATCTCGGGAGCGACACCCTTTATTCGGGTACGGTCGCCGCGGGAATAGAGGGCAATTATTTCGGCATACCCGCTATCGCCTTTTCTAATTTGGAATACGACGGTTTGAAGTTCGAGGAAAACGCGAAAGTAATAAAGAATATTTTCGGCGATCTTTTGAATTACATTTCGTCGGAATATACTTTAAACGTAAATATTCCCAATATCAGTTCCGATCGGATAAAAGGCTTGAAATTTACAAAACTCGGCTCGCTGCATTACGCGGATTATTACGAAAAGAGCGAAACGGGCGGTTATCGGTTAAAAGGCGAGCCGATTTTAAGAGAGGCGGCAGCAGACGAAGATATTTTTTGGGCTTATCGCGATCACGTTACCGTTACCCCTATTTCGTACAACCGAACGAATACTGAAGCCCTTTCGAAAATGCTAAAAAAGGAGAACGTCGGATGATCGTAGTTATCGGCGGGGGGCCCGCGGGAATGATCTCGGCATATTTTAAAGCAATCAACGGAAACGAAGTCCTTTTAATTGAAAAAAACGAGAAGTTGGGTAAAAAACTGTATATAACGGGAAAGGGTAGGTGTAACGTTACCAACAACTGCGAGGTCGAAGATTTTTTGGATAACGTTGTAACCAATTCAAAATTTCTGACAGGTATTGCAAGGAGATTCACACCTTCCGATTTTATGGCTTTTTTGAGCGAAAAGGTCAAGTTGAAAACCGAGCGCGGAAGGCGGGTTTATCCCGTAAGCGATAAGGCGAGCGATATTACGGTGTGCCTTGAAAGTTATCTTCGCGACGCGGGAGTTAAAATTTCTTTAAACGAAAAGGTCGTAGATATAATAATAGAGGAAAATCAAATAAAAGGCGTTGTAACCGACAAAAGGAAAATTTCTTGCGACGAGGTTATAGTTTGTACCGGCGGAGCGAGTTATCCTTTGACGGGGAGTACGGGCGACGGGTATAAATTCGCGCGTAAAGCGGGACATACCGTTCAACCGATAAAGCCCTCTCTCGTCGGAATAAATCTCAAAGGCGATCTGTATAAAGGATTACAGGGCGTTTCCCTTAAAAACGTCGGAATTTCCGTGAAACGGGGAGATAAAGTCATTTTCGAAGATTTCGGAGAAGCGTTGTTCACTCATTTCGGAATATCGGGACCGATCGTCCTTACGGCGTCGAGTTATTTAAATAAGATCGATTTAGCCGATATAGATATTTATTTCGATTTAAAACCCGCACTTTCCTTAGAACAACTCGACGACAGGCTGTTGCGTGATTTTGAAAAATATAAAAACAAACAAATAAAAAATTCCCTCGGCGATCTGTTGATAAGATCTTTAATACCGATAGTTATCGAGCAAGCGGGAATAAACGGCGAGATCAAGAACAGCCAATTTTCGCGAGAGGAGAGAAAAAAACTTTTAAACGTTA
>JAFVCP010000090.1 GCA_017479185.1 Clostridia bacterium
ACTTGGTACGGAACTTCCGATTTCCCCGTAAAGGCTGACAGTCAAACGCAGTATAACACCATAGTAGAGCGTATCAACGAGGGCGCGGTTACAACCAAAATCGACCTTAAAGTAGGGGACGACGTTGCGACGAGCGGCGAAGGCGTTCCTACGGTCAAAGACCAAACCTACGCTCCCACCGTATCTCATAACTATTATACGGTAACCTTTAAAAACGAGGACGGAACCGTACTTCAAAGCGGTGAAGTCGAATACGGAACCGTGCCTTCTTATTCGGGCGTTGCTCCCACAAAGGCGGCTACGGCGCAGTATACTTATAATTATTTGGGTTGGGATAACGCCATTACCGCGGTTACGGGAAATACGACCTATACGGCGACTTATTCCTCTACCGTAAACAGTTATACGGTAACCTATTACGGTTACGACAAGACTACGGTTTTGGGAACCGAAAGCGTAGAGTACGGCAACGCCGCTACTACTTATAATACTTACGCTCCCGCTTACGACGCGGTAAACGCCAGACACGTCGTATTTGAAAAGTGGGTAGACGGGAACGATGACGACGCTTCGTTTGCAAACGTTATCGCGGATAGAAGCGTGTACGCTAAATCGTACGCTCTCGACCACAAGTTTACCATAACTTTCGCCGATCATAGCGGAACGGCGGTACAAACTCAACAAGTAACCGTCGGCGACGATCCCGCCGCGTACAGCGGTTCGCTTTTGGCGAAATACACCGACTCTACGGGCGAATATTTCTATACGGGCTTCCCGAGCCTTTCCCCCGCGACCGAAGACAGGACCTACACTGCGAATTATACTTCTTTGATCGGCTTAACAAGGAACGCGATAAACGGTAATAACGGTATTTGGTGGGAAGCCGATCAACAGGCTTACGGTTATAAAGCGACTATCGTTTCAGCGAAAAGCACAAAATGGGAAAACCGTTTTGCGTTCGACAATACTTGGATTGGCGGAAACAACGTATTATACGACGTTGCGAATTACAGCGCTATAATAATGCAGGTAAAATTCGGCGAAGGATTTACGCCAGGAAATGAATTTAACACAAACAATAACTTCACCAAAAACAACAATGTGAGTTCGACTATTACTTATTACGACGCTCAAAATAATCCGGTAGAGCCTTCCTCGTTGGTTGCGGGCGAATGGTATACGGCGGTTGCCGACCTCGGTTACGTTTGGAAAGGAAAGACGCACGACGTTAGACTTTATTTCTTCAATGAAGGCGCGACCGGAAGTATGTATATTAAAAATGTTCGTTTCGGCGATTACGGCGACGTGGGCGCGTTTGCAAGATCGGTTGTCGGTAACGACGTAACGTACGGCGCGACTTACGGCGGTAAGACAGACGTAGTGAAGATCTCGAGATCGGTTGCGTTGGGATACGGGTTTACTTTCATCGGTTCTCATTTTATTGACAAATGGAACGAGAAATACAATAGCGGCGAAACTTACTATATGGTTTTCGATTATTACCCGTATGCGAATAAGAGTTTGTATCTTACTTACAAATTCACGTCCGCTTTGAGTACTTCGGGAACCTTTACACCGGCTTATTATATCAACGGTACGCAAGTAACTTCGCTTTCTTCCGCTTGGTATACGGTCGCGGTAAAATTGGAATACGAAATGGGGCAGAGCGCTTACGAAAACGATTTAAGAAGCGGCCTTGCGTTCGGCGTTGATAGCGGAAACAGCGGAACGTTCTATATCGACGATATTCAATTCGTAAAAGAGTCCGATCTTCATTCGCAAGTTATTACGAGAAGTGTTGCGAACGCCAATTTGGCGAATTACGTCGATCCCGTTCTTTACGGAACAGAAAGCGTATCGAGCGTAACATACGATAGCGAAAACGCTTGCTATATAGCGGCGTTGACGGGAAAAAACAACTACGTGTCGTTCGTTATTTCTTACGCGTATATCAAAAAGGCTAAAGACGACGGATATACTAAAGTTACGTTTACGGCAGCCAACAATTCCGGCAGCGGCTTTGCGATTGACTATGTAACCAGACCGGCAGGAACGGTAAACGGTAAAAATGCAGCCGCTCAGCCGATAACGCTAAGCGAAATAACCGATCCGTTTAACGGAATAAAGTTCCGATTCTATCAGCACAACGGTTCAAGTTCATATTCGAGTTGTACTTCGTTAAAAATAACTATTACGTTGTCTTAATGAAATATAACCGATAAGGTTTAGAAACCTAAACCGAGGGGGCGAAGATCGCCCCCTCGGTTTATCTTTGCCCCCTCGGTTTATCTTTGACTATTTGTCGAAATACTACGAAAATCGCATTTTATTAAAAAAATATCGACGGTAAACCGCATAAACCACAAATTTACTTGACAAGTGTGGTTTATGTGGTTTATCAAATCCTATTTTTTTACAAAACGACGTAAAACTCTTGACAACTTAAATCAAATCATATATAATCTAATCAAATCACATCAAATCATATCTAATCAAATCAAATCATATCTGATCAAGCGCCAATTTTTTGATCGGACCTTGGGAGATCGTAATGAAAGAAAACGATATTATAGAATTTAAAAGACAATTTGTAAACGACTTAAACAAGGAAGTTATCGCGTTTGCAAACACAAACGGCGGAGAAATTTTTATAGGGATCGACGATGACGGAACGATCGTCGGATCGACCGATATTGAAGCCGTGGAACTTCAATGCGTCAACCATATATTAAACACTATAAAACCCGACGTGTCAATGTTCGTAAAGTATGACCGTATATCGGTAGAGGGAAAGGACGTATTGAAAATTACCGTCAACAAAGGCAGTATGTCGCCTTATTATATCGCTTCGAAAGGGATACGACCTGAAGGTGTTTATATAAGGCGTGGCGCCGCGTCGATCCCTGCGACCGAAACGGCGATCGTTTCTATGATCAAAGAAACGACGGGAGACTCTTTTGAAGAAACGCGTTCTTTAAACCAAAACTTAACTTTTTTCCAAGCAGAGCAGGAATTTTTGAGCGCGGGACTTTCTTTTACGGAAGCGCAGAAACGCTCGCTGGGGATCATCGGCCGCGATAATTGTTATACTAACCTTGGTTTGCTTTTGTCCGATCAATGCGAACATAAAATCAAATTTGCGCTATTTCAAGGAACCGAAAAAGAGGTTTTTAAAGATAGACGCGAATTTTCCGGTTCGTTATTTCGTCAATTGGAAGATTTAATAAAAACGCTCGACAACTATAATAAGTTGAGCAGTCCGAAAATAAAAAATATAAAACGCGTTGATTTAAGAGATTATCCCGAAGAGGCGATAAGGGAAGCGGTATTAAACGCTATTATCCATAGGGATTACGGATTGGGCGGTTACACGCTCGTAAGCGCGTTTGACGACCGTATCGAGATCGTATCGCTCGGGGGGCTGATGCGCGGTGTGGAGATGAGCGATATAATGCTCGGTGTTTCATATCTTCGCAATAAACGACTTGCGGAAATTTTTTATCGATTACATTTTATCGAAGCGTACGGGACGGGTATTTCGAAAATCAAACGTTCATACGAGGAATATATAAATAAACCTACTTTTGAGTGTTCGTCGAATGCATTTAAAGTAATATTACCCAAAACGACCGACACAATTTTAAAATCGACTCCCGAACGTAAGGATAGGGAAAGCGTGGTCCTTGACTTGATCGGGGAAAAAGGCGAAATAGTACGAGGAGACGTTGAAAAAGCGTTAAACGTTTCATCGGCGACGGCAACGAGGGTTCTTGGAAGTATGTTGAAAGAAGGAAAAATAAAACGTATCGGTCAAGCGTTCAACGTAAAATATATTTTATAATTAAAATCTCAAACCGAGGGGCGAAGATCACCCCCCTCGGTTTATCTTTGCCCCCTCGGTTTATCTTTGATATCGCATATTACGCAGCGGATTTTTTTTGCCTTTCAAGCGCTTTCGCGTCGCGGTATTCGGGTTTCCATCGTCCGATAAGGTATATCACGAACACGAACGCCGTTTCGGCTATCCAGGAAGTTACCCAGCCGATATAAAATCCCGTCATTCCGTATTTTTTTATCATTATAAGCGTTACGATATATCTTACTACCGACGCGAAAAGCGTAGAAGAGATGAGATATCGCATCGCCTTTACTCCGCGAAAGAGAGCGTGGAACAGATTGCAGACCAATTCGAAAAGTATAAAGGGGGAAAACCTGCTTGCGAAGATATAGGCGTACTCCCTCGCTTCCTCGCTCGCGTCCTGTCTGAAAAATACCGAACATATTTCGCGGTAAAATATCATTATAAGGACGAGCAGGGGAATGGTAAGAAGCATTCCTTGCAAAAGACCTACGAAAAGACCCTTTTTTATCACGCCGTATTTTTTCGCGCCGTCGCATTGCGCCGAATAATTGGAAAGAGTTTTCGAGGAATTCTGAAATACCGCCGCCATAAAATTATATATAAACGATACGACCGAATATCCCGCGGAAGCCGAACTTCCAAGCCCGTTCACGAGGGGAGATACGAGTAAGGTTACGACGTACATTATTATCTGTTGTATACAACTTGGTATCGAATAACCGAACGAACCGTTCAAACTCGAAAAATCTATGAGTTTTTCTTTCTCTACGCCGAGATCTTTGAAAACGAAACTCAACCTTATTAAATAGATAACGTCGATTATCCCCGCCGTTATTACCGAAGAAAGGGCTATTCCGAGAACGCCGATCTTTAAAACGACGACCGAAAAGATATTCCCGCCGAGATTTAAAACGCTCGATATGATCGACATTAAAAAGGGAAGTTGGCTCATTCCGAACGAGTTGAAAATAAAGAGCCAAAAGGTGTTGGATATTATAAGAAACAGTCCGCCGACGTAAACGTTGTAATAGGCGAGCGTTTCCTCTTTTATGCTTTGATCGATATTTAAAAGTTCGAAAACAAAGTCGTGAAAAACGATAAGAAAAACCCCCAAAAGCAGCAGCCCGAGAACGTAAAGGAGATACATAGACCCGATAGAGGACTTTATCTTTTTATTATCGCCCTCTCCGAAGAGTTTGGCGATAAATATCGCGAACCCCGAACCAAGCCCCCAATAGATAGACGATACGAATGTGATAAGCGGGGAAACCGATCCCATTACCGCAAGCCCCGTTTCGCCGAGGAATTGTCCCGCGATGACCGTGTCTATAAGGTTAAAGGATTGAGAAAGAACGCCCCCGAGTACGAGAGGTAAACTAAATAGAATAAATGTTTTATAGATATTGCCCTCGGTCAGATTTTTCATTCTTTTTCACCTCGCATATTATTTTACTCTTACGGGAAAAAAAGTCAAGTGTTCTCGGTCGGGATATCGGAAAGTTTTATTTTTCGGCAAAGACCGAAATATTTGAGAGTGAATTGTCAAGTTAAGCGCAACACTTTGCAAGATTTTCATTAAATAAATCTATTGGTTTTTGGAAATGTAAAACTTTTTTAGGTATGGCGTTGATCAACGCCAGCGGTATCTCGTCTTAAACGACGGCATTTTTAACTCGCAAGGCGTTTTTGCTATTTGTTCCGGCGACACGTTTGCGACAGTTTTTCGTCTATATAATCCAATACCTCTTTGCTCCAAAACATTCCTCGATATGAACTGTCTGTTTTTTTACAAGGTGTTGCACT
>JAFVCP010000091.1 GCA_017479185.1 Clostridia bacterium
ACTTATAGCGCCGGTTTTACGATGAACTTCGATAATGAGATAAGCGTTTTTGACGTTGAGATTGAGGATAAACAGTTGGTGTTTGCCCTTGACGTAAAAGACGTCGTATCCGTGAAGAAGTTTTTTATCGTAACCGTAAAAAGTAGAGTCGCCGTAACGGTCGAAAGCGAAAACTTTGACTAATCTTGAGGGGAGATTTTTAACGTTTCTCTCTCTTGCGTCGCCGTAGTATTCTCTCGTATCCGTCCAAGACTGATAGCCGTTCATAAAGTAGAGGTCGCCTTTCGGATCGTCGTATTTTGTTTCTTTAACGGGGAAATCGTTTTCCGATTCCCCGTATGAAGATAAAACCAAATCTCTTTTTGCCGTCAGCGTAACTTTTCTTATTTTTCCGTCGTCCGAAAAATCCAATTTCAAATCGTCGTTTTCATTTTCGGAAACGGTTTTCGTAAGACCGTCGATTTTATAACGAAGTTCGAATTTACAATTCATTTTATCTTATTGCTCCGTTACCTGTTCGGCTTGTTTTTCTTCGGGTTTTGAGATAGTTTTCATTATTTTCTTTTCATCGTAGAACCAAAGTATGACCGCGCCGAGAACGCAGAACGCGACGGCGGTAAACGCGACTATCATAAGTCCGAGAGCGGAAGCCGTAATGTCGTTCGCGTTTACGTTTTGAGTCGTTCCGATGATCGCGAGAGAAGTAAATACGAGCATTGCGATCGACTGTCCCCATTTCATTGCGAAAGTTCTCGCCGCAAAGAACATACCCTCTCTGTTTTCTCCCGTCGTAATGCCTTCCGCTTCGGCGACGTCTGCGACGATAGATTGAGGAATAATTCCGAGAAGAGCCATCGGGAACGCGGCGACCACGCATATAACGACGCCGTAAACGATTCCCGGAATAACTGTAACGATATTTATCATCGCGGTTATAAGGTACGCGAGTGCAAGACCCAAAAATCCTACGATAGTCAGTTTCTTTTTGCCGAATTTACGAACCAATCCGCTTACGAACGGGTAGAACACCGCGGAAAGAACCGTCATTCCGCCCATAAAATACATAGTGTATCCTTGATCCAATCCCATTGAAACTTTTACGAAGAAAGGAAGTCCGGTCTGGAAAAGGGTAAGTCCTATCCAATACATTATATCGGAACCTACGAAAACTCTGAAATCCTTATTTTTAAAAGTGGAAGCGAGCGATTTGAACATATTCGCGTTCGAGGGCTTGGTATCGACGAAATCCTTTTCTTTAAGACAGAAAGTGGGAATAAGCATCGCGACCGCCGCTATTGCCGCGAGAACGATGAAGGGGATCCTGTAACTCCAGGCAAATCCCACGGAACCCATAAGCATACCCGAGAACACGAAGGGCGTGTAGGCGAGAAGAGTTCCCACGAAGAATGTAAGAGAGATCGCCGTAGAAATAAACATTCTGTCTTCCTGTGTTTTTCCGAATTCGGAAATAAGCGCGTTATACGGCGTGCAATACATAGTCATAAACAAGTAGAAGAGAATTATAAATACCGAGATCCAAACGACGTTTATACCGCTTATCGCTTCGACGGGCGCGCAGAAGAGAAGAACGGTAACGACCGATAAAGGTATAGCGGCGTATTGCATAAAGGGTATTCGTCTTCCTCTTTTATTCACGCTTCTGTCGCTCAAACTTGCGATCAAAGGATCGGTTACCGCGTCGAAAATACGGCTTACTGCGGTTATAAGACCTAAAATGGTCAAAAAACCGAGTATGACAAGCCCCGGTTGAATGTACTGCGGGGCGTTAAGAGTTTCGATATCGTTCTTCGTCGGAAGATAGAAGGTTACGAGCCATGCGTTGATAAGCCCGCTGAGCATTGACCAGCCGAGTTGCCCGATAGCGAAAATGATCATCTGTTTTTTAGTTAATCTTTTCATTTTTTAGTTTTAATATTGCGCCTGAAACAATATTTCCTCCCTTATATTATTTATTTATCCGCAATTCAGGCTTGCGGGTTTTTACAATAGCCGAGTATAACTTCGACCATCGTTTTAACCTCTTTCGCTTTGTCTACGCCCAGATCCTGCTTGACGAGATCTCTTTTAATAGTCAATTTCTTGCAGAGATTCAATAGAGCGTGGGTCGTCGCGTAGTAAAAAGTATCGGCGTCGTCGAGTCGCCTTACCGAACCGTCTTTTATTCCTTGTTCGTAGGCCTCCAAAAATTTTTCCTTGAATTGTTCCAGTCCTGCGGAATATTCGTCGAGTTCGCTTACGTTCTCGTTTATGCAAAAAGCGTCGAATTCGTTGACGAATCTGTAAAATTCGGAATGTTCGTTAAATATCTTATAGTATATGTTATAAAAACCGACGATCTTGTCGTATCCCGTCTTTTTCGCAGACAGATCGAAATAACCTTTGAATATTTCGTCCTGAAGTTTTATCGCGACCGCTTTTACGAGATTTTGTTTTTTACTGAAATATCTGTAAACGGTGGCTTCTCCGACGCCAGCGTCGTCCGCGACGTCTCTAACGGTAACTTCGTTTATCGATCTCGCCGTAAAAAGCGCCAGCGCCCTTTCTACTATGAAATTTATTTTCATATCTTTCATTTTCATAAATCGGTCGACCTCTGCGGTTTTGATAGGTAATCTATCATTTTGATAAACTCACTATCTATAATTTAATACATTTTTATTCGTTTGTCAATAGAAAAAGAGAAATTTGTTAAAAATTTTATAAAAAAAACGAGAGCGCTATATATTCGCTCTTGTTTTTTGAACTTTAAGATATGACTATACTGACCTTGATCTCGGGCGGGGTTAAAATTTCGGGCGGAGTGTTTTCCTTCATTCTTATAATAATATAGCCGTACGGAGTAGGTATCTCCGCTTCGGCGCTTTTTAAACCGCATAAACAGGGAGAAAGTGTTATCTTTTTAAATCCCGCGTTTTCTATTTTAAGTCCGGAAAGAGCGAGAGGGAGCGCGTACGCGGGAGTTCCGCCCCAAGCGTGGCTTCGGTCGAAAACGTAGTTTTTTTCAGGCGGATAAAAACCTTCCGGAAGCCCTTTCGAATTTTCGGAAACGTGATTTTCCCATAAAGACAAAAGTTTTAACGTGTATTTTTCGCGTAAACCGTTTTTATATACCGCGTCGAGAAGAAAATGCAGAAAATATGGTTGCATTTTCCCGAGAGAATTGTCGTTTATTATTCTTTCAAGCAGATCGCGACTTTTTCTTTTTGGTAAAATACCAAAATAACAGGCAAGTGTGTTCGCGTGTTTTCTGAAATACTTTTTATCTGTGTTTTGGGGCATAAACGTGCCTATAAGTCGATTATCCGTCGGTGTGTTAAGCCCTTCGCAGAATAACTTTTCGTTTTTATCCCATAACAGGAGCATAATGGATCTTTTCAGATCCTTGGCTTTTTTCGCGCAATTCGCCGAAAGGTCTTTAAGTCGAAGTTTTCGGTAAATTTTACTCGCCGTTTTAAGCGCCCCGTAGTAAAACATATTCATACACGTTTGACCGAGGGCTTTCGGCGGATGATGAAGGCTGTACCCGTCAACGATGAGCCAATCGACGAACATAAAGTCGGGCGGGTTTTCTATCAGTCCGTTTTCTCCTTTGTATTTTTCAAATCTTGACAGTAAAACGCCGAGAGCGTCGGCGCAATCTGACAAAATGGATATATCTCCCGTAAACGAGTAAATATCCCAAACGAGAAGCGTCCAGATAAGGCTATACGAAGTATGAAACATTACGCCGTCTTTGTTTTTAATAAGTTCCGCGGTTTTTATCGCGTCGAAAGCGGCAAGGCGCATATCTCCGAACGTAAAAGCGGTCATTAGCGTTTCGATATAGTAATCTCCCGTACAGCCCAACGGCTCGCAATGCGACGGGCTGTCAAGGTGTTCGGCTTGCCTGCAATATTTTAAAGCGCGCGCGCAGATTTTAAGCAGATAATTCAGCCTGTCGTCAGAAGTTGTCGTCTTTGCCTGTTGGGTTACGGGGAAGTTGGCTGCGAAGAGCGAAAACGTAAGGTCGTTTGTCTGTTTCGAATTATTATGGATTTCCGCTTCCGCCCTTCCTACCGATAGAAATTCCAATCCCGTATAGCGTGATTTCCCTTTGAGAATTATTTCGGGAAAGCAGAGGGGTTTATCTGTTTCGAATATTTTTAGTTTTATAGTTGCGGAATGCGAACATATCAAATTGATATAGCCGGCGTAGATATTATCGAATTCAAAAACGATCTTTTTCCGTTCAAGGCTTTGCAGGGTGATTTTGCCGCCGTTTAAGGGAAAAATTTCTTCCTCTTCGCAAGGGGGGATAGGCGAGTTTTTGGTATTCCATAAATTATTTATTGATATTGCGGGAAGGCTTTCGCTCGGCATTCTTCCGTCGAACCTATAAGGCGACAAGTAAGATTGTTCCGCTTTTGCCGTCCAGGTTTCGTCGGTCGAAATTTCCGTTTTTTCGCCGTCGCAAAAAATTATTTCCGCGTTAAGATAAAAGCCGCCTTTACCGCGGGAAAATTCATTGGGAAAAACGGGGCTTTGTCTGACCAAGACAAAAAACCGCAAAATTTTTTGTTCGGCGTTTTTTGAAAAATCGATCGGAACCGATGTGGAATAAAAAGAAGATGCGGAGATCCATCTGCGGGTTTCTTCCGATAGCGGGCAACCGAGCGCCCATTCTTTAAGGTAATCTCCGCCTATCGGCGCAGGACCTGTCGCGATAAATTCATCGTTAAGATAAAGGCGAAAAAAACTATCTCCGCAAAATCTCAAATTTACGGCGGAAATATTTTTTTCGAAAGAGTATTTTTTTTCAAAAGAAACGACCCTATACCTTTCGTTTTTTTTGTCGCAATAGATAGGGTTTGAATTTTCGGTCTTATCTTTTATCCATATCCAATTTTCTTTCATATTCATACGGTTTTTATCGTGAACCACCTTTGTCTTACGCCGTTTATCAAGGCTAAATAGTCAAAACTCTCGAGGTGAAAATCGCCGAGAGATCTGAATATGAAAAAACAGCGCGTCGCGCCATTTTTCCTTGTTATATAAATTAAATTTTATTTTTACGCGCTTATATTCCGACGGTCCGCGGAATTGTTCGCAAGGGCAAACAGATCGTCTTTTATGGTTACTACCACTCTCATAATATCGGGATCGAAATGTGTTCCGCTATCGGAAAGCATAATGTCGAAAGCCTCTTCGGCGGACAGCGGCGGCTTATATACGCGGGAGGAAATAAGCGCGTCGTATACGTCCGCTATTGCCATTATTCGGGCGCAAAGCGGGATTTCTTCGCCGCTTAAACCGTTAGGGTAACCCTTTCCGTCCCAACGTTCGTGGTGATAACGGGCTATATCTTTTGCCGTCTGCAAAAATTCCTCGTCGTACATATCGCTGAACAGTCTGTCTAAAAGTTCGCCGCCTTTCGTAGTATGTATCTTCATTTTGTCGAACTCATCGGCGGTGAGTTTCGCGGGTTTTAAAAGTATCGTGTCGGATACGACGATTTTACCGACGTCGTGCAAAGGCGCGGCGTTTTCCATTCGTATGACCGTTTCGTCGGTCAAAACGCTTTTGTATTTATCTTCTTTTTGTAACGCCCGAGCGATCATTCCGACAAGTTTTTTGGTTCGGGTAACGTGTTCTCCCGTATTTACGTCGCGCGTTTCGATAAGGTTTACGAGAACGTTTAAAATCTTGTCGTGTATTTCGTTTTTCTGCTCCATTTCTTCGCGGACTTTTTCCGAAAGCGCGATCTGCGTTTCGATCATTTTTCCGTTTCTGAAAATTATCATTCTGACGAGTACGAGAACCGCTAAAATACCCAACTGTATCGGCAACGTATAATGAGTGAAGAGATCCAACATACGCTTTGGCGTGGCGATCTTAAGTCTGTTGGCTAATATCAGCGATTCTTCTTCCGTCAACATTCCTTTGATAAAGTTCCTGTCCGGAGTGCCGAAGAAGAAACTGCCGTAGATACTTACGGGTACCAAAACGAGCGTAAGGATAAAGACGACGAAGAACAACTTTTTCCTATAACGATATTGCGCCGCCATAAGAGGGGGAATAGCAAGAAGAATAGTCGCGTGAAAGGAAAGCGTTACGCAAATAAAACCGATCCCGACGAAAGCGCACGTTATTATGACGTTCCTAAACCACTTTTTTTGCAGAACGCTATCTCTTTTCATCGCTTTATCGTTAATGAGATATATCGCGATAGGCAATACGAACGTGGTAAAGCAAACCATCATACTCGGATACATTACCGCGCGCTGAATGGAAAATATACCGATAAGATTGAATATGGTTGAAATTACCGCAAGCGAGGCGAGAACGGCTAAACAATAAAGATTGGTGCGATTGGCGTCTTTTGCGGCGGAAAGGTAAACCGATTCGGTTTGCGTAAGTTCCGATGGCGAGTTTTTATTCATTATTCTCCGACTTGAAATTTGTTTATAAGGTAAAATACCGAAAAACAAACCATATATTTTTTATCGATTTAGATTATAACATATATTTATAAAAAAGTAAAAGAAGTTAGAGAAAAATTATAAAAACGCGGGGAAATTTATAAAAAAGAGTGAGAAATCAAGAAATCGTCGGACAAAAAATTGAAAATCGTCGTATTTTTATTTTTTCTTAATCCTATACGGGGGTTTTATCGTGAACGACGCTTGCCTTTCCGTCTTTTATTACGATCGAAAGGACTTCTCCTTTTAACGCAACGCCTTTGGCGGATAAAGTTCCCGAATAAAAGGCAAAGGGTTGGTCGGTTTCGGAAGGATTGTAGATCCTCGCGATATATTCCCCGTTTTCGTTGAAGTGGAAATTGGTAAGAACGACTTTACCTTCTAAATATACGTTGTTCAGATCGTCAACTCGGTTTCCGGTCGGAAAGACGTTTACGGCGTAGGGCGGCTGATTGAATATTTCCGCCATTTTGCAAACTTCGGTTACGTCGACCGTAAAAATTCGGAAATTAAAAGTATATCTTCCGCAATCTATTCTCGGCAAGTATCTGTATTCGGGATACAGCGGCAGATCTCCTATGGGATGAAAGCAGTATCCCGCTCCGCGAAGCAGAGTTATTCCTATATATTCTTTTTCGATCTTACCCGCGTATACTCCGTCGTTTATCACGGCGAAAATTTGCGAATTTAAGTTTGTTTTTCCCACCCATTTTTGAAATACCGTTTCGCCTTTGGTTTTCCGCTCTACGATGAAGGGACCGTCCCCTATTGCCGAGTCGTTTATAAAAGATCTCGGTACGGGGATCTTTACGCGTAACAATTTGTTCTTTTCCGAAAATTCGACTACGGCTTTAAAGTCGGTATAAGGCCGATCGAGATATTTCTTTATTTTTAAGATCGCGTTGGTTGTTCCGTCGGTATATAACCCCTCGTATTCGGTGAGTATCTTTCCGCTTTCTATTATTCTTTCGGGCGGTAAATTTCCTTTTATCGCCAAAAATTTGTTTATTTCCGCCTCGGTCATTTTACGCAATTTTTTGGGATCTCTTCCCATTTCGATCAATTCTTTTTCGCTCATTCCCCAAGGATCGGCGGTGTCGTCGAGGATCTCGAAGAAAGGCGCTTCGCCGTTAAATATTTCGGAGAAGTCGCATTTTTCGGCGGCGGGTAAGGGTTTTCTTTCCTCGGGGAAAACCTTTATTTCGAATCTTGACATAGTCATCGGTTTGAGTTTGGCGTTGAAAACCACTCTTTTTCTCCAATCCAAATTAAGAGTCGAGTTTTCTTTGATCGTTTGGCAAGGAATTTCCTTTCCGTTCTCAAAAACGCGAGGAATATATCTTATCGTATCGTCCCAATTTTGATTTTCAAGCATAAATTCCGCCTCTACGGGCGAAATTGTTTCATAAGGTCGCAAGGATCTGCGGAAGTCCCGCGCTATGGCCGAACGAGTCGAAATTGTAGGCTACGGTGGGTTCGACGTCGAATTTTTCTTTGAAATACTTTTTCCCCACGCTGATCTGCCTTATAAAAGTTTCGCCCGAAGGAATATTGCAGTCAGGTTGAAGATACCATCCGCCCGTTATTTTCCATTTCCCCTTTTTCACGAGTTCTCGTATCCTTTCGAAAAGAACGGGGTCGATTTTTTCTATGGCTTCGTATAGCATCGATTCGTTGTGGCAAAAAACGTAATCGAATTCATCGGCAAGATCGGCTGCCGATCTGAAAGTCGCGATCGCCGAAGAGACGCCTTCGTCCCAAGTCCATTGCCAAACCGTATCGATATGAGAATTGCATATAAGGTGTAATTTTTTCATAAGCGCCGTCCGAATTTTTTTCTGTATACATAATACCATACCGATATGGTAATAGGCAATGCTCTTATATTGCGATCGATATGACCAAATATTGCTTTTTGCTGAAACCGTCGTATATAAATCTTGATTACTTTTGCTAAAAAGATTGACAAATATCTCCGATTATTATAAAATAATAGTAATTTAAAATATAAGGAGAAAACCGTTGAATATCTGGCACGACGTGGAAGCGAAAAGAATTACTCCCGAAGAATTTATCGCGGTAATAGAAATACAAAAGGGAAGTAAACAAAAATACGAACTCGATAAAAAGACGGGGCTTTTGATTCTCGACAGGATATTGTATACTTCCACCCATTATCCGGCAAATTACGGTTTTATACCTCATACTCTCGCTGGCGACGGGGATCCTTTGGACGTTTTGGTTCTGTGTTCGGAAAGTCTTTTGCCGATGAGTATGGTAAAGGTTTACCCCATCGGCGTGATCACGATGGATGATAACGGTAAACCGGACGAAAAAATAATAGCGATACCTTTTACCGATCCCAACTATAATTCCTATAAGAGCATTTCCGATCTTCCGAGGCATATTTTTGACGAAATGCAGCATTTCTTCACCGTCTATAAACAACTCGAAGGGAAAAATACGGCGGTAAACAAGGTGATGGGCGTTAAAGAGGCGACGGAGATCATAGAGGCGTCGATAGAAAATTATAAGGAGCATCTTTTCGAGATCATTTCGAAGTAAAGCCCGTTAATAGGAGCGAAAAAAATGGAAAATCATATAAAACTTTTAAGTTTCAGAGTAAATCAGATAGAATATAAATTCAACGAAGGCATTAAGCCGGGAACAAAATTTCAGATCAAACCGAAGATCGAATGTAAGATGGGCAGAAACGACAAGACGCTGTTCGTAAATCTTTCGGCAAGGGTAAACGAAGATATTTCTTCGCCCGTTCCCTTTAATCTCAACGTCGCTATGTTCGGAACGTTTATTGTCGAAAAAGAGGAAGATCAAAAGGTTTTCGTCGCCGAAGCGATAGAAACTCTCTATCCTTACCTTCGCGCGGCGGTATCTTCGATAACGGCGAATTGTAATATACCCGCTTACGTTATGCCCGTAATAAATTCAAATTCGGTCGAAGGCGGGGAAGCGACCGTAAACGACCAATCCATAAATTGATAATAACGGAAAACCGTTAATATAGGAGAACAAAACTTATGAAAAAATTCTTCAAGGAATTCGGGGAGTTTATCAAGCGCGGAAACGTTCTTGATATGGCTGTCGGCGTAATTATCGGCGGAGCGTTTTCGGCGATCGTAACCGCTCTTACCAACAACATTTTGCGTCCGATAATTAATTGGATAATCGCTCTTTGCATTGGCGACAGCAACGCGACCGCTTATACGATGCTTAAAACCGTCGTCGACGAGGCGGGCGAAGTGGTGCTTGATAAGTCCATTTACATTGATTGGGGCGCGTTTATAAGCGCTATAATCAACTTCGTTCTTATCGCGTTCATCCTTTTCATTATCATTAAAACGATCAACAACGTTTCGAAGCAAATGGACGTAAACGCGAGAATGAAAGAGAAGATCGAAGAGAAGATGAAGATGGGCGACAGGCTCAATTCCGCCGAAACCCGTTGGGTAAAGAAAATGGAAAAAGAGCATCCCGAAATGGTGCCTTCGCTCGATCCGCCCGCGGAACCCGAACCGGAACCTGCTCCCGCGCCTACCGAAACCGAAAGATTACTTGCGGAAATTCTTACCGAATTAAAGAATAACAAATGATCTTATGCCGGACAAGAACGATCTGAACCCGTCAATACTCCGAAAAGAGCATAAAAGACGATGCTTGGAGCGCGGACCGTTTTATTCTTGGAAGGTTTAGTATAATTTGCGCGCTTATAGCCATACTTATGGTATATGCGACAGAAGAAAATAACAAGATATATACTATGTTGGATTTTGCCCGTCGCTTTTTTAGCGGCGGGTTTTAATTGCCTTAAACTGAGCGCTTTCGCGTTTTATCCCCCCGAAAGTCAAAAGTTGCTCGAAAACTATCGGCTTACGGTTTTCGCGTTGGACAAAGAGTATCAATTTTGCTATCCTGAAATCGATACGTCGGGCGGTAAAGTTTATTTAAAAAATTTGGAAGAGATCGTAGACGGCATCTATTACGATTCCGTAGTTCGCCCCGTCGACGCTCAGGTGAAGGTCGCTCCCGCTATGGATCAGCCTTTTACTTACAGCGCCGAAAAGTCGGGTAAAGGCGTAAATAAGGAAAAACTTTCAAGACAGATAGAAGTGGCGCTGTCTATCGGGCAACCGACAGTAAAAGCGGAGATAATCGACTTATTGCCCGCCGTTTCCGTAGAAGGACTAAAAGAAAAGACCAAACTTTTATCGTCGTTTCAAACCGATTATTCGTTTTCTTCGGCGGAGAGAAAACACAATATAGAACTTGCCGTAAGATATCTGGGCTGGGTAAGGATCCCGAACGGGGAAACCTTTTCTTTTAACGACAGCGTGGGGGAGAGAACCGAAAAAAGAGGCTTTAAACAGGCGAAAATAATTATGGACGGCAATTATATCGACGGAACGGGCGGCGGAGTGTGTCAGGTATCGTCTACCGTCTATAACGCGGGACTTATCGCAGGACTTAAAGCGACCGAAAGAAGGGCGCACAGTTTATTGGTATCCTACGTCGAGCCTTCTTTCGACGCGATGGTAAATTCGGGAAGTTCGGATCTCAAACTTCAAAACCAAACGGGCGAGGACGTTTATATCACTTGCAGGACCTTAAACGGTAAAATAGAAGTCAGGATATTCGGAAAAAAGGGAAAATCGACTTATAGAAGGGTTTCCGAGGTCAAAGAATATATTTCTCCGCCTCAAACCGAAGAGGTCGAAAGCGAGCAGTATTGCCTCGGAGAGCGTATAATCAAGGTCAATGAAAAAAAAGGAGCCAAGAGCGTGGCTTACCTTGAAAGGTACGAAGACGGAAAACTCGTCGAAAGGAAAAAATTGTCGTCCGACACATATAGCCCTGTAAAAGGAGTTACTATCGTCGGAACGGCTCCTTTAAAAGACGAGATAAACGAAGAGATGATCTAAACGGCGTTAAATCTTTTGACAAATATTCGTAGATATTGTATAATATTCTTCGTCAAACGGGAGGAAACTATGGATAAAGCGGAAGAACAAATCGAAAAGATAAAAGATGAAGTCGACGAAAAATACGAAAAAATGACTACGAAATTTTACCCCGATATTGCCTACAATAAAAAGGAAAGAAGAAAAACGGTCGTTTTGGCGACTTTGCTTATAGTTTTAATGGGCGGTATGGGCGTAACCTTTTTTATGACGAGCCAGGGGCTTTCGATAATAATGGGCGCGATGCTCCTCGTGTTTTTGGTGTTCGCCGTCGCTATGATACCCGGCGCTTTTAAACAATATCCCGTAAAAAATCAACCCATTATCGAGTTGAACGGAAAAGAGGCGACTATAAACGGAACCAAAATAAAATTGTCCGATATTTACGAGATCAGATTGACTTATACCGTAGGAACGGTGGGAACAAAAGCCGAGAACGAAAAATTTCTTGAGGAGATCGCGAAAAAAGAGCCTGAAAGAGATATTACCGCCAATCTTGATTTCGTTTTAAAAAACGTTCCCGTCGGGAAAAAGGAAAAAGATAAAACCCTTTATACGACGATCGCTAACGGTTACGAGGCGTTGATTGCCTTTTATATGTCGGGATGCAAGCATTATAAAATCATTTATTCGATGAAAAAACTCGTTAAAGTTTCTACTTACGATTTAGGCAATACTGTCGTTGCCGACGGAACCAAACTTTCAAACATATCCAAAAAAGACAGATTAAAGCAACTTTATTGATAAAGCAAACGCTTCGAAAACCTTGCGTTTTCGAAGCGTTTATTTTTTTATTCCTCTTACTACCATATTTACGGAAGTCGTCGTATCCCATAATTTGACGCCTTTTTCGTAAAGTTTAAGACGTCGGTCGTATTTTGCGTTTACGATCTCCGCAATTTTATTCGCTTTCGGAGATTTGGTGGATTTGATCGCTTCTAAATCCGCCTGCCGTTCTGCGTCGATCATTTCTTCGGCAAGCGCGGGAGAATATTTAGGATCGTCGGGCGTAAGATCGCTCACGACGTAACCTGTGGTAATATCGGTAAAACCGTGTTTTTCCATCTCCAAAGGAAGCGACGATTCGTCGAGGCGATATTTTCCGACTCCGAGTTGTATTAGTTCCGATCGGTCGTTCGGAAAGGATCTCCAAAAGTCATCTTCTTCTGGCGTTGGTGAAAGGCAAGCGGGTTTTACTGTAATTGACTGTCTTGCAGACAGACAAAGACATATCCCGCCGGGTTTGAGTACCCTTTTTTGTTCTCCCCAAAAGATTGCTGGATCTATATGCTCCTGAACGGTATAAGATATCGCAACGTCGAAAGTTTGGCTCGGAAAAGGCAATTCCGACGCGTCGCAATTTATGAAATTTATTCCCGAAATATTGTTTTTTGCAAATTCGATAAACGAGGAATCGCGATCTATCGCCGTGATCGCCGCTTTCGGATAGTGTTTTTTCAAAACTTCGGCAAGCGCGCCGGGTCCGGAGCCTATTTCGAGTATTTTTATTTTTTTACTATGACTTATTTTAAATAACCTATCGTAGTCCTTGAAAAACAGATCGTTAAATCTCAATTTTCTGCTTAAATAAAGGGTAAATTTGCCTTGAACTTCGTCAGACCAAAAAGTATTCACGGATTACTCCTATCAAAAGTTTTTTTCGTATAATATATTTCGAAACAAAAAAACGAATAACAAGCCTTCAGAATAAATCTTGCATTATTTTTAACGTTCTCTTTAAAAACAAGTTTTGATCCTTCTATCATCACGGATGAATAACCGCATTCAAGACACTCCTTAGCA
>JAFVCP010000092.1 GCA_017479185.1 Clostridia bacterium
GGGAATGTTGCTGACGATCTTGTACTGGCTCTTTTTAAGTCCTTTCGCTTCGCAAGCCGCTTTGAAAGCGTTGATGAAGTTAGCGTCGTAGGTCGAACTTTCATCGTGAAGAGTGATGAGAGCGACAACGGGATCTTTTTCACCGCCGCAGGACGCGAAAACGCCGAGCGTTCCGAGAGCAAGAGTTGCAACGAGCAACACAGTTAAGAGTTTTTTCATGTTTCTTTCTCCTTTTTTCGCTTATTTTAAGCGATTATTTTTTTATGTAAAAAAATTTACACCGAAATTAAAAAATCCCAAGGGCATTTTACTGTTCTCGGAACCTGACGGAGTCGTCAGTCATCTCGTCGATTATGGCGAGTGATTGCACTTTGACCCCTTCTTTTCTTAAATTGTCGCCCCCGCGCTGGAAGCCCTTTTCTATCGCTATCGCGCAACCGACCACTTCGCCGCCCGCTTGTCCGACTATGGATATAAGCCCTCTGAGCGCGTTTCCGTTGGCGAGAAAATCGTCTATTATCAAAACTTTGTCGTCAGCCGACAAATATTCCTTGCTTACCACTACGTTATACTTCGTCCCGTGAGTAAAACTCTCGACTTCGGCGGCGTATACGTCGCTTTGGATATTGTTGCTCTTTCCCTTTTTGGCGAACACCACGGGTACGTTCATAAAGTTAGCCGCGCATACCGCTATCGCTATGCCCGACGCCTCGATCGTAAGTATTTTATTGACGCCCGCAGGATACAAGCGCGCTATTTCCTTACCCATTTCCATCATAAACTTAACGTCTATGCGGTGGTTCAAAAATCCGCTTACTTTGACGATATTTCCGGGAAAGATCTTCCCTTCTTCGACTATCTTCCGTTCGAGCGCTTTCATAATTCTCCAAAATACAATATTATTCGAGAGATAAAATTAAAAACAAAAAAACAGGTTTTTCTGACCTGTTTGCCGATTTTAAACAACGCTTAAATACCGCGGAGTTTAATTCTTGTCAATAGTCGCAACTTTTTCGGCGTGCGGTAGAAACGTCTGAGCCTTCATCTTCAAACCTATATCGGCAATCCGTATTTAATTTACACGCAAAGTATACACCATTAAAAAATCTTTGTCAAACGTTTTTCGCCCCTTTTTAAAATTTTATTTTTTATTTTTTCCACAGCCCTCATCGTTTGACATTCTCGCCGTAAAATGTTAATATTTATCAAATGATAGCAATTATCGCCGAAAAACCCGGCCTCGCCCGCAATATCGTCGCGGGGATAGGCAAAATGGACAAAAAAAACGGCTTTTTTATAAACGACGAGTATATCGTTACCTGGGCGTTCGGGCATCTCTTTTCGCTGTGCGACGTCGAGGATTATTCGGAAAACGCCGATAAAAACAAGGGCTGGACTATGGAAGGTCTGCCCTGTTTTCCCGAAAAATTCAACTTCAAACTCAAAGACGACGCCTCGGGCGGGGTCGCGCGACAATTTAATATTATAAGGCAGATACTTAACCGCGACGACGTAGACTGCGTGGTAAACGCGGGCGACGCCGACAGAGAGGGGGAAATAATCGTAAGGCTGTGCGTCATCGCCGCCCTCGACAAGGACTTACCCTTTAAGAGGTTATGGCTCCCCGATCAGACTCCGCAGACGGTCGCCGACGCCCTTAAAAATATGAAGGACGAACGCGAATACGACGCCCTTTCCGACGAAGGGTTCGCGAGGACTTATATCGATTGGCTTTACGGCGTAAACCTTACGCGCTTCGCCTCTTTAAAGACAGGCTCCCTTTTAAGGGTGGGAAGAGTTATCGTTCCCATAGTCAAGGCGATATACGACCGCGATAGGGAAATAGAAAATTTCAAGCCGCAGATATACTACGCCCTCGTTTCCAGAACGACTTTCAAGGGCGAGGAAACAGAACTTTGCTCCAAATACCAATTCCCCGAAAACGACAAGCGAAAAGCCGAGATCTGCTGCCAAAGAATGAACCTTCTCGAAGCGGTGGTTACCGACAAAAAGTCCAAAAAGGAAAAGGTCCCCGCAGGCAAACTCTATTCCCTTTCGAAACTGCAAAATCATCTCGGGAAAAAATACAAGATGCCGATGGAAAAAAGCCTCGCTTTAACGCAGGCGCTCTACGAAAAGGGCTTCGTCAGTTACCCGAGGACGAACTCCGAATATCTCGCCGTGAGCGAAAAGGAAAAAATAAGAAAAAACATTGCCGATCTCAAAAGACTCGGCTATCCCGTAATTTTTAAAGACGGCAGGAACATTTTCGACGACTCGAAAATAGAATCGCACTCCGCCCTGACCATAACTTACAAGATCCCCGACAAAAACCAACTCTCCCCCGACGAAAAGATAGTTTACTCGGCGATACTCCGACGGTTCGTCGCCGTTTTCTGCATAGAGGACTGCGTTATGGAAAAGACGGAGATAACGATAAGCCTCGGCGGCAAAGAGGACTACCTTTTAAAAGGCTCCTCGATGATCTCCCCCGGTTGGACGAAATTCGACGGCTTGGAAAAAAAGGACAAACTCCTTCCCCCGCTAAACGTCGGCGACAAGATCCCCGTCGATTTCCACCCCGAACAAAAACAGACTTCCCCGCCCAAACACTACACCATAGAAACCCTCAACAATTATCTGAAAAACCCCTTCAAGGACGAAAAAAGTCAAAGCGAGAGCGACGACGAGGACTATAAGGCGATATTCAAAGGTCTTGAACTCGGCACCGAAGCCACGAGGACGGGAATTATCGAAAACGCCCGCAAAAACGGCTATATTTCCCTGAAAAAAGACGTTTATCATATCGAAAACACGGGAAAATTCCTCATCGAACAACTGTCCGATATGAACATTTCGATGGATAAATACAAGACAAGCGAACTCGGTCAGGCGTTGAAAAAGGTCTATCGCGGGGAGATCTCGATAAGCGACAGCGTCGATATCGCCAAAAAGGAAATCAGCCGCGTTTTCGACCTCGCGTCTTGCTCTTCCACGGGCTTTTTCGGCGACGAAATATGCGACTGTCCCAAATGCGGAAGCAAAATAGTCAGAAACAAATACGCTTACGCCTGCAAAAACGCCGAAAATTGCGACTTCAAGGTAAATTTGAGGATATTGAACAGGTCGATCACCAAAAACGACGTTGCCGCCCTCGCCGAAAAGGGCAAAACCTCTACCCTCGAATTTATATCGAAAACGGGAAAGGCGTTTAAAGCGAAACTAAGTTTAGACGAGCAAAAAAAGGTAGTTTTCGACTTCGATCAAACAAAACCCGACCAAAAATAGGTCGGGTTTGTTATTTTATTTGTTTTTCCTGAGTATATTACGCGAACAAAACGATCGCGTCGCGGGGTTTTTTCGTAAAATTTTTCTCCGCACACCGGACATTCGCTTTTCGGCATTTTGCTTTTATTCATATCGGTACCATTATACTACTATATTGATTTTTTGTCAAGACAAACTGCTCGCGCACTATAACGCGATTTCGGCTCA
>JAFVCP010000093.1 GCA_017479185.1 Clostridia bacterium
AAAAACGTCGATATAACTTTCGGCAAAGGCGATCACGCCGTCAGGGCGGTCAAGAACGCTTCTTTCGATATTTATAAAGGCGAAACCTTTTCCCTCGTCGGAGAATCGGGATCGGGAAAGACCACGATCGGAAGGGCGGTCATAAGGGTAAATCCCTGCGCCGCGGGCGAGATCCAATATAAAGGCGTCCGTATTTCCGGCAAGATACCCCGCTCCCTTGACAGAGAGGTCATCAGAAACGTTCAGATGGTCTTTCAGGATCCCGCCGCTTCGCTCAACGAACGCGCGACGGTCGATTACATAATTTCCGAGGGGCTTTACAATTTCCACCTTTTCGAAAACGAGGCGGACAGGGTAAACAAGGTCGAAACGATGATAAAAGAAGTCGGACTTCTTCCCGAACACCTTACCCGTTATCCTCACGAGTTTTCGGGCGGTCAACGCCAAAGGATAGGGCTTGCAAGGGCGATGATAATGGAACCCGAACTCGTCGTCGCGGACGAACCTATTTCCGCTCTCGACGTGTCGATCAGGGCGCAAGTTCTCAATCTTTTGAAGAAGTTCCAAAATGAGAGAGAGGTTACTTATCTCTTTATCGCGCACGATTTGTCCATAGTTCGTTTTATTTCGGACAGAATAGGCGTTATCTATAAAGGCGATATAGTCGAAATAGCCGACGCGGAAGAACTTTTCGATTTTCCCCTTCATCCTTATACGCGTTCGCTCATTTCCGCGATCCCCATTCCCGATCCCAAACTCGAAAAGAACAAAGTTCTCTTCACTTACGATCCGTCCGTCCACGATTATTCCCAAGAAAAACCCCAACTCGTTTGCATCGGACACGACCATTATATTTTCGGAAATTCAAAGGAGATCGAAGAGTATAAGAGGATCAGAGAGGAGGGCGTTCCCTTACAGAGCATAACCATTGACGAAGGCAGAGGCGAAAAAGACGAAAATTCGGCTGCCGACGAAAATATAGCGACCGAAACCATTTTGGAAACCCCCATTCACGATACGGGAAACAAATGGTATGCGATAGGATCTTTCTTCCTTCCCGTATTCGGACTTATAGGTTGGAAAATATTTAAGAAGATCAAATATTACAGGAACTATAAAGCGTGCAAAAAAGGCTCGATAATCGGCTTTTCGGTTATCGGCGCGCTTATCGCTTTGTTCGGTATCGCGCTTTTATTCGCTATTATTTAAAAAGATTGAAAATTTATCAAGGAGAACCAAGTGAACAGAACGGTCGGAGATAAAAACGCAAAAACGCCGAAACCGGTAAAAAAAATAGAGATCGACGAAAGCAAAATAAAATTGAGAACGGTTTTGTTTATCGTCGCAATTATTGTCGCGGTGGCGGCTTTCGGTTTCGGTTTGTATTCTCTCTTAAACCGTTCTGCGGGTTGGACTAAAATCGAGGTCGAAGGCGGCGGCGTAAACGCTTCCCTCGATCTTTCTTTTTACTACGACGTCGGCAAGGACGGTAACGACGCGAATACCGAATACAGGGCGATAACCGCTCTATACGGCGATTTGTGCGTTCGCTATTACCAACTTTTCGACGAATACGCCCAAATCGAAGGGCTGAGAAATCTGAATTACATCAACAGACACCCAAACGAGATCGTCGAGATCGACGAAGAACTTTATTCGGCGATAAAATTTTTTACCGAAACGGGCGGGAGAGCGATATATTCTTTCCCCGCCTTCGAATACACCGAACAGATCTTCATTGAAGGCGAAGAAACCCTTCGCGGCGAATTCGACTATGTTATAAGCGAAAACGCCGAAGAGTATATTTCGGAACTTTACGGTTTTTTCCGTTCCGACGGATCGGTTTCCTTCGAGTTTTACGACGATAATAAGATCAAACTCTACGTTTCTCCCGAATATCTTCAATTTCTCGCCGAAAGACAGATAACAAACGTCGTAGGTTGGGGAAGATATAAAAACGCCTTTTTGGTGGATCGTATTTCAGACGAATTGTCAAAAAGAGGTTTTATATACGGAATAATTTCTTCCTACGACGGTTATACGCGAGTTTTGGGCGAAACTGACGAAAAATACGATCTTACAATATACGACGCTCAAAAAGAAGGCGTTTCGGCGGTCGGCTCTATGGAGTATTCAGCCGCGTTTTCTATAGTATATTTCAGAGATTTTCCTCTCGTCGGCAAAGATTATAACAGAATAAGGGTTTATTCCGACGGACGAAGGGCGCACGATTATATCGACGACTGCGGTTTTTACAAAAGTTCCGTCCCCTTATTTCTCGCCTTTTCCGAGGGAAAATCGTGCGCGGAGATCGCTATAAGAGCGACTAACGCGTACGTTTCCGATAAAATAAGCGAAAGCGCTCTTTACGGATTGCAAATAGAGGGTATAGGCTATGCCTATATGGACGGAAAATATTTGCATTTCTCCGGTAACGGGATGAATATCGATCTTTCCGAAGGATATGAGATCGTAAAATGATAAAAAAGTTTTCGGCGCTTACGCGTCGATTTTTTTATATTCAACAATGGACTTTTGATCGCGTTTATGGTACAATCTATTTATGCGAGAAAAATTAAAGAAAATACTTATGATCGCGACGGGCGGGACCATTGCCTGCGTGATCGACCAAACGGGACTAACGCCCGCAATGAACGCGGAGCAGATACTTTCCTACGTCCCCGCCATAAAAAACCTATGCGCCGTCGACGCGATCCAACTTTTTAATATCGACAGCACAAATATTCGCCCCGAACATTGGCTCAAAATGGCGGAAACTATCAGATCTCATTATGACGAATACGACGGCTTCGTAATATTGCACGGGACCGATACTATGGCTTACACCGCTTCCGTGCTGTCTTATCTTATTCAGAACAATAAGAAACCCATTGTCATAACGGGCGCGCAAAAACCTATAAACACCGAAGTTACCGACGCGAAAACCAACCTATACGACAGTTTTTTATATTGCGCGAGCAATTATGCGAGCGGCGTACAGATAGTTTTCGACGGAAAGGTCATCGAGGGAACGAGTGCGAAAAAGACGCACAGTAAAAGTTATAACGCCTTTTCGAGTATAAATTACCCATATCTTGCCATAATTCAGGACGGCAAGATAATGCAGTATATAAAGGGAAACGAAAAGGGCGAACCTCGTTTTTTCGATCGCCTCGATCAAAAAGTCGGGCTGTTTAAACTTATTCCCGGGGCGAACGCGGAGATCCTCGATTATTACTTTTCTAAAAACGACGCGGTCATAATAGAGAGTTTCGGAACGGGCGGTATTCCCGACGGGGAAGGATACGGTTTTTACGAAGTTCTCGATAAGTGGCGTAAAAAGGGTAAGATAATCGTTATGTGTACGCAGGTCGTAAACGAAGGAAGCGATATGACCGTTTATAAAGTAGGCAAAAGATTTAAAGAAAAGTTCGGCTTTTTAGAGTCTTACGATATGACGCCCGAATCGGTCGTTGCAAAACTTATGTGGATTCTCTCTTTCGAAAAACGAGCCGATGAAGTAAAAAAACTGTTCTATAAGACGATTAACAACGATATTCTGTATTTCGAATGATATTATGATAAAACAATTCGCGAGGTATTATAAACCTCATTTAAAACTTTTTATCCTCGATATGGTCTGCGCCTTTACGGTGTCCGTATGTAATTTGTTTTACCCTCGGCTTGCCGGAAGTATGATAAGGGCGAAAGACCTTAATTTCGTCCTCGTAGGGGCGGGAGTCCTTTTGGGGATCTTTCTCCTTAAAGCGATACTAAATTACGTCATTACTTATTGGGGGCATATCGTCGGCGTCAGGATACAGGGGGATATGCGCAAAGAATTATTCGAGCATTTGCAAAAATTGCCCTTTTCCTATTACGACGAAAATAAGACCGGCTCTATAATGAGCAGGCTCGTAAACGACTTGTTCGAGGTTTCCGAACTCGCTCATCACGGGCCGGAAGACGTTTTCTTGTCCTGTATAAGTATAATCGGCGCGCTCGTAATGATTTATTTTATAAACCCATGGCTCACATTGATTTTGGCTTGTATTCTTCCGATACTGATATTTTTTACTATGAAAATGAGGGGAGAATTGATGCGCGCTTCCGAGATATCAAGGGAAAAGACTTCCGAAGTCAACGCGACCGTCGAAAGCGCTGTTTCGGGCGTAAGGGTTTCGAAAGCGTATACGGCTGAAAAACACGAAAACGCGAGGTTCGATATTTCAAACGGCGAATATAAAGAAGCAAAACGCCGTCAATACCGCTCTATGGCGAAATTCAACACGACGATAAGTTTTTCGCTCGACGTCCTCTATCTCGTCGCGTTTACGGCGGGCGGGATCTTTTATTTTTTGGATATGATCGACGTTTCGGGGCTGACTTCTTACGTCCTTTACGTTTCTATGCTTATAACTCCCATAAGAACTTTTTCGACTATTTTCGAAGAATTGCAGGACGGTATTTCGGGATTTAAAAGATTTAAAGAGGTAATGGCGATCCCCGAAGAAAACGACGAGGGAAAAACCGAAGTGGGAAGTTTAAGGGGAGATATAAAATTCGACGAGGTTACTTTCGGGTATAAATCGTCGGACAAAGACAGTTCCAAATCGGTAATAAAAAGTCTGTCGCTTACGATAAACGCGGGAGAAACGGTCGCGCTCGTCGGCTCGTCCGGCGGGGGAAAGACAACTTTATGCAATCTTATACCGAGATTTTACGAGGTAGACGAGGGTAAGATCACGATAGACGGGATAGACACGAAAGAAATTCCGTTGACCGACTTAAGAAGAAATATCGGCATAGTTCAACAAGACGTGTTTATTTTTGCCGGAACGGTCAAAGAAAACATAGCGTACGGAAAATTTTCGGCTTCCGATGAAGAGATAGTCGAAGCGGCGAAAAGGGCGAATATCCACGAGTTTATTATCTCTCTCGCCGAAGGTTACGATACTTACGTCGGCGAAAGGGGAGTAAAACTTTCCGGCGGACAAAAACAACGAATCGCGATAGCCCGCGCGTTTTTGAAAAACCCGCCCATACTCATTCTCGACGAGGCGACGAGCGCTCTCGACAACGTTACCGAAATGCAGGTGCAGGAAGCGCTCGAGAATTTGTCCGAAGGGAGAACTACTCTCGTCGTCGCTCACAGACTTTCTACCGTTAAAAATGCCGACGAGATAATCGTTTTGACGAGCGAGGGGATCATAGAAAGGGGAACTCACGATCAACTTATGTCTTTGGGCGGCGAATACGCTTTGTTATATAACTATCAATTCAAATCTTTGGAGTGAAAATGGATCTCGAATATATACTTTCAAAAACCGATCACACTATTTTAAAGCCCGACGCAAGTGAAAAAGAAGTTTTAATGATCGTCGGAGAAGCCGTTGAGTTCGGCGCCGCTTCCGCTTGTATCCCGCCCTGTTATATTAAGAGAGCGAGGGAAGAATACGGCGAAAAAGTCAGGCTGTGCGCCGTCGCCGGCTTTCCGAACGGATATATGCAAACGGCGGTCAAGGTTTTCGAGTGCGGAAAAGCGGTCGAGGACGGAGCCGACGAAGTGGACGTGGTTATAAACGTCGGAAAATTTAAAAGCGGGGATTATTCTTTCGTCAAAAACGAGTTGGACGAAATAAGGAAGATAACCGAGGGGAAAATCCTTAAAATCATAGTGGAAACCGCTCTTTTGACCGACGAGGAGATATTGACTTCGGGCAAAACGGTTACCGATTGCGGGGCGGATTTTATAAAGACTTCGACGGGCGTTGCATCTCGGGGAGCGACGTTAAAAGATATAGAATTATTTAAAAGAAGCGTCGGAAAAGAAGTTAAGATAAAAGCGGCGGGAGGAATAAGAACTTTTTCTTCCGCGGAAGAATTTTTGTCGGCGGGAGCGGACAGAATAGGAGCGAGCGCGCTCGTTCGCCTTTATAAAGAGATAGGGAGATGATGAAAATGACTAACGGTTTAACACCGCACAACCAAGGGGAAATGGGGGATTTTGCAAAAACAGTCTTGATGCCGGGCGATCCTAAAAGATCCCGTTTTATTGCGGAAAATTATCTCGAAGGCGCCGTTCTCGTCAACGACGTGAGAGGCGTTCAGGGGTATACGGGAACGTATAAAGGCGTTAATATCTCGGTCATGTCGTCGGGAATGGGTATGCCGTCTATCGGTATATATTCTTACGAATTGTTTAATTTTTACGGCGTCGATAATATTATAAGGGTAGGGACGGCGGGAGCGATCTCGGACGATCTTAAAATAAGGGATATTGTTCTCGGAATGGGGGCTTGTACCAATTCTTCCTATTTGAGGAATTTGGGTATCGCAGGAAATTTTGCCCCTATCGCGTCCTACGATCTTCTCGAACAAGCGGTCATAGAATGCAGAAAAAGGAAAGTGGATTTTAAAGTCGGCAATTTGCTGTCGTCGGACGTTTTTTATAACGAGGGCGAAGATCCCTCTTGGAAGAGAATGGGCGTTCTGGCGGTAGAAATGGAGAGCGCCGCGCTTTACGCAAACGCTCTTCGCGCGGGGAGAAACGCGCTTACGATCTGTACGATCTCGGATATACCGTCAAAGAACGTGTCCACAGACGCGGAAGAGCGAAGGTCGGCGTTTACCGATATGATGGAAATAGCGTTGGAAGTCGGAATAAAATTATAAATCGGGAGAAATATGAAGAGAAAAGTCATAAGTTTGATCACGGGAATACTGTCTTTTGTAGACGCTTTGGCTCTTTTAGGCGTAACTCTCGTGTGCATTTTTAAAATAAACAGCGTGGCGAGAGTGATAACCGACACGACCGACGATCTATGGGGAATAGAGATGATCACCTACGCGGGAATGGGATATATTCTCGCGATTTTGGGTATAATTATTTCCGCGGGGCTTGCGGGATACAGAGGTATGCTCGTATATTATTATATAAAGATATTCTCTTCGGACGAAGACTTTTACGCCGAAAGAAGATCGGGAATAATAGGTTTTTCTCTTTTAGGGGGGATCTTGTTCGCTGTCGGAGCGGTCGTGTTGATCGAAAGATTTTCCTTTATCCCAAGCAGAATGTATCCTTTTATTACCGCGTTTACCATTTTATACGGTTTTTTGGTCTTTTTGCCGATAATCGAGTTGATACTTAGCGGAATAATAGGAAAAAGGGTAAAGAAAAATACCGAAAATCAAATACCCACAAAAGAATCGGTTATCGAAGAACTTGACGAGTTGGCGGATCTTCAGGTCGAAGAAAAGACAGAGGACGTCAAACGAGAAGATAAAAAAGACGAAGAGAAAG
>JAFVCP010000094.1 GCA_017479185.1 Clostridia bacterium
AGCGCGCTATATATCCAATCCGACCAATTACCGGTAACAAGCGAAGGGATTATCGCCAACGCTATCGCCGAAAAGACAACTGCGGGAGTATAGTATCTTGCGAATTTGGAAATAAAGTTCTCGGCTTTGGACTTCCTCGTCGCCGAACTTTCCACCATTTCGAGTATTTTATTTACCGTAGAGTCGTAAAACGCTCTGTTTACCCTTATTTCGAGTTGCGAGGACAAATTGACCGTTCCGCTTATGACTTCGCTCCCCTCTTTAACGTCAACGGGGGCCGACTCTCCCGTAAGGGCGCGGGTGTCGACCGACGAACTGCCGAAAATGACCGTCCCGTCGAGAGGGATCTTCTCCCCGGGTTTGACGAGAATTATATCGTTGACGTTTACCTCTTCCGGAGAAACGGAAACAAATCGGTTATCCCTCCTGACGTTGGCGTGGTCGGGGCGAATATCCATAAGCGCAGCGATCGATCTTCTCGATTTTCCCGTGGCGTAACGCTGGAAAAATTCTCCTATCTGATAAAACAAAAGTACGGCGCAAGCCTCGTCGAAACCTTCGACGGTCTCCCCGTTGACGCCTTTAAACACCGCGAGCGAAAAAGCGCCGATCGTCGCGATGCACATAAGGAAATTCTCGTCGAAAACCTGACCGTGGGAAATATTTCTTATCGCTTTCCATAAAACGTCGTAACCTATGTAAATATATAGCGCGAAATATAAGACGAAGGGAAATATCCAACCCGATTTATCTCCGAAAAGATTCTGCAAGACGAAGATCTTATCCAATGTAAACAAAACGGCGAAAACTATAAGCGATATTATAATGCGTCTTAAAATTTTCCTTTCCTTTTTTTTCATATCAAAGACCTGAAATTTCGCAGTCGGGTTCTATTTTTTTGACGATCTTGACCGCTTTTTTGAGAACTTCGTCGAACTTATCGTCGTCGGCGTCGATAGTCATATTCTGCATAATAAAACTTACGTTCGCCTCTTTTACACCGTCAAGGGCTTGGACCTCCCTTTCGATCTTAGCGGCGCAATTTGCGCAGCACACGTCGTCCAACTTGTAAACCTTTCTCATATTATACCTCCGAGAACGTTTTTATATTTTGCCGAAAATAATTCGGTTTTTATCGGGATAAACCCGAAAAATATCGTAAAAAATTTATTTATCGCTTGACAATCGGCTATTATTCCATTATAATCAATTATATTAAATAAAAAGGAGAAAAACTATGGAATCACAAAAGTCAAGACTTGTAGCCTTTCTTTTATGCTTCTTCTTCGGTGGTCTCGGCGTTCACCGTTTTTACGTCGGTAAAATAGGAACCGGGATCATCTGGCTTCTTACCGGCGGGATCTTCGGCGTCGGAACTCTGATCGATTTTATTCTCATAATCGTCGGAAGTTTTAAGGATAAAGAAGGCAAAGAAATCAAAAAATGGAGTTAAACTCAAATTGAAACCCGATATTCGGGTTTCTTTTTTTATTCCATAAAGTGTTCTATCGCCATTTCGAAGATTTTTACGACGTGATCGTCCGCAAGCGAATAAAACACCTCTTTTCCCACCCTTCTCGCTTTTACGAGTTTGCTTTGACGAAGCACCCGAAGTTGATGAGAAATAGCCGATTTCGTCATTCCGAGCAACTCTCCTATATCGCATACGCACATTTCGCTTTCGAAAAGAGCCGTAAGGATATTGGTTCTCGTGCTGTCCCCGAAAACTTTAAAGAGTTCGGCGATATCGTATAAAGTTTCTTCGTCCGGCATCATCTTTCTGACTTTTTCAATTACCTTTTCGTGAGGATTTTCCACCTCGCAAATTTCGGGATTATCGATCATTTAACTTTCTCCAATCAGTTGAATAATTGTTCAACTGTTTTTATTATAACACTATTATATGCCGCCGTCAAGTAAAATGCGACCTAAAAAAATAAAAATTTTCCCGATAAAAAAATTCTGCGCTTTAAACCGCTTGACTTTAATATATAAATAAACTAAAATATATAATAATCAAAATTGCTTTTTAAGCGAGAGGTCATAAAAATGGAAGAAAAGAAAGCGGTTACGATGGAAAAACTCGTAAATCTTTGTAAAGCGAGAGGAATAATCTTCCCCGGAAGCGATATTTACGGCGGAATGGGCAACACTTGGGATTACGGCCCCGTCGGCGTTGAGATAAAAAACAATATTAAGAAGGCTTGGTGGAAAAAATTCGTTCAGGAAAGCGACAATTCCTACGGCGTTGACGCGGCTATCCTTATGAACAGCAGGGTTTGGGAGGCTTCGGGGCATACCGCGAGTTTTTCCGATCCCAAAATGGATTGCAAAGAATGTAAAAGCCGTCAACGCGCAGATAACCTTATAGAAAACTACTCTAAGGGAGAAGTCAATCCCGACGCGATGAGTCAGGAAGAGATGCAGGCATATATCGACGAGCATCAGATAAAATGTCCTATATGCGGTAAATTTAATTGGACGCCGATCAGAAATTTCAATCTTATGTTCGAAACTTCGAGAGGGGTTACCGAGGACAACCAAAATAAAATATATCTTCGTCCCGAAACGGCGCAGGGCGAATTCGTAAACTTCCAGAACGTTCAGCGTTCGGTAAGGGCGAAAGTTCCCTTCGGTATCGCGCAGATAGGTAAGGCGTTCAGAAACGAGATCACCCCCGGGAACTTTATTTTCAGGACTATCGAATTCGAACAGATGGAACATCAATGGTTCTGTAAAGAAGGCACCGACCTCGAATACTACGAATACTATAAAAAAGAAGCGTGGAATTTCCTTATTTCTCTCGGATTCTCTCCCGAACATTTAAGGTTTAAAGACCACGATAAACTCGCGCATTACGCTAAATGCGCCTGCGATATACAATATCTTTTCCCGATGGGTTGGTCGGAACTCAACGGTATCCACAACAGAACCGATTACGACCTTTCGCGCCATCAGGAATATTCGGGAAAAAATATGCTTTATATCGATCCCGTTACCAACGAAAAATATATTCCTTACGATATAGAATATTCTATCGGCGCGGACAGGCTTATGCTCGCCGTGTTGTCGGAAGCGTACGACGAAGAAACGCTGGAAGGCGGCGACACGAGAGTTGTCATGCATTTCCACCCCGCGCTCGCGGCGTATAAAGTCTGCGTTCTGCCCTTGCAAAAAAAGGAGATGGGCGAAAAGGCGAAAGCCCTCTATAAGTCGCTTTCAAGGCGTTTTATGTGTACTTACGACGACGCCGGTTCGATCGGAAAACGTTATCGTCGTCAAGACGAGATCGGAACGCCCTTCTGCGTAACCCTCGACTTCGATACTTTAAACGACGATACGGTAACCGTAAGGGATCGCGACAGTATGGAGCAGGTCAGAATACCTATAAGCGACCTCGCGAACTATATTGAAGAAAAAATTAGACTTTATTGAATTTAAAAAAATTTTTTTCGGCCGCCGCGTTGAAAAGATGCGACGGCTGTTATTTTCCTTAAAAATGCAGATAAGACTTTCAGACCATTTTGATTTTAAAAAACTGATACGGTTTACTCTTCCGTCCGTCAGTATGATGATATTCACTTCCGTTTACGGAGTGGTGGACGGTTATTTCGTATCCAATTTTGTCGGCGATACTGAGTTCGCTGCGGTAAATTTCATTATGCCCTTTTTGATGATACTCGGCGCGATCGGTTTTATGTTCGGAACGGGGGGAAGCGCGCTCGTTTCCAAACTTTTCGGAGAAAAAAAGGACGAGAAAGCCAATTCGGTTTTCTCGATGATAATTTTTTCGTCTATAATTCTCGCGTTGATCCTGTCGGTCGTCGGAATAATATTTCTCGGCGATATCGCCTTATTTTTGGGAGCGAACGAAAAGATGTTCGATATTTGCCTGCTTTACGGACGAATAAATCTCGTCGCTCTCCCCTTTTTTATCCTTCAATACGAATTTCAAGCGTTTATGATAACCGCCGAAAAACCGACGTTCGGCTTTATTGTAACCCTATCTTCGGGACTTGCGAATATTATAGGAGATTTTCTTTTCGTAGGCGTTTTCGGTTGGGGGGTTACGGGCGCCGCGCTCGCAACGGCGTTAAGTCAATTTGTCGGCGGCATAATACCCTTGATATATTTCGTTTTGCCGAACAAAAGCATTCTTCGTTTCGGGAAATTCAAATTCGACTTTCCCGCCCTTTTTAAAAGTTGCTATAACGGTATATCCGAATTTATTTCGAATATTTCAATGTCGATCGTAAGTATGTTGTTCAACTATCAACTGATGAAATATATCGGTCAAAACGGCGTTTCGGCATACGGAACATTTATGTATATAAGTTTTATTTTCGTTTCGGTATTCGTTGGATATTCAACGGGGATCGCGCCCGTCTTTTCATATAACTACGGCGCGAAAAACGGCGACGAACTCAAAAACCTGTTTAAAAAAAGTATTTCCGTCATCGCGGCGCTTACCGTCTTAATGGTAGTTTCGGGGCAACTGTTATCCGCTCCTCTTTCAAAACTTTACGTCGGGTATAACGAAGAACTGTTTTCCTTGACAAAACGGGCGATCTCCATTTCATCCTTATGTTTTATATTCAGCGGCGTGGGGATTTTCGGCTCGTCATTGTTCACGGCGATGAATAACGGTACTATATCCGCGCTTATCTCGTTTTTAAGGACGGGGGTGTTCCAATCGTTATCCGTAATAATATTACCTCTTTTATTGGGGGTCGACGGTATATGGATATCCATCGTTCTTGCAGATATGCTCGCCGCGGTCATTACGGTAATATTTATAATATCCAATAAAAAGAAATACGAGTATTAAAAAATTTTAAAATATAAACGACCTACTTTAACGGCTTTCCCGTCAAAGTAGGGCGAATTATTATTTTTTGAAGATAACGAAACTTTCGCCCGTCAACTTTATTTTGTCGCCTACTTCTTTAAAGTTGCGACCTTCGACGATCTCGCCGTACTTCTCTATTTC
>JAFVCP010000095.1 GCA_017479185.1 Clostridia bacterium
CATCAGTTTCGAGGGCGCAAAAGGGGAAAAGTCGTACCCGAAAATATTGCAGGTTTCCGATTTGTCGCATCTATATAAAGAGGATATATTAAATCCCTACAACGGCAAGACCGAAATATTCTGAGGGAAAAGGTCTATGAAAAAAAATCCTACCTTTAATTATTCATAAATGATTATAAAAAGCGGGCTGTCGCGAGCGGGAAAATTCCGCGCTTGCGACAGCCCTTTAAAAAGTTTAATATTTTTCTAAAAATTCAGCGGGTGTCAAAATTTCCGGGCTATCGATATTTGTATCTTTAAAATCCATATCTCCCGTCAATAGAACGTCTACGTTTTCTATTATCGCCGTATAAAGTATGGGATAATCGTTTGCATCTCGGATTTGAAATAGATCCGTTTTGGGATTATCGGGGGTATACGCAAGTATGAATGATAATTTCTCAAGGAATAAATCGGTATCCTTGATTCTATCGGGGAATTTTTTCGCAACGATTCTTTTAAGTTCGTTAATACAGTAAGAAGAAATTACGACCTCGTGTTCGTTCAATACTTTCTCAAAGGCTTTCGCCGTTCGCCCTTTCGGAAATAAAAGGGCGGAAAAAAGTACGTTTGTATCTATCATAACCCTCATTTTAATTTCCTCGTTCCTGTTTTATAAACGCTATAATATCTTCATCGGAAGAAATACCCGCTTTTTTCGCTTCTCCTTCAAAGGCCCGTTGGGCGGTTTTCAATGCAAGCGTAGAGGAATTTACAATATATATTTTTCCGTCGTCGCCGTCGATGAAAGCGACTTTGCTTCCTTCCGATAGTTTTAATTTGCGGCGGAGTTCTATAGGTATGGTTATTTGCCCTTTCGTTGACATTTTGGTTACTTCTATCATTTTTTAATCTCCTTGTAAATTATTCTTTACTTTTCTTACTTTTATTATATTACGCAAAAAATGAAAAGTCAATACATTTTTAGAAAAAAATATAAACGGGCTGTCGCGAGCGGGAAAAATCCGCGCTTGCGACAGCCCTGTTTTTGCGTTCGGTCGGAGATGGTCTATCACGTAAGGCGACAGCGTTCGGTCGAAGATGGTCTATCACGCAAGGCGACAGCGTTCGGTCGAAGATCGTCAATCTCGCGAGGCGTACGCCTTTTTGAGCCGCTTGGACGGGGGATAGCCCGTCTTTTTTTTATAGAGCAGCGAAAAATACTTGGGATCGTTGAATCCCGCCAAAAAGGAAAGTTCCTCTATCTTGTAATATCCGCTTTTAAGAAGTTTTTCGGCGTAGTCCATTCTCATATCGTTTAGTAATTTTAAGGGAGTAACCCCCATTTCCTCGCGGAATATCTTGCGGAGATAGACCGTACTCGTTCCGATATATTTTGCCGTCGTTTCGACCGTGGTTTCGGGCGAAGTGAAATTATCGCGCATATAGGAAAGGGCTTCGCTGAATTTTCTCGGCTTCGTCGCGAGTTTCTTTTTTTCGTCCTGAACGGCGATTTGCCAGACCACCTCGTAAAAGAGGGAATAAAGCCGCGCCGCATATCCGACCGTCTTTTTGCGCCAGACCTCAGACATTTCTTCGAACAGCCTGCGGAAAATATCGGGATTAAGCGGTTTGAAGAGGGAAAGACCGTCGAAATTTGAGTTTTCGATAAAAAAGTGAACGACGAGGACTTCCTCTTCCTTTAAGGCGTTTATTTTATAACCGAAGTTTGCGGGTACGAAAAGAAGGTCGTTTTTTTCGACCGTGGTTTTTTTGTCGCCGTATTCGTATTCGGCGCTCCCTTTGAGCCTGAAAGACAGCGCGTCGAATTTTCTCGGTCGGGCGACGGCGGCGCCCTTGCCCCAATCGATATAAAACGCCGAATCGATCTTTACGTTATACTTTGTAAAATCTATCATATTTTCTATATTTTAATCCCCCCGACGGCTTTTGTCAACCTTTTTATAATAAGTTTCGAAATTTCTACCTTTTCGTTTTGATTTTTCCTTTTAATTCGCGACCGATTTATAATACAATATAGGCGTAATCGGTTTTTAAGGAGAAAAATTATGATCAAACACACTGCGGTAAGTTATTACGGACTGAATTACGTCGAACACGCCGAAAAAGACTTCATCGAAATGAAAGAACACGGCTGCGACACCGTTATTCTCGCAATAACGGAGTTCGATATGGATTTCTGGTTCCCGAATATCGACAACATAGTAAAGACCGCCCATAAGGTCGGGCTTCGCTGTATCGCCGATACTTGGGGAATAGGTAAATATTTCGGGGGAGAACAGGTTTCGCTTTTCTTGCAGAACAATATCCACCACAGACAAGTTTCCGCGTATACGGGTGAAGTATTGAACGCCGCTTGCTTCAATACCAACTCATTCAGAGATTATTTTACCAATATCTGTTTAAAACTCGCGAGAGAAACCGAAATAGACGGCTTTTTCTGGGACGAGCCGCATTACGCCTATCCGAAGTCTTACGCTTCCATAACGGGGGGAGCAGGCGACGATTGGGCGTGCAGATGCCCCGAATGCAAAAGAAAATTCGAGGACTATTACGGCTACGAAATGCCCAAATTTATGAACGACGACGTCAAGCAATTCCGTTGGAGAGAGGCGCTGAAAACCCTCGCGGACTGCTCGAAGGCGGTAAAGGAAGTAAATCCCGAACTCGAAATAACCTGTTGCGTACACGCGACTAAAAACACCTATTACGTTACCGAACTTCGCGGGTACGATAATTGGGATATGGTCGCGGCTTGCCCCTATTTCGACGTGTTCTCGACGACCATAATAAATTGGTCGCTTCCCGAAAGTTTCTTTAAGGAAATTACCGAAAGAACGGTTAAGATCGCCAAAAAATACGGCAAACAGTCCGAGCGTTGGCTCATGGGGTATAACTCCCAACCCGAGGACTTCGGTCAGATAGATAAAATCGTCGACCTCTATGAGAGTATGGGGGTAGACAGGCTCGCGACCTGGACTTACAGAGGGGGCTTGGGAACGAGCGTTGCGGCGCCCGATCCCATAAAACTTTGGGACAGGATAGGCGAAAATTATAAGCGTATTTTGAAAAAATGAATAAAATTTCAGAGGGGCGAACAGGCAAGTTAAAGTATCTTCGTTACGGACCCACCGATTTTTCAGAGAATAAAAAATATCCGATCATCGTCCATTTTCACGGTTCAGGCTCCCGCGGAGATAATGTGGAAATACTAAAAGACCAAGCGATCGTGCGGTTCGCAAAAAATGCGGAAAATTTTCCTTTCGTTATGTTTTTACCGCAGTGTAGCGAGGATTGTTGGTTTGACGTGTTCGAGCAACTAAAAGAGTTTGTTTGCGCGGTGGCGAACTTGCATTACGCGGATAAAGCGAAGGTGTATTTATCCGGCGTAAGTATGGGCGGTTATGCCGCATGGCAAATGCTGATGTCCGAGCCGACTGTTTTTCGCAAAGCCGTTATTTGCTGCGGCGGAGGAATGTACTGGAATGCGTCGCGAATTAAAATCCCCGTTCGGGCGTTTCACGGAAAAGACGATCTCACGGTTTTCTGTGAAGAAAGTCGGAAAATGGTGAATGCGGTCAACAGTAACGGCGGAAACGCTAAATTGACGGAATACGACGGAACGGGACACAACTGTTGGGATAAAACGTATAACGATCCTGAAATTTATAGGTGGTTACTTGCCGAATAATAGATATGAGCGAATACTTACGTAAAATAATCGCTTGTTTAGAGCGAATAGAAACCGAAGAACGGGAAAGTCTGACCGTCGTTTCAAGGCTTGTCGCCGACACGATTAAAAAGGACGGAATTGTTTTTACTTTCGGTTGCGGTCATTCGCATTTACCCGGATTAGACGCTTTTTACAGGGCGGGCGGACTTGCCAACGTTTCGCCTATGTTGGATACGGACTTAATGCTTCACAACGGTGCGGCGAAATCAAGCCGTATGGAAAAAATGAACGGAATTGCGAGCGAAGTGTTCAGAAGGTATAAGCCGAGTGATAAAGATATTATTTTTATCTTTTCCGTTTCCGGAAAAAATCAAGTGCCGATCGAAATGGCGCAAGCGGCGAAAAACGCCGGACTGAAAAGCATAGGCGTATCGTCTCGCTCTTACGTCGGAAACGGCGGTAAATTGCACGAAAACGTAGATATCGCCATTGATTGTAAAGTGCCTTACGGCGACGCGTGTATGGACGTAGGGGATGTTAAAATGGGCGGATTATCAACTTATGCGGCGTGTTTTATTCTCAATATCTGTTTAATAAACGGCGCAAAGCTTGCTTTGAAAGAAGGTGTAAAACCGCCCGTATATATCAGCGGGAACGTTGAAGGCGGCAGAGAGCATAATATTATGCTTGAAAATTTATTTATCGGCAGAATTAAACATTTATGAAAAAAATTGCCATAATCGGAATTGCGGGCGAATCGGTCTTTTTATCGGTAGATAAGTTCGGCGTAACGGGCGAAACGATACAGGCGGCGGACTATCGCGACGAACTTGGGGGCAAAGGTTTCAATCAGGCGATAGCGGCGGTCAGATGCGGCGCGGAAGTTTCTTTTCTTTGCGCTTGTTATCGAGGCGACGTTGAGCGTTTTACGGAAATAGCCGAGAGCAAGGGCTTAAATTCATACTTTATCGGAAAAGAAACGCGCAGTCCGTATGCGGTGATTACCACGGATAAAAACGGAGATAACCGAGTGCTCGTCTATCGAGGAGCGGAACTTGACAAAAAAGACGTGGAATTATTTGCTGAACAAATAAAAATCGCAGACGTTCTTTTGATCAACAACGAAGTTCCGACTTCCGTTAATCAAAAAGCGGCTGAAATCGCCGGAGAAAATCGCGTAAAGATTATCCTTAATCCTGCGCCCTCGCGCAATTACGAGAGAGATTTTTTAGATAAAATCGACCTGTTTACCCCGAACGAACACGAAACGGAAGGACTCGACGGTCGTCCGAACGTAATCGTAACGCTCGGCGAAAGAGGTTGCCTGATAAGAAAAACGGGCGAAATCGTTCCGTCGGCGAAGATGGGAAAAGTCGTCGATACGACGGGAGCGGGAGATACTTTCAACGGCGTTTTGGCAGCCTCGATCGCCGACGGGAAAGATTTGTCAGAAGCGGTAAAAACAGCCGTGAAAGCGGCGGGAATAAAAGTTACGAGGAAAGGGATAATAAACGCTATACCTTTCGGCGATGAATACAAGGAGAGTTAATAATGGATAAAACTTATTTTAACAAAATCGTAGAAAACCTCGAAGAAGTCAACGAAAAGCAAGCCGAGAACATTAAAAAAGCGGCTTGCCTTATGGCGGACGCAATAGAAAAGGACAAACTCATAAACGTTTACGGGGGCGGCGGACATACCACGCTTTGCGTGGGCGAAATGTTTTTCAGAGCGGGCGGACTCGCGAATATAAATCCCATCGTGGAAAACGGACTTACGGTTTTCAATAACGCGCTCAAATATCTCGAACTCGAAAGGACGGTCAATTACGGTTCGGCGATAATGAAGTATTATAAACTTAAAAAGGACGACCTTCTGATCGTATTCCATAATATCGGTATAAACCCGGCGACTATCGACGCCGTAATGGAAGCGAAGAAAGCGGGCGCGAAGATAATCGCCGTTTCGTCGTCGTATTGGCAAAATGAAATGCCCAAAGACCACTTTATCCGCCACCCCAACAAGACGAACCTCTTCGATTATGCGGACGTTTGCATAGACGACTATAACCCCGTAGGCGACGCGGTAATAAATATCGAGGGCTTTGAAACGCCTATCGCCCCCATTTCTAATATCGTCGATTTTTATATCGCTCACGAACTCGAAATAGAGTGCGTCAAAGAGTGTCAGAGAAGGGGAATCAATGCTCCTTGCTGGTCGAGCGCCAACACCCCCGGCGGAGATGAAAAGAACGCGGCGTATCTTGAAAAATACAGCCCGAGAGTAAAACTTTTATAAGGTGAAAAGATGAGTAAATTGCAAAAATATTTAGATTTTCTGATTGAAAAATACGAAGTTGAAACAAAGGGGATTTTGTCCGACGACGGCAAAAAAGTAAGCGTCGACGGCAAAGAATATCCCTTGCTTCCTTGGAGAAACGAACGCAGATTTATCGAACTTAAAAAGATTTGCGAAACTACGGTAGGAGAAATAAGCCATTTCAAAATAATGAGCGTAAACTCTAAGAGCATTTCTCTTTCCGACGTCATTAAAAAGGAAATAGACCTCGTCGAATATATCGGCGCAAGCAAGATAACCAAAGTTTTCGAGGCTAAAAACGGCGAAACCTGTTCTATTATTTGCGAAACCGAAAAAGGCTGGGTTGCGACTTTGGAACTTGCCTGTTCTCTTCCGTCTAAAACAAAGACTGTCGATAAACACGAAATAATTACCGACAGGGGAACGGCGTGCGATCGCGGCGTCGATTCGCAAACTCCTCTTTATTCGACTTACGTCTACGGGGGCGAAGAAAAAACCTTTACCGACGTCGACTTCGAACTCTACGGTCTTACCGCCGAGGAAATTTCCGTCGTCAGACAAGCGTTTGAAATTACCAAAAACGGTAAAATCGGCGAGGAAAATATCCAAAGCGACGCAAGACTTGAAAAGTTGTTGAATTGCATTGAAAAGTCGGAGAAAACTTGCGAGGACGTAAGGGTGTAAGGAGGATAATATGGAAAGAATCAAAATCGCTATGATGAGTATGACTCACGGACATACGAGAAAATATTACGACGTTTTAAAGAATAATCCCAAACTCGAATGGATAGCCGTTTCGACCGAAAACGAGGAAGTCAAGAAGATATTTAAAAATTCCGTCGAGGGTATTCCTTGCTACGACAGCGACGAGGAAATGCTCGATAAGCACCCCGAAATAGAGGCGGTTGTCATCGCTTCGGCAAACAGCCGACACTACGAGCAGATGAAACTTTTGGCGGAGAGGAAGATAGATATTCTCTCGATGAAAATTCCCACTTTCGATATGGAAGAATACGAGAAAATAGAAAAACTCGTCAAAGATAACGGAATAATTTGTCAAATAGAACTCGAATGTCATTACAATCCCGTTACCGTCCGTTTTAAAGAACTCGTAAAGAGCGGAAAAATGGGCAAAATCTATTCGTTTAACGCAAGAAACACCACTCTTTCTCCCGTTTGGGCGTTTCCGTGGCAGGGCGTTCCCGAACTTTCTTACGGCAAGAGGGTAAAAATCAAAGAGGGGTTCGGCAAGTTTAGAGGGGGAGCGCTCTGTGATCATCCCCATATATTCGATATGATAAGAGAGGTTACGGAGAGCGAGTTCGACTACGTTTTCGCCCGCGTCGCTCCAAATATCAGACACGATATAGAAGAAGAGGATATGCTTTCGGTGGTCGGAAAGATGAAAAACGGCGTCGTTTTCTCCCTCGATCCTTCCTGGTCGAATATGGAAGAAAGGCTCAAAGTTCCGGGACCGGGTTGGGAAAAATATCCCAAGCGTATGGAAGTCTATATGACCGCCAACTGCGAAAAAGGTTCGGTCGTTACCGACCTTTTCGGCCCCAACGTCTATCATAACGGCGCGCCCAACGACAGATATACGGTCCAATATACTTATTTCGACGAATGGGTAGGCTTAGTCGACGAATTCGTCGAAAACGTCAGACTTCGCCGAACGCCCAAAATAAATCTCGAATGGCACAAAAAGACGGTAGAGGTCATGAACGCGATATACGAAAGCATTTCGACGGGCAGACCCGTAAAATTATAAAAAACGGAAAATGTCTTTACCGTTTTTTACAAAACAAAAAAAGCGAAAACTATGGCGTTTTCGCTTTTCTTTTTTACTCTTTTAATTTGATTTTTTTCTTGATTTCGGGGAATAAATACAGTATAATTAAATCGTAAAGTTCTGATGAACTTTTAGGAGGAAATATGAGAGAACTGAAAATCGTAGTAAACGATTACGTTAAAGCGAACGTTATCGCCGCCGAAGAATTTGCGAAATACTACGGACTTATTACGGGTAAAACGCCCGAAATAACCGATAAGGACGGAGATTACGACGTCGTCGCTATCGGGAACGAAACCAATAACGATTATATTTGCGACCTTTACTTCAAAATGGCGATAGATAAATTTCCATACAAGTACGGAAGCGAAGAATTTTCGCTTAAATCTTACGATCTTAACGGGAAAAAACTTCTTATCGTCGGCGGTGGAAGGGGCAGGGCGACTTTGTACGCCGTATATCATTACTTCGAAATGTTCGGCTCCGTCCGCTATTTCTGGGACGGCGAGAGGATACCCCGTAAAGATAACTTGCCGATAGAGGGGATAGACGTTTTCGAATCTCCCCGCTTTAAAATAAGAGGGCAGAGATATTTCGCTCACAGGAGTTTACACCGTTTCCAAGCCGAGCATTGGTCTTTCGAGGATTGGAAAAGGGAGATAGATTGGCAACTCAAGAAAAAACTCAACACGATCGCTCTTTTTATCGGTCTTGACGACCTTTTCCAAAGGACTTTCGGAATAAGTTACGAAAGCGCCGAAAAGGAATATCTGGGACCGGGATACGAAAACAGGAAATCTTTCTGGCCGCTTAAATTCAGAGGACAATTAAGAGAAAAGATATACGCGTATATTCACGACAGAGATCTTATCACTATGGAAAACTGCGGAACGATGACCCATTGGAACACCAAAAGTCCGCAGGAATTTCTCGATAAATACAAGCCCTCTTATTTCAAACAGACGACGGTCGGATATTCGGACGAAAGGGCGCTCGTATGGGATATAAGGGAGCAGAGAAATTTCGACCTCTACTTCGAACTTACGAAGGGCGATATAAAAAACTTCGCCAAGCCCGAATATTTCTATACGATAGGTTTCGGCGAGAGAATGTTCTCCGACGACAGGGAAGAAAATCTCCGTATGAAACTGTTTTGCTATCATAAACTCGTCGAGAGATTGCAGCGCGAATATCCCGGGTGCAAACTCGCCGTTTGCGGTTGGGATCTGTGGTTCAAATTCCTGCCCGAAGAGGTAAATACGCTCGCGAAAGGGCTTGACCCCGATATGAATTTCATAATGGATTACAATTCCGACTCTTACGACGAGGCGAACTTCACGAAATGGGGGATAATCAACGAGTTCCCGCACACTTTCGGTATGTTCCACGCCTACGAGATGAACAGCGATATAAGAGGGGATTACGAGGTTACCGAAGAGAGGATGAAATATACCTTAAACGACGAAAAGTGCGAGGGTTTCCTCTTCTGGCCCGAACTTTCCCACAGCGATACTTTCGCCCTCGAATATTATCCCAAAAACGCTTGGAAACCCCTTTCGTATACTTTCGACGACGGTATAGAGCGGTTTTGCGACGACAGATACGAAGCCGAAGAAAGGGAAACGATGCGGAAAATATGGCGAAAGTTCAAGCCGTTTATTAAACTTATGCATTGGAATATGGACGACTCCAAACCCGCCGTTATGCCGATGGAATATTTCTTCAATATAAATTGGAGATATAAGATAGACAAAAAAGATTTCTTCGATAAAAACGTCGAAAAATTCCTGACTTTAAGAGAGGACGCGATATATATTCTAAACGAGGCGAAACCCTATCTTTCGTCTTTCGACGAAATGTTGAAGAGGGACTGTTACGATATAGTCAAGACGGTTTTGGGAAGATACCTTCACTATCATTTAGCGCTCGCCAAAAGGTATTACGCCGAGGGAAAAGCAAGCGGAAATTTCGATAAGACCTTTGAGATTTTGTCAGATTGCAGAAGCCTTTTAAAGGGTTTAGGCGAA
>JAFVCP010000096.1 GCA_017479185.1 Clostridia bacterium
ACTAGTTTATGGGTTATGGAACCAAATCAACTTAGGTTTAAAGGCAATGGAGAAATTGAACAGTTAGTTGTTCAATATAGTTCTACGTCGTGGCCTGGTGTAATTATAACGGTTGAAGGCGATGCAACAATAGATGATATTATTTATACAGGAAATTATAGAGCAGCAGCAAAAACAACAAGTGTTCTTACATTGCAAGGGAGCGGAGAGGTCGGAACGTTAACTATAAATGATTATGGCGAAGTTACGATAAATGACGGCGTTGTCAAAGGGGCTATTTCTGCGACCGCTAAAGATGCCGATCATCCGATTAAGGTTAATGGCGAGGTAGTATCTCCCAAAAACGATTGATTTTCACTAAAACACAAAATGTTTTATACGATTTATCCTATAATCCTCAAATAAAGAATCGCTCGGCGGAAGGGAATTTTTCCTTCCGCCGAGCGGTTTTCATATTTAAAAAAACGGCTCGAAATCTTTCCGAACCGCTATATCATTATCTTTTATTTATAAAATACTGTTTTTAAATTCCCTCGGAGTCATTCCCGTGATACGTTTGAATGTTTTCGTAAAATGCGGGAGAGAATCGAAACACAAAAGCGAAGATATTTCCGAAAAACTCGTGTTGCTCCTTATGAGTTTTTTGCTTTCTTCGATTTTGAGTTCGAGATAATATCCTATTATCGATTTGCCCGTTTTCTTTTTGAAAGTCTTGCAAATGGTCGTCTTTCCGTAATGCAGGTTTGCGGAAATATCGTCGAGAGTTATTTTTTTATAAACGCTTGCCTCTAAAAGTTTTATGATCTCGTCCTCGAGGGCGACGGATTCTTCTATTTTCGAAATAAAAACTTCAGAAGAAGTGGGTTTAGCGGTTTCTATCCTTATGAGTTTTATGAGAAGTTCTTCGAGATTGTTCTTGATTATCTGTTCTCCGCCGATATTGTGATTTTCCTTTAAAACGAGTTTTGAAAGATTGGGATCGAAATCGGGGATTATAAAGGTGTTTTTCGCTTCGGTCATAATAGACGACAGCAAAAAGCGAAGTTCGGACGGAACGAGGAAGAGTTTATCTTTAAAATATTTCATCGACTTTGATTTGCAGTCGAAAGTTACGATAAAAATATTCGCGTCTTTTTTGCCGTTACATTCTACGCTGTGTAAAAGGTTGGGCGAAATAAAAAGCATTTCCCCCATTTTAAGGTCGATAGGAGAGTTTTCGACGTAGACGGTTATTTCGTTTTTGTCGCAATAAATGATTTCCCAAAAATTATGTTTTTCTTCGGGAAAAGAATAATTTTTTAATAGTTTCTGATAGTGAATGGTTACGATCTTGTCTATATTGAGAAGATTTGACAGTTTATATTTATAAAAAATTTTTTCTTCCATCTGACTATGACCTTTTATCCTTTTGTAAATCCTTCACATACAGTATACCATACGCGCGGAAATTTTGCAATATATTTTAAATAATTTATTGCGAAAGAAAATATAAATAATGAGAAATATTATCTCTTAACAAACTTCTCGGACAGGTATATAATAATATTTGACGATAGATATATTATCGTCCTATAAATAAAGACGGAGGCGTAGGATGAAATTTTCACCTGAACTCGATAAAGGCTTCAAGCCTATGTACGTTTGGTTTACCGATTTTGTAAACCAAGCGAAAAAAGAAAAAAATCACGAACTTAAAATTTGCGTAGAGAGAAACGACGGATATAATTATATCTATTCTTTTCCCGTATTTGACGACGAAAAGTATCTCGAAAGAAATTGTAAAATGGCTGAAAGGATAGTCAAGACAATTTTATGGGTGGTCGGGGGATATAAGATATATCTTTCGGGCGACGATAAAATTTACGAATTTATCAAAAACGCGTATACCGAAAGCGGGATAAGGGCTTTTGATAAAGGGTTTATGGAAAGGGTTTACGAAAGTAAATTCGAAGTCGTAAATTGTACCGGCAAAGATTTTCCGAAGGAAAAGAAATGTTCTCTTTCGGTCGGCGGACACCTTGACGGTTGTCGTATAGGTTTTGACGCGGGCGGAAGCGACAGAAAGGTCAGCGCGGTCGTCGACGGCGAGGTCGTTTACAGCGAAGAAGTGGTATGGTTCCCGAAGATAAATTCCGATCCCGATTATCACTACGGCGAAATATTGAAAGCGATGAAGACAGCCGCTTCGAAGATGCCGAGAGTAGACGCTATCGGCGTGTCGTCCGCCGGCGTGTACGTCAATAACAGAATAATGGTCGCTTCGCTCTTTTTAAAAGTAAGCGACGAAGATTTCGATAAAAAGGTTAAGAATATGTATATCGACGTCGCGAAAGAAATAGGGGACGTTCCCCTCGAAGTCGCTAACGACGGCGACGTTACCGCGTTGGCGGGCGCGATCGACTTAAACGACAACGAAGTACTCGGTATCGCGATGGGAACGAGCGAGGCGGTCGGATATATAAACGGTCAGGGCGGAATAAACGGATGGCTATCCGAACTCGCGTTCGCCCCGGTAGATTACGATGAAAACGCTATGGTCGACGAGTGGAGCGGCGATTACGGGTGCGGAGTTAAATATTTCTCGCAAGACGGAGTGATTAAACTTGCCGAACTCGGCGGCTTTAAATTCGACGAAGGGTTAAGTCCCGCCGAAAAACTCAAAGCAATACAAAAACTCATGGCTGAGGGCGACCAACTCGCGATCAAGATATATAACGATATAGGCATTTATCTCGGCTATACTCTCGCTTATTATTCTCTTTTCTACGATATAAAGCACGTTTTGCTTTTGGGAAGGGTTACGAGCGGAGAAGGCGGAAATATAATAATGGCGAAAGCGAAAGAGGTCGTAAAAGCCGAGTTCCCCGAACTTAAATTCGAAATCGAAATGCCCGATGAAAAAAACAGACGTGTCGGACAAAGCATCGCGGCAGCATCGCTTGCGGCGACGAAATAATATAAATAAGGAGATAAAAAATGAAGGTAATAATAGCAAAAGACTATGATGAAATGAGCAAAAAGGCATTCGAAGTAATGTCGGAAGTAGTAAAAAACAAGCCGGACGCGATCTTGGGATTAGCGACAGGCTCCACGCCTATCGGTCTATATAAAGAAATGATAAAAGACCATAGGGAAAACGGAACGAGTTATAAAAAAGTAAGGACGGTCAATCTCGACGAATACGCGGGGTTG
>JAFVCP010000097.1 GCA_017479185.1 Clostridia bacterium
ATCCAAGCTTTCCTTTTGACTTAGAATCTTTAATGCAAGCATCTAATAAACCATTTGAATAGCCATGCCCTTTAAATGATCCTGATACCCATAAACAATCTATATACATGTAACCATTTGCATCTAATGGATTCCAGGCGTTTTCTGCTGGTATATATTCTATAAAGCATTTACCTCTTTCAACTGATTTTAAAAATACTAATCCATCATCAAATCTATCTTTTAACCAATTTTTTTTCGATGACACTTGAATATCATTATTATTAGATATCGCACAACATATATGTTCTTTTTCTAAATTATCTTTTGTTACTAAAATATACTCCATACTTATACTCCTAAATTAATCTTTCAAACATCCAATCGGAATAACTAAAACTCTGTCTTACTTCAATGAAATTTAACACATTTGAACATTTTAAAATATTTTGTTTTTGGCTGATATGTTCTTATGCTCAATATAGTTGTAACTATAAAAAGTTAGGTTTAGTGCTGACAAGTGCCTAAAATATGTTTCCTAAGACATCTCGTTTTTTAGTTACAACCCTAAACCGACACTACTTAAATGCTGACAAACTTTGAATATCGATTGAATCGCTACAAACTCCAACTATCCAAAATAAGATGAAAATGCCTTAAAATATGCCATTTTAACCCTATTTTAGCTATTTTTGACTATTTCCTTGTCAGCAAACAAACAGTTTCAACATGGCGGGTTTGAGGAAAAAGATCGAAGGGTTTGACAAGTTCGATCTCGTATGCCGATCTTACTTCTCCGTCGTTTTTGACGGTTACTCCGTTCTCGATTTTTAAAGTTCCGAGAAGTAATCCGAGATCTCTCGACAAGGTCTGCGGCGAACAGGATATGTACACTATTCTTTCGGGCAAACTCTCTTTTATCGCCTCGATTATATTTCTCTCTATACCTTGCCGCGGGGGATCGAGTATTAGAACGCATTTCGCGCTTTCCTTTCTCTCCCTTTCCATTATCTCGGGCAGGACTTTCTCGCAGGGGGCGCAAATATTTTCCATATTTTTTAATCCGTTTTTCGCTTTCAGATGCTCGGCGCAATCGACCGCTTCCTTAACTATCTCTACCCCTATCGCCTTTTTGCATCTTTGGGCGAACATTGCCGTGAGCAATCCCGCTCCGCTGTACGCGTCGATGACCACGGTTATTTCATCCGCTCCGGCGCACTTTATAGCCTCTTGGTATATTCTCTTTCTGACGCCGTCGTTTACCTGCATAAACGATTCCGGCCCTATTTCGTATTTTATTCCCAATTCCTTTGCGGTATATCTTCCTTTGCCGTAAATAAGTCTGAATTCGTTCCCGAAAATGACGTTGTTGCCGAGTTTGTTGATATTAAGATACAGGCTGAATTCTCCGAAATTTTCCCGAAGCAGGGAAATGAGTTCGCTTTTAAACGGCAGGTCGTTTTCGGTTATTACGACGGTAATTATAAGTTTTCCGTCGACGTCGCGGACGACGACGTGTTTTACCAAGCCTTTGCCCGTTTCGTCGTTATACGCCGATATACCGTAATGACGAACGAATTTCTGCGTGCCTGAAATTATCTTTGCGCTCCATTCGGGCTGGATGGGACAACTCCTTATCGGAATTACCCTATGACTGTTGGGCACGAAAAATCCTATCGTATACCCGACGCTGTTTTCCCTTATGGGAAGTTGAAGTTTATTTCTGTAACCGTATTCGAGATCGCTTCTCTCGCAGGGCGAGACCACGGGTTCGAGGAAGGCTATTTTAGACAGACAATCCGCGACCGTTTTCGCTTTTAATTTAAGTTGCGTCTTATATTTTATATGTTGAAGTTGACAGCCCCCGCATTTTCCGAAAACCTTACATTTAGGTCTTATCCTCTCCTCGGCGGGCGTAATGATCTCGAGCGCTTTTCCAAACGCGATTTTCCCCTTTACTTTCAGGACTTGATACCTGACCCTTTCTCCCGGCAGTGTAAAAGGAACGAATACCGAATATTCCCCCTCTTTTATAATTCCTTCTCCGCCCGAGCCGATCCTGGTTACCGAACCCGAAAGTATCTCGTTTTTATTCATCTTATAGTTTTAACCTCTTGACCGCTATATCCAATAATTTTTGAAATCTGATCATCGCGAAATCGTAAACGACAAATAGTAATCCCCCGCCGACGATTATAATAGGAAGGGCGTACGCCCTCGCCCATTCGGTTTCGAATGCGAAAAAACTTTCGAACAGAAAATACACGACGAGAAGCGAGGCGATAAACCAGACTTCTTTTATCAAAAAAGCGATGATTTTATTCAGTTTTTTTTCGCGAAATATAAAATTCGCCGTAGGATGAAGCCCGAAAAACAAGGCGTAAGTTACTACGACTTCCCACCTTCCCGACGAAAACAATAAAGTGAGAAGTGCCGAAGCGACAAACGCGAGGATACCGCCTCTCACGCTCTTTTTCGTAAGCGGGATCATCATACACACGCTCGCTATGAAAATACACGAATAATCGAACATAGGAACGAATATCCCTACGACTAAAAAAACGGTCGCGAGCGCCGCCGAAACCGCCGACAGCGCGATGAGAACGCTTTTCTTCATTATCTGCAATTACAACAACAGTTGAGCAATATGTTGCAAATAGCCATCTGACAGCAGAAATCGAAACAGCCGTCGCCGCCCATCTGTCTTTCGCCGTCCGCGTACTCCCTCGCCCGATTTTCGTTGGCGTTCCCACTGTAATCGGTGAAGGTTTTGCTTGCGTTTTCGTTTATCTTGGCGTTTAATTTATCCAAAGAATTTTTATATTTTTGGTTATCGGGATCCATTTGAAGGGCTATCTCGAGTTGTTTTTTGCTCTCGTTCGTCCAATTTTTCTTATAAAAGACGACCGATTGGAGATAATGCCATTCGGCGTTTCTCTCGTTGAACTCGTCCAAAAGGCGTTGAGCCTCGGTAAGGTCGCCCTTTTTTATCTGATTTTCGATCTCTGTATAATAAGCGCTGTCCGCCGAAGTAAAATGCTTTTCCCTGACGTTTTCCTTATGATCCCTTCTCGCCGATTCGAGTTCGGTAAGTTTTTTCGCCGCCGCGTTTCCCGCTTCGCCTTCCTGAAAACGCTGTTCGCCGTAAAGGGCTTTAAGTTCGAGATAACGCGCCTCGGCGTCCTCTTCCGTACAGTTTTCGTCCACTCCCAACAATTTAAAATATTCGTCCATACCTATCTCCTTTATAAATTCTTTTCGCCGACTTTTTTACGTCCGCTCCCTTCGGTTCTTTTTATTATTCCGAGCGTAACGTTCGGCAATCCTTTAAGAAGGATATTGTCTATAAGATCGTGATTGAATTTCCACACGCAGCCCTCTTTCGCTATCTTTATCCTTGCGAAAATATCCGCGAAGATCAAGCCGATCTCGTTTCCCTTTTGCTTTACGAGCGTTTTAAGATCGGGGATCTTACCGAACGCGAAGTAAAAGGGATTGTAATTTTTTTTCTTTATATCTTTATCGTAATCGTCGAGCGCGTCGACAAGATATATCCATTTCCCGAGGAAATAGAAGAGATCGCCCGTATCGGCGCTTTTCTCGCCCTCTAAAATAAGATCGCCTATATCTTTCATCATCAGGCTGAAATGATCGCTTACTACGTCTATTCTGTCCTCTTCTCTCTTTTCGGCGCCGCGAAGATCTTCGTACCTCTTTTTCACAATCTCCGCGCAATGAGAATATTTCGTAAGAGATCGGCGGTACCCGCCTTTAAAAATCGCCCGTTTAAGCCTGCCTTTCCCGCTGTCTATAACGTCGTCCTCGCATTTATAATAAGCGAGAATGACGTTTATCGCGGCGCACGCCTCGGTTATCTCGTCCCTCGACGCCATCGGTCTTTTTACGACGGGATGAACGACGCACCTTTGGTTTTTTATCGACACGTCGACGCCTTTAAGATTGTGCGCGACAGCCGACAAAAAGGCGATATCGTAAGTAAGCCCCAATCTCGCCCTTTGTCCGAGATAGGAGCCGATATTCTTACAAACCGCGCAGTAAAGCGCCTTATAAAGCCTGTCGTCTTTAAGGTAAAGATAGGGCAGATCGGGTTTAACGTATCCAAACATTATGGTATTCCATACTAATTTTTATATTATTATATAAAAAATACTCGTTTTAGTCAATAAAAATAAGGATATTTATTTTTTTACACCTTTTTATAATAAATAAAAACCGCCCGCCCGAATATCGGGAAGGCGGCAATGTTTATTTTTGAGGCTATCAGCCGAGATAAGCGAGAAGATATTGCGGCAGATCTTCTTTCAACGCGCTTATGGTAAATTCGTAGTTTACGCCGTGTCCGTCGCTGAGTTTTTTAACGTCGGCGAAGAAATGTTCGAGATCGTTAAGTCCGCTTCCGGTGATCCTCGCGATACCGTCGATAAAAACGTATTCGATATCGCTGTTACCCGCGATAAGCCCTTTGACGAAACCTTCGAACGCGTTGGCGGAATTTATTCCGTATTCCTCGGTATTTACGATACGGACGTTAATATCGATAGAAACGGTATCCATCTTTTTATCCGTAATAAACACGACGTTTCCCTTCGCCGTTTTCGCGACGGCGTTTACGTCGTCGATAATAATTTTGGTTTTTCCGAAGCCCTTGGGCCCGTAAACGAGTTTGATCATAATATAAGTCCTCCGTTTTTTACGAAACGCTTCCCGTCAAAGACCGAACGTTCCGTTCCTTTACTATATTGTAAACTATTTTTCTTTTTTTTTCAAGGGTTTTCGCGAATTTTATACGAGTTTTTTTAAAAAAGCGGAAATTCTCTTCACGCCTTCCCTCTCGTCCTCTTTGGAAACGGTATAGGCGAGCCTTACGAACCCGTCGGCGCCGAACGCCGCGCCCGGAACGGCGGCGACTCCTTCCGAAAGCAGAAGATTGCAAAAATCGACGCTTCCCCGAATTGCATTTCCGTCGTAACTCTTACCGAAATACCCGTCGACCTTCATAAAGACGTAAAACGCGCCGTCGGGATAGACGAATTCTATCCCCTCTTTTTCCAACAAAGAGGCGAGTATCTTTCTTCTCTCGTCAAATTCGGAAGTCATAAACTCTATAAATTGCTTTCCTTCCTCGTCGGAGATTGCGGCGAGCGCCGCGTATTGTGAAACGGTACAGGCGTTGCTGGTCGTATGCCCCTGCATAGCCGAGATCGCCTTCGCGACGTTTAAAGGCGCCGCGAGATAGCCAATTCTCCACCCCGTCATGGCGTAAGTCTTGGAAACGCCGTTTACGACTATTGTGTTTTGCTTGGCGTAGTCGCTTACCGAAGCGATCGAAACGTGTTTTTTGCCGTCGAAAACGAGTTTTTCGTAAACCTCGTCCGAAACGATATACAGCCCGTGTTTTTCGCAAGTATAAGCGATCTCTTTAAGTTCCTCTTCGCCGTACACCACGCCCGTAGGATTGCAGGGAGAGTTAAGCAAAAGGCACTTGGTTTTGGGAGTTATCGCCCTTTCAAGTTGGCTTTTAATCAACTTATAGCCCGACTTTTCGTCGGTTTTGACCACCACCGCGACGCCGCCGCTCATTTTTATCTGTTCGACGTAAGTTACCCAATAGGGGGAAGGAACTATCACCTCGTCGCCCTCGTTCAGGATCGCCGCGAAGGCGTGATAAAGCGAACTCTTCGCTCCGTCGGATACGACTATCTGATTTTCGGAATAGGTAAGCCCGTTCTCCCTTTCGAATTTTTCGGCTATCGCCCTTTTAAGTTCGACGATGCCGGGGGTGGCGGTATATTTGGTCTTGCCTTCGTCCATCGCCCTTTTGGCGGCGTCGACGATATATTTCGGAGTATTGAAATCGGGTTCGCCGGCGGTAAAGGCGATTATCGACGCCCCTTCGGCTTTAAGGGCGTTGGCTTTCGCCGACACTTCGAGGGTTACCGAAGGCGCTATGCTTTTTGCTTTTTCTGATATTTCCATAAAAATTTCTCCTTAGGATTAACATACCCTATCAATAGTTTTTTTAAAGGGGCGTTTGAAGCGGTAAACGCTTTTAAAAGCCCTTGTCGATACCAAAATCCCCTTGGGGCTGACGATTCTTACGTTTGCGCGGAAAGTTTCGCCTCTCTGTCGTAGATAGCGAGCGCTTCCACCATTTCGTCGATATCTCCCATTAAAAATTCCTGCAAAGAATAAATGGTAAATCCTATCCTGTGATCGGTGATACGCCCTTGCGGGAAATTGTAGGTCCTTATCCTCTCCGAGCGGTCGCCCGTGCCGACGAGGCTCTTTCGGTTGGCGGCGTATTCCGATTGGTATTTAGTGTTATAATAGTCATATAGGCGGCTTTTCATTACTTTCATCGCCTTTTCTCTGTTCTTTATCTGCGACCTTTCGTCCTGACAGGTAACGACTATCCCCGTTGGGAGATGAGTCATTCTTATACAGGATTCGGTCTTGTTGACGTGCTGTCCGCCCGCCCCGCTCGAACGGTAGGTATCGATTTTAAGATCTTTTTCGTCGATCTGTATCTCCACGTCCTCGGCTTCGGGAAGCACGGCGACGGTTACCGTCGAAGTGTGGATCCTGCCCTGCGATTCGGTGTCGGGAACTCTTTGGACTCTGTGAACTCCGCTTTCGTATTTGAGTTTGCTGTAAACGCCTTTGCCGCTTATGGAAAAGACCACTTCCTTAACCCCGCCGAGTTCTGTCGTATTGCTGTCGATCTCCTCGGTTTTCCAGCGGTTTTTCTCGGCGAATTTAACGTACATTCTGTAAAGTTCGTACCCGAAAAGCGCCGCCTCTTCTCCGCCCGCGCCCCCTCTTATCTCGACGATGACGTTTTTATCGTCGTCGGGATCCTTGGGAAGAAGCAAGATCTTAAGTTCGTCCTTTTGCTTTACGAGTTTTTCCTTGCACGAATAATATTCCTCTTCGAGCATTTGCTTCATATCGGGGTCGGTTTCCCCTTCGAGAAGTTTTTCCGCCGCGAGCATATCCTCTTCGGTCTTTTTATATTCGGAATATTTTATCGCCGTTTCCTCTATATCCGAACGCTCTTTCGCGTATTTTTTCCAACTTTCCATATCGGCGATGACGTCGGGATCGGAAAGAAGTTCGCCGAGCCGCTCGTAACGAACGTAAATACCTTCGAGTTTATCTATCATTTTAACTCCGCTTTGACAATTCTGTCGTTTCCGCTTATATCTTTTATTATTTCCGTTTCGAAGCCTTTATCCGACATTATTTCGGAAACCGCCTCGCCCTGATCGTATCCTATTTCCAAAAAAACTTTGCCGTTTTCTTTGAGCCTGTTTATCAAGCCGTCTGAAAAAGTCCTGTAAAAGTCAAGTCCGTCGTCGCCGCCGTCGAGCGCGATCCTCGGTTCGAAATCCTTAATTTCGGTCTGTAATCGACTTATAGCCCCGCTTTTTATATAAGGGGGGTTGCAGATCACGACGTCGAATTTACCTTCTATCCTATCGAAAACGTCGCTTTCGACTATTTTTATATCTTCGCCGTATCTGTCGAAATTTTCCTTCGCAAGGGAAAGGGCTTCGGGACTTATATCGCTCGCCGTAACGCTCGCGCCCGTCTTTTTTCTGACCGCGAGGGCTATCGCTCCGCTCCCCGTACACATATCGAGGACTTCGCTGTCTTTGGTTATATCTTTCATCGCTCTTTCCACGAGTTCTTCGGTTTCAGGTCTTGGAATAAGAGCCCTTTCATCGGTTTTTATCTCATACCCGTAAAAATCGCAGTTACCGAGAACGTAACAAAGAGGTCTGCCCGTCAGTCTTTCGCGGGCGAATTTTCTTATTTCCTCGGTTTTGGAAGCGGAAATTTTAATTTCCGAAGAAAGTTGACTTCTCTTTATGCCGCCCGCCACGCTCACGAGCCATTCGGCGTCGCTCTCGTCGATATTTTTCTCTTTAAAAAGCGACTTTATCTCTTCGGTCAGTTTATTCGCCTTTTCGGGACAGGCGAATTTACAGGAAGGCTCGTTTTCGTCGGCGTCCATTTTGAGGACTTTATTAAACGAAGTTATCGCGACCTCTATCATATCGTCGGTCGGCTCTTTGGTCGTAAGTTTCTGAAGAAGCAGACCGGGCAATTTGAATATAAACACCAACTGACTGTCGGTTTTCGCGAGCGCCTTTAAAAGTTCGTAAGAAAGTCCGGCGACGAGGGGGAGCAGCGCGATCTTCGCCGCAACTCTTATAAGTCGGTATACAAAACCCTCTCCGTTTAAAAATGGGAATATGATCCCGAAGATGGTAAACACGAAAATGCTTACCGTCATTACGAAAAACATAAAAGTGGTGCCGCATCTGTCGTGGACTCTTCTGCAACCGCGGACGTTTTCTACCGTAAGCGGCAATCCCTTTTCATAGCAGGTTATGGTCTTATGCTCGGCGCCGTGATACATATAAGTTCGCTTTATATCTTTAAGCAGAGAGGTCAGCAAAATATATATTATGAAAATAGTTATTCTTAAAACGCCTTCGAGGATATTTCTCAGTACGTTATTTGGGTAAAGTTTTACGAACAATTCCCCGAGGAAATTGGGAAGGACGATGAAAAGTCCTATCGAAAACGCCAGCCCCAAAAGAACGCCGATAAAAGTAACGACGCTCATTATATCCACTTTGAAGGTTTTGGAGAGCCATTTTTCGAATTTGCTCGGTTCGGCTTCGTCCTCGCCGTAAACTTCGGCGGAACGGGTTATTATTTTCACGCCCGTAACCAACGATTTGAAGAAATTTACCGCGCCCCTTACGACGGGAAGTTTAGCGATCTTGCTCTTCCCCTCTTCCAACCTATCCGCCTCCAAGCGAATGACGCCCTCTCCGTCGCGCACGGCGATCGCTATCGAGCGCTTTCCTCTCATCATAACGCCCTCTAATACCGCCTGCCCGCCTATGTAAGTTTTATTGCAATTCTTATTTTTTTTCTCTTTCATATTAACTATAAAAAAACAGGCTCCAAGTATAAACTCAGAGCCGAACCGCCGTTTTGGCATAATACAACCTCGGCGAGCCGCCGATCAAAGACTGTATCTTTTCTTGAATTTATCAACGCGTCCACCGGTATCGACAAGTTTCTGCTTGCCGGTGAAGAACGGGTGGCATTTACTGCAAATATCCACTTTGATAACGTCTACGTCTTTGGTAGTTCCCGTAACGAAGGTTTCGCCGCAAGCGCACTGCACGGTTACCTTTTTATAATTTGGGTGGATTTCCGATCTCATTCTACTCACCTCACAACTTTTAATGCTTATACATTATATATTATTTTTTTTCGCTTGTCAATCGTTTGCACGCATAGTTGCGTAAATTTTCTCGTTTATTTTACTTGCAAAAATTTCAAGTATGTAATATAATATTACAAAAGGAATTTAAAATGAACGGTTGGCAAATAAACACAAACGGTAAGATCGAAAAAATTTCAAGGACCGAAATGCTGAACTCGGTGGACAGTCTTAAAGTTAAGATAACCCGCGCTCTCATTACGGAAGAGGACATAGCCCTTATTTCGGGAGAAGGTAAGGCGGCGACTTTCCCGCTGATCCCCGGAAGAATGGCTATAGGTCAGATAACCGACCTCGCTTCCCCCTCGGAATATCTCGCGAAAGGCGCCAAGGTGTGCATTTCCGCCGCGCGCTCGTGCGGTAACTGCTATCACTGCTTAGACGGAAAGAACAAACAGTGTTTCGATTTTAAGATCGCGGGAGTAAACGCGGACGGGTTTTTAAAGGATTTCGCGGTTTTGACTACCGAGGACGTATTCCCCCTTCCGCCGAGCGTAAAGGAAACCGACGCGATATATCTCGAATATATCGCTCTCGCTCTTTCGGTCATAGATAAACTTCACATTGAAAAAGGTCAGCACGTCGCCATAATCGGCGCGACGGTTTTCGGCTGTATTTTATCCCAACTCATCATCTATTATCAAGGAGTTCCCATTCTTATAGACGACGAAGAGGAAGGACTTTTGACCGCCAAAAAATCGGGTATCTACTACACTTTAAAGGTTACGCCCAAAATAGAAGTCGACGTCGGAGCGTTGACCGGCGGAAGAATGATAAGCAAAGTCGTATTTTCTTCGAGGGCTAACTCCCCCGTCGATCTCGCCTTTAAAATAGCCTCTCCTTTCGCGGAGATCGCATTCGCGGGATTTTCCTATCCCTCGATAAAGGCTCCTTTACAGATCGCGCTCAAAAAACAACTTACCTGCAAGGCTATCACCAACGGCTTCGGCAATTACGAAACGGCGATCAACGTCCTTGCGAACAAAGCGGTCGATCTTTCTCATTACGCCCTTCCGCTTACTAAAATGGAAGATATAGAAACCAACGTCGACAATATGAGGGCGGCGTTTAAGGAAAAGAAAAAGTTCAGCGATCTTTTAATAAATATGCTGGGGTAAAAGCCCTCGTATAAGTTGATTAAAAGGGTTCGCGACCTTTTCACGATCAAAAACAAAAAGGTATTTCCGTATAATACCTTTTTTTATGTCTTTTAAAATTAACGGACGGCTTTTTTAAATACGTCGTATATATCTCCCGCGCCGAGGACCAATACTACGTCCCCGCGTTTTAATTTACCTTTAAAATAGGAGATCATCGCTTCCGCGTCCCCGAAATATATCCCCTTCTTTCCGCATTCGATGTAGAGGTCGTAAGCCGAACCGCCGTAGACGTACTCCTCTCTTGCGGGGTAAGTTTTATATATTACGAGTTCGGGGATCTTATTGAGCGCGGTTACGAATTTATCTTTAAGGCTCAACGTCCTCGAATAAGTATGCGGCTGAAACACGACGAAGAGTTTTTTGGCGCGTAACTTTTCCGCCGCGCTGAACGCCGCCTCGATCTCGTCGGGATGATGCGCGTAATCGGCGATGACCGTCGCGCCGCGGAGTTTTCCGATATTTTCGAACCTTCTCTCCACGCCGATAAAGGACGACAGCCCCTCTGTTACGGCTTCTACGCTCAAACCGTTTTCCAACGCGCAGGCGCACGCGGCGAGGGCGTTATAGATATTGTGGTATCCGTAAATTTTTAATTTAACGGGAAAACTTTTGCCGTTGCCGTAATTTACGACGAAGGAATATCTGCCCTTCTTTTCCCGAATATCCGTCGGGAAATAGTCGTTAGTTTTTTCAAGCCCGAATTTTACGGCGTTTTTCCCGTCGTAGGTCGCGAGATTTTCGTCGTCGCCGTTTATTATCGCCTTTTTACCCTTTCCGATAAATTTGAAATAGCAATTTTTCAGATCTTCCCGATCTTTATAACTGTCGGGGTGATCGAACTGCGTTCCGAGGCATACCGCCGTATCCGGTTCAAGAAGCAAAAGATTTTTTTTAAATTCGCACGCCTCGGTAAGAAAATACTCCGAACCGCTCGCGAAGAAATTTCCCAATATCAGATCCACCCCGCCTATATGCGAGGTGAATTTTTTACCCGCGCATCTGAAAATATGAGCAATCATACAAGTCGTAGTCGTCTTGCCGTGGCAACCCGAAACGCCGATGACCGAGCCGAAATTTTCGGCTATCATCTGAAGGAGTTCCGCCCTCGACAAGACGAAAAGTCCTCTCTTTCGCCCTTCTTTAAGTTCGGGATTGTCCTCGCCTATCGCCGAACTGTAAACGACGATCTGCGCTTCCCCGATATTACGCGCGTCCTGCCCTATAAAGACCTCTCCGCCGAGAGCCTCTATCTCGTCGGTAAACTTACTTTTTACGCTGTCGCTCCCGGAAACTTCAAATCCCATTGATATGAGATACTTCGCCAAGGCGTTCATACTTATGCCGCCAATGCCGATAAAATGGGTTTTTAACCCTTTTTTTACTTCTTTCATACCCCATTTATATGCTTTTTGCACCAAAAAATTGCAAAAAATGACCAAAATTGTAAAAATTTTTTAAGTTTTTTTGTTTTTTTATTGAAAATTGCGAAATTTTAGTGTATGATTGATTATGATAGCAATATCAAAATATGACCACAGGCGGTGAAAACAATGAAAATCTCAGACGTAAGAATCAGAATGGTTCAAAAACAAGACAGCAAACTCAGAGCGATCGCTTCTATCACGATAGACGACTGCTTCGTTATCCACGACATTAAAGTCATCGAGGGATCGGACGGCTGCTTTATCGCAATGCCCAGCAGAAAGACTTCGGACGGCGAATACAAAGACATCGCCCACCCCATCAATACCGAAACAAGACAGGAAGTAAGCGAAACCATTCTCGCCGCTTTCAAAGCAAGTCTTGCGGAAGCGTAAAAATAAAAAGACGAGGCGAATACCTCGTTTTTTTCGACAAAAACGGACGATTTAAAGATCGTCCGTTTCTTTTTGTATTTTATTATGCGTTTTCCGTTTATTTTGCTTTTTTCGTTTATTCTGTTCATATTGTATTTTATCTTTCTCTTCGTATTCCATAAGCATACGGTGAGTTTCTTCACAAAATTTTTTAATTTCTTCTTTAAATTTTTTATCGCTCTCCTCTAAATACTTCTTTTTCTCTTCCTCGGTCATACCTATAGCCGAATGAAAATAAAGTAGAACTCGCCTTAACCGTGTCTTTTGCGCCCTTTTGGGCGAGTTCTCACGGAATGAATCGGTATTCTATTCCGCTCGCCCGCGCCGAAAATGACATCAAAATACATCGGTTAAGGTGTAAG
>JAFVCP010000098.1 GCA_017479185.1 Clostridia bacterium
GGGGTGTAGTTCGCTCACGAGCGTAACGATTGGCAACGGCGTTGCAATTATCGGAAAATACGCGTTTACGGGGTGTAGTTCGCTCACGAGCGTAACGATTGGCAACGGTGTTACAAGTATAGGAGAACATGCGTTTACGGGGTGTAGTTCGCTCACGAGCGTAACGATTGGCAATGGCTTTACGAATATCGGAAGTTATGCGTTCGCGGATTGCTGTTCACTCACAAGCGTAACTATCCACGACAGCATTACGAGTATTGGAAGATATGCTTTTAATGGTTGTCCTTGCGTTACTACAAGCGACGGCTTAAGTTACGTTGGCAAATGGTTAATAGATTGCGATTGGACGGTGGTATCTTCGGTAAAAATCAAAGACGGAACAGTTGGCATTGCCGATTTTGCATTAGATTATTGTAAGTGGCTTAAAAGCGTAACCGTTCCCGACAGCGTTACAACTATCGGAAACGGCGCGTTCTATAATTGTCCTTCGCTTACGAGCATAAACGTTTCAAAAGACAATGAATACTATAAATCAATAGACGGAAACTTATATGCAAAAGACGGGAAAACTTTGATACAATACGCGATCGGCAAAACCGATACTTATTTTACTATCCCCGACAGCGTTACACGTATAGGATATAGGGCATTCTCGTGTTGCAAGTTCCTCTATAACATTACCATCCCGAATAGCATTTTAAGTATAGGAAATTATGCGTTCTCGGAGTGCGATTCGCTCACGAGCGTAAATATTCCCGACAGCGTTACAACTATCGGAAGCGGCGCGTTCTATTATTGCTCTTCACTCACGAGCGTAACTATCCCCGACAGCGTTACAAGTATAGGAGAATATGCGTTCTCGGGATGTGGTTTGCTCACAAGCGTAACGATTGGCAATGGTGTTACAAGTATAGGAGAACATGCGTTCGCGGATTGCTGTTCACTCACAAGCGTAACTATCCCCGACAGCGTTACAAGTATAGGAAATTATACCTTTTATGACTGCGCTTCGCTGACGAGCATTTATTTTAAAGGAACGATCGATCAATGGCAATCAATAGATACAGGAGCGGGATGGGAAAATAACGTTCCCGAAACTTGCGTTGTTTACTGTTCGGACGGAAATATTTCGATCTCGCAATAATAGTATTCAATAAAATTTTAAAAGCGAGGGAAACACCCCTCGCTTTTGACTTGTCTTTAAAGTTTTTTATCGGATTTTAAAAATTTCGTTCGAAAATATTGACAAAATCGTTCGATTTGGATATAATAATAGTGAAATATATTATATGGAGATGAAATATGTCTATAACCGCGACGGAACTCAAAATGAATCTCGCCAAATACCTTTTGCTTTCGGCGACGCAGGATATTTTTATAACTAAAAACGGTAAAGTGATCTCTAAACTCACGAATCCTTTTCAGGATAGAGTTGACGCTGCGAAATCTCTTTTCGGAATTATTCCCGATGGCGTTACTTTGGAAGATGCAAAAAGCGAAAGTTTAAATAAAAAATGAGAGTTTTAATAGATACCTGCATTATCGTTGACGCCCTTCAAAATCGCGAGCCTTTTAAAGACGACGCGCAAAAGATTTTTTTGCTTGCGGCAAATCAACATTTTACCGGCTATATTACCGCAAAATCGGCGACGGATATTTACTACCTTACTCGCCGTTCTACTCACAGCGAAAAAACTTCGAGAGAAGTTCTCTCTAAACTTTTCAAACTCTTCGATCTGCTCGACACGGACGGAATTGACTGTCGTAAGGCTATTCCTTCTCCAATAACCGACTTCGAAGACGCCGTAATGGTCGAAACAGCCGCGAGAGAGGAGGTCGACTTTATCGTAACCAGAAATTTATGCGATTACGACAAATCGTCGGTCAAGACGCTTTCCCCGAAAGAGTTTCTATCCGAAAACGGCGTCAACGATTAAACCAAATTTTAAAAGCGAGGGAAACACCCCTCGCTTTTGCTATTCGTTTTGCTCGCCGTTACTCGCTTCTTCGTTCGTTTCGGCTTTTTCAACGTCGTCCTCTTTCTCCGACGCGGAAGGCGCGGGCTTTAATTCGGCGTTTTGCTTTTTGAGCCGCTCTATATAATCTGCTCCGTAGACCTTATACGCTCCTCCGACCTTATCGACGCTTGCGCGGCTTATTCTTTCGAGTTCCTTTTTATATCTCTCGGCTTTTTTTACGTTGGCGGGCTTTATTAAGGCAAACCAAACTATATACCATATCAGAAACGCGCCTATGACAGCGGACCATATTGCAAACCTCACGGGGCTGTAAGCGTTCTCTTCGGCGTCTTTCGTAAGAATAAACATAAGCAAGACGACGACGTAAGCCAATGCGAGGACTATCAGCGTAAAATGGTTTGAAAAACTTACGCTTTTATTAAGATCGCGGAGTTTCACTATCTCTTTCGCGTAAAAATTTCGTTCGCCGAGAGCGATTTTTTTTCTGTTTTCGCGCGACGAAACTTTTTTTTCGTCTTTAAATCCATCTCTTATCATCTTTCGATCTCCCCTTAATTTTTAGCGAGTATTTTCTTTAAAAAAGCGCCCGTATAACTGCCTTTTACCTCTGCGACCTCTTCGGGCGTTCCGACGGCTACTACCCGTCCGCCCTCGTCGCCGCCTTCGGGACCCAAATCGACTATATAGTCGGCGATTTTTATCATATCGAGGTTGTGTTCGATAACTATTACCGTATTTCCTGCGTCTCTCAACCTATATAATATGGAAATGAGTTTATCGACGTCATAACTGTGAAGTCCGGTAGTCGGCTCGTCGAGAATATATAGCGTTCTGCCCGTAGAGCGTTTGGACAGTTCGGTAGCAAGTTTTACTCTTTGAGCCTCGCCGCCCGAAAGAGTGGTCGCTGACTGTCCGAGTTTTATATAACCGAGTCCCACGTCCTGCAAAGTCTTTATCTTATTATATATCCTCGGGATATTCGCGAAATATTCCACGCCTTCGTCGACGGTCATATCGAGAACGTCGGCGATATTTTTACCCTTGAATTTTACTTCGAGAGTTTCGTAATTATATCTCTTTCCCTTACACACTTCGCAGGGGACGAACACGTCGGGCAAAAAGTGCATTTCTATCTTGATAATCCCGTCGCCCTGACAACGTTCGCACCGTCCGCCCGCGACGTTAAATGAAAATCTCCCCGCTTTATATCCCCTTTCTTTCGCGTCGTTCGAGGTCGCGAAAAGTTCTCTTATATAGGTAA
>JAFVCP010000099.1 GCA_017479185.1 Clostridia bacterium
GCTAAAAGAATTGCGATGAAAATCGAAAAAATAATTCGCGAGGAAATGGACGCTATCGGCGGACAGGAAGTTTTGTTTCCCGTAGTTATGCCCGCTTCGCTTTGGGAGGAGTCGGGAAGATATACGAGTATAGGGAGCGAAATGGCGAGATTTACCGATCGTAATAACGCTAAAATGGTTCTCGGTATGACGCACGAAGAAGCCGCAGTCCATCTCGCGAGAGATATAGCCAAATCCTATTCGGATTTCCCCTTTATGATCTATCAGATACAGACGAAATTCAGAGACGAACCGAGGGCGAGAGGGGGATTGATAAGAGTAAGAGAATTTACAATGAAAGACGCATATTCTTTCCACACCTCGCAGGAAGATCTCGAAAAATATTACGACGTTTGTTACGACGCGTACGTTCGGATATTCAAAAGGGCGGGCGCTAAAAACGTCGTCGCCGTAAAGAGCGACAGCGGAATGATGGGAGGTAAGATCTCTCACGAATTTATGCTCCTTACGGATATCGGAGAAGATTCTATCGCTATTTGCGACGATTGCGGCTATAAGGCTAACGTAGAGGTCGCGGAATGCGTCGCCGACTATAAAAACGACGATATTCAACCCCTTAAAAAAGTTTATACGCCCGACGCTAAAACCATTGCTGAACTTGCGACTTCTTACGGTTTAAACGAAAAAGACACCTGTAAAGCCGTGGTTTATCAGGAAAATCAAACCGACGATTACGTCGTGGTGTTTATAAGGGGAGATCTCGAAGTAAACGAAACCAAACTACGCAATTATTTAGGCGTCGAAGTCCATCCCGCGAATATAGTCGAAGGGAGCGGGATCGTCGCAGGATTTATAGGCGGAGTCGGGTTTACGGGAAAGGCGAAGATCGTATACGACAGATCTTTAGAAAACGTTTCCTCTCTCGTTTGCGGCGCGAACGAAAAAGACTATCATTATTTCGGAGTCAATATTGCGAGGGATATAGGAAAAGTGGATTACGTCGACGTCGCGAAGGCGTACGACGGCGGAATATGTCCGGTCTGCGGAAAACCGATATCCGTCAAGCGCGGAGTCGAGGTGGGGAATATATTCCAACTCGGAGTAAAATATACTAAGTCTATGAATATGACCTACGTCGATAAAGACGGTTCGAGAAAAAATCCCATTATGGGTTGTTACGGGATAGGAGTAGGAAGACTGCTTGCGACGATATGCGAAGAACAACACGACGATTACGGACCTATCTGGCCTATGTCTATCGCGCCTTGGCAAGTGGAAATTTGCTGTCTGCAATCTGAGGACGCCGAAGTAAAAGAAGTTTCCGATAAACTCTATAAAGATCTTAACGACGCGGGAATAGAAACTCTCTACGACGACAGGGATATAAGGGCGGGCGCAATGTTCGCCGACGCCGATCTATTCGGTATACCCGTAAGGGCTGTCGTAAGTCGTAAAAATATCGATAAGGGCGTAGTGGAAATTTCGTACAGGGACAAAAGTTTCCGCGGAGAAGCGTCGGTTTCGGAAGCGGCTTCGATTATTAAAGGAAAGGTGGAAGAATTACTCGCGAAATATCGCGCGTAAAAAACGGGGGCGTTTATGAAGCGCAATGATCTATATAAGGGACTTTATAATCCCAACAGATTTAACGCTTTTGACAGCGCGGTCGTTTATTCCGCGCTTTTGGCTGTATTCGTTGTTATTCCGCAACTCACTTCGCTATTTTTAAGAGATTTTTTCAGGGCTTTATATCAATACGACACCTACGCGTATCTGATCGTCAATATCCTTATTTCGCAAAGCGCTATCTTATTGATCGCGTTTATATGGAGCAAAATAAGAAAGACCGATCCGTTTAGCGGCGGGGGATATTTCGCCGAATTCGACGGGGTCAAACTTCTTATGTCGGTAATTCTCGTAATGGGAATAATGATGACCTTTTATCGCGTTCATTTGCAGGTTTCGGACGACGCCGACTTTTTATTCGGTTCTTTCGATCTGGATATAAATACCGGTCCGTTGACGCCGATCTTCGCTTTGATCTATATAGTTCTGTCGGCGGCTCTTCCCGCCGTGATCGAGGAAATGGCTTTCCGCGGGATCATAATGAGAGGGTTGGAGCAATTCGGAACGCTTACGGCTGTAATACTGTCGTCGGTCGCGTTTTCTCTTATGCACGGAAGTTTCAATCAACTTATTTTGCAGTTTTTAGGAGGATTCGCGATAGGCGGAGTCGTTGCGATAACCAAAAATTACCTTCTCGGTTGCGTTATGCACGCATTTAATAATATTTACGCCGTGGTTTACGGTCTGTTGATACAGGACGAATTGGCTGAGAGTTTACAAGAGATCGCGATATTGAAAGTCGTCGATATGGCGACGGTTATCATAGGGATAGTTTGTCTTTTCTCGTCGACCGTATATTTCGTAAAACTTGCGATCCATAATATCAATAAAGAAAAAGAAGAAAATAAAAATTACGGCGATCTTATCGGTAAAAAAAGATACGTTGAAGCGGATAAAACGACGAGCGAAGTGAGATTTCTTCCGCCCTTTGTAATGGCTGAAATGAAAAAGCCGAGAGAGGAAGATACGAGATTGTTCGCAATAGCCGGTAAACTTCGTCCGCTCAATAAAAAAGCGCCTTTGGCTCCGTCGATATTTTTATTTTCGATCGCGATAATTTTTGCCGTCGCGATATTGATTCTTCAGATTTGAGGTGAATTTATGATATATTCAGCAATTTATACAGCATTGACTTTTTCGGAAACTCTTAACGAGATCCGAGGAGAAGGTCTTACGGCAAAAGGCGTTTTGTTTCTCGTTTCTCTTATCGTCGGGATCGAGTTGCTCTTTCTTCTTGCGAATTATTTTTTCAGGGGATTCGCTATCTATAAAATGTCGTCGCGTATGAAAATGAAAAAACTTTTTCTCGCGTTTATTCCTTGCGGCTGTTTTTATCTTCTCGGAAGGTTACAAGACGACAGTATTCCCAATAACAGAAATAAACTGTATACCTATCTTGCGATCGTGTTCTCGGCGCTCGACTTGTTTATGTCCGTCGTTACCGACTTTTTATTGAGTTATTCCGCTTTAAATAAGATCATCGGCGCTCTCGGCACGCAGGAACTTATGACTTCCGCTTACGTCGGTTTCGTCGGGACTTTCGGTTTTACGAACGGCTGGTTGCTCGTTCTTAATATTTTTTCGATGATTTTCGGATTTGCCTACGCTATATCTTCTATTCTCATCTATATGAACGTTTACAGGGCGTACGCGCCGGAAAGGGCGGTCGCGTATTCGGCGATCTCCATTCTTGCCGACTTCTTCTTTGAAACGGGATTGCTCTATAATATTTTCCTGTTCTCGATGAGAAATAAAGATAGAAAAAACTTTATGGAATTCGTTCGCGCGAAGAGAGATGGTTATGCGAGAAATTACGGACCCTATGGACCTTACGGCAGGGGCGGATACGGTAATCCTTACAACAACGGGAACAGGCAGGATCCATATAACAACGGCAACTTCTATAAAGGAAACGACCAAAATTCGGGCGATCCTTTCGAAGAGTTCTCTCAAAAAAACGACGAGCCTTTTTCGGATTTTGATCCCAAAGGCGGAAACGCCGATAAGGGTTCGTCGGGCGAAAGCGACAGGAGCGACGACGATTTGTTTGTATGAGTAAGTATTACGAGAATATCGCCGCGATTTCTACCGCCGCGGGAGTGGGCGGCGTCGCGGTCATAAGATTGAGCGGAAAAAGTCCGCTATCTATTGCGGAAAAAATGTTTCGACCGATAGGAAAGACGTCGGTTGCGGATTTTGAGCCGAATAAAATGTACGTCGGAGAAATAGTAGGGGACGGATTTACCGACCTCGGAATGACAGTCTATTTTAAAGGACCGAAAAGTTTTACGGGAGAGGACGTTATCGAGTTTCACTGTCATGGCGGAA
>JAFVCP010000100.1 GCA_017479185.1 Clostridia bacterium
AGTTTTCTCTCGTAGAAAAGTTTTAACGTTTCCAACTGTTTTTCGAGCAAATATTTGTTGTCTAATTTATCGGCAATTTGCCGTTCCTTTTCGTTACTCATAAAAACACTGCCCTGTTTTGCCTTGAATTTCAATACTGAAATTATACGCCTGTGTCGCAATAAAGTCAAAACAATTAAATGAGTTAAAAGTGAATTATTTTATTATGTTTTTAATTCACTAAAATACCATACAGGAGTTCAAAACCCGTTTTTTTGAAAAATCGTAAAATTACAGCACTTAAATCGAAACTTATTTTTCGCACTTTCGGCACGAAAAAACTCCTGCGTTTACAGGAGTTTTTTCGTTTAGTAGCACTTTCGTCTACTTATTATGGTCGAGGTGACGGGACTTGAACCCACGACCTCTTGGTCCCGAACCAAGCGCGCTACCAAACTGCGCTACACCTCGTAACAAAATCCGCATTTCTTCTTCGCGGATTTTTCTTTCAGCAAGTGATATTATACAACATTGCAATATTTTTTTCAACTGATTTAATGCGTTTTTCAGAATTTTTATTTTTTTATTATTCTGTCAAAACGGTTGAAGTCTCAGGTTCGCATTCAACTTTCTTATACGCCTCGCCTACCAACAAATTGATCACGCTCGTTCCGGCGAAATTGATAACGGTATACCCTACGCTTACGAACGTAATATATGCTATCAACGAAAAATCCCTTATATCGTAGAAAAATTTAAACGGTATATTGTACGGGTTCATTATAAGCATAAGATTAGAGTCGAAAATAAAATTCATTATCAACGCTATAACGGCAAAAAAGCCGTAATACAACATAAATAATTTCAGGTGTCTTAAATTAAACTTTACGACTTTATTTTTCATAAACATAACCGACATATAAACCATTGTCGAGTGAAAAATAAGGCTATAAACGCACTGATAATGAAAAATCGGGAAAGACATTAACGAGGTCGCCGGAATGACTAAAAACGCAAGACCGGCGAAAAACGCTCCGCAAGTTATATAACTTTGAGCCGCTTCCCTAACGACGCCCTTTCCGAAGCCGCAAATCCATAACGCGTAAATAAACAGACCGCAAAAAGACAACGGGAACCAAGAGTCGATATTATAATATCCCCAATATAAGTGATAAAATATCTTAATGATTTCGGTAACGGTAAAAAACACAGCGAAAACGACGCAGACTTTTCGGAGTTCATCGGCGGTAATATGCCGTGAAAAATACAACGCGAGTATTATCAAAGCAATACACACGACCAACGCTATAATATGTTCCGCTGAAAACATTCCGCAAGCGGAATATTTTCCTTTTGGCGCAAAAAACATTTTTTACCTCCTGAATTTTATTTTTTATATCTGATCCTTCTTATTTCGGCATTGTCGTTCATATACTTTTTTATTATACGCCATTCGGGCATATAACGGGTCAAAAAAACCTTAAACTCCTTACCGTGATCGGGATATTTTAAATGCGCGATCTCGTGTAAAACGACGTAATCGAGGCAATATTTGGGCATATTGGCAAGAAATACGGATAACGATATCTTCTTGGTCGAAAAATTGCAACTTCCCCATCTCGTATATGAAGTCCTTACGGAGATCCCCGATGGATATAAGCCCGTGATCTCTTTCCATTTATCAAAATAAAACCGCGATTCTTTCAGTAAAACCTTTTTTAAAAAGTCAGTTATTTTCTTAAAAACAAATGAATCGTCTTCGGCTAAAACGATAAGATTTTCTCCGTCGTCGTAAACGCCGCCTTTTCGTTTTTCAACAACTATTTTTCGCTTTTCTTCAAAATAGTATATTTCGTCTTCCGGCATTTTTTCGCGATTTGCCGAAATTTCGGAAAATTTCGAAATTTTATCTTTAACCCATTTTTCTTTCGCTCTGAAAAAACGCGCGCCTTCTTCAATGGAACTTGAAATAGGAACGGTCATATTTACCTTTCCGGACGGGTTTACCCTTATTATTATATTACGGGTTTTCTTCCGAAAAATTTCTACGGGAATATCGCAAATCGTTTTTTCCATTTTTAGACGGCGAAAGACCGCCTAATCGAGCGATCCTTCGTAAATATTATTTAGCGTATTCTACGCAACGCCATTCTCTGATAACGTTAACTTTGATCTGACCGGGATATTCAAGTTCGCTTTCGATCTTCTTCGCAATGTCTTTTGCGAGGAACATAGCCTGATTATCGTCGACCTGCTCGGGTTTGACCATTACTCTTACTTCTCTGCCCGCTTGAATTGCATACGCCTTTTCAACGCCCTTAAATCCTGTCGAAATTGTTTCGAGTTGTTCAAGCCTCTTGATATAGTTGGTATTGGTTTCCCTTCTCGCGCCCGGTCTTGCTCCCGAAATTGCGTCGGCAGCCTGAACCAAAACCGCTTCTATGCACTTCGGTTCGACGTCTCCGTGGTGCGCTTGAATACAATTTATGACGTTCTTGTTTTCTTTGTATTTCTTCGCGAGATCCACACCGATCTGAATATGAGTTCCCTCGACCTCGAAGTCGACCGCTTTACCTATATCGTGCAACAATCCGCCTCTCTTGGCAAGATTGACGTCTACACCGAGTTCCGCCGCCATAAGACCGGCAAGGTGAGCGACTTCTAAAGAATGTTGCAATACGTTCTGTCCGTAACTCGTCCTGTATTTAAGTCTACCCAAAAGTTTGATAAGTTCGGGGTGTATCCCGAAAAGCCCCACTTCGAACATTGCCGCTTCGCCCGCTTCTTTGATAGTAACGTCGAGTTCTTTTCTGACCTTTTCGACCGTTTCTTCTATCCTCGCGGGATGGATCCTGCCGTCGGCAATCAATTTTTCAAGCGATATTCTGGCGACTTCCCTTCTTACGGGATCGAAGCCCGAAACCAAAACGACTTCCGGAGTGTCGTCGACGATAAGTTCTATACCCGTCGCGTTTTCGATCGCCCTTATGTTACGGCCTTCCCTTCCTATTATTCTCGCCTTCATATCGTCGTTGGGAAGGGGAATTACCGAAACGGTGATCTCCGAAGCGTGGTCGGTACAACATTTTTGTATCGCAAGGCTGATAATATCTTTCGCCTTTTTATCCGCTTCGTCTTTCGCTTCCTGTTCGAGCGTCCTTACCTGAACGGCGACGTCCCTTCTCGCTTCGTCCAATATGCTTTCGCTGAGTTGTTTTTTCGCCTCTTCTTTGGTAAGTCCCGAAATCTCTTCGAGTTTAGCGATCACGCTTTCGTATTCTTTGTCGATTTTTTCCTGCTTTACCTGCAAACTTGCCGCTTTTTTGTCAAGTTCTCTTTTTTGTTGTTCGAGTTCTTCGTTCTTTTTCAGCAAATTGCTGTCTTTTTTGTTTAAGATCTCATCTTTTTGCGTGAGCCTCTGCTCCATTTTAAGGAGTTCCGCCCGTTTTTCCTTTGATTCGCGTTCGAATTCGTTGCGAAGTTTTAAATCCTGCTCTTTCGCCTCTAAAATGGCTTCCTTTTTGATCGCCTTGCATTCCTGTTCGACAACCTCTTTCATCTTGGCAATTTCACTTTCAACAGAGTCGAGTTTTCTTTTACCCGAACTTTTGCTGACCAATTTACTGATTATAAAGCAAACTACGCCACCTATTACGGCCGCCGCGGCAACAATCGCTATCCACGCGCCGTCAGGCATCAAAAGCAGGGAGTTAAGGTATTGATTCATACTGCCTCCCATAATAATTTTTATTGTAAAATCTAAAAACGGTAACCCGCGGCAATTAAGTCTTAAAAGAAAGCGATCGGCGAGACTTGATCTTGCTTGCAAAGATTATAGGCGAGCCGCAGACAGCCTGTCCGTTTAAAACGCTATTTGCCATATTTAGTATAATACTCTATTATTTTATACTATATTTTGACAAATGTCAATCCTTATTGAATAAAAAAAACGAGTCCGCATAAATTTTTTCGGAAAATTTATACAGACCGTTTAATTTGACGATCTTAATTCTCTTTTCAGCCTTTCGACGGTTATATCCGCAACGGTAAACTGCTCTTCTTTGTTCCCGCATTTAATAAACTCGTCCGGGAAACCGACGACCTTTACGTCGGCGGCTATTCCTTTCTCCGAATAAAATTCCAAAACGGAACTTCCGAAACCGCCCTTTACGACGTTATCCTCGATGGTTATTATCCTTTTATCTTTGACGGAAAGGAGAAATTCTTCATCGAGAGGTTTAATGCTCCTCGAGTTGACCACGCAAATATTCCTTTCCCCCTCTGCGGCTTTAAGGGCGATTTTAAGAGGCTTGGGTCCGACGGCGAGAACCACGTTCTCTTCCCCCTCGAATCGACCTTCCCACAATCGTTCGCCCATATCGCTTGCAAAGGGAAATTTTTCGTGTTTGCCGTTAGGGTAACGAATGGCGCACGGAGAATTTTTACTTACGCAATATTTTACGATCATCTCCAATTCATCCTCGTCTTTGGGCGCAAATACAGACATATTCGGCAAATGACGAAGATATGAGATATCGAAAACGCCTTGATGAGTCGAGCCGTCCTGACCGACGGCGCCCGCCCTGTCGACGAGAAAGATCACGGGAAGATCCTGCAAACAAACGTCCTCCATTATCTGATCGTAGGAGCGTTGAAGAAAAGTCGAATACACGCACACTACCGGTCTGAGTCCGCCTCTCGCCATCCCGGCGGCAAACGTTACCGCGTGTTCTTCGGCAATGCCGACGTCGAAAAATCTGTCGGGATATTTTTCGGCGAAACCTTTAAGTCCCGTTCCGTCTTTCATCCCCGCGCAAACGGCGACAATCTTTTTATCCTTTTCGGCAAGAGAAAGAAGTATATTCCCCGCTTTTTGCGAAAAAGTATTTTGACTGACGGTAAGGTTTTTCCCTACTCCGTGGAAATACTCGGCTTCACTTTCCGCGGCGCTCATTCCTTTTCCCTTTACCGTTTTGAGATGGAGCAAAACCGCCTTGTCGTTATCTTTTATATTTTTAAACACGCGAACGAGTTCTTTTATATTGTGTCCGTCGTAAATACCGACGTATTTAAACCCGAGCGCTTCGACGACCGAAGTTTTATTTATGTTGAATTTGACGAATTTTTTAAATTTCTTCAACAATTTGCCGACAAAAGTTTTTCCGAGAGTCTTTTCCGCCGCGAACATAAATTTGCCGTAAGATTTTTTGGTCGTAATATTAGAAAAAAACTTATATAAAGCGTTATCGTTTTTTGAGATCGACATACCGTTATCGTTTAAAATAACGATAAGTTTTTTGGGTTTTAAAACGTCGGAAGAAAGCGCTTCGAGGTTTTCTCCGTTAAAAAAAGAGGCGTCCCCCACGAAGTCTATGACATTATAATTTTCGCCGCTCAAATCGCGCGCGGCGCATATTCCCAAGGCGGCGGAAAGAGAATTTCCCGCGTGTCCCGCGCCGAACGCGTCGTATTCGCTTTCCGCGATCGACTGAAAACCGCTGATCCCGCCGAATTTGCGAATATTATCAAACTCGTCGTTTCTTCCCGTGAGTATCTTGTAGGCGTAAGACTGATGCCCGACGTCAAAAAGGAGTTTATCGATCGGAAAATCGAAAGTATAGCAAAGCGCGACGATAACGTCTACCGCCCCGAGATTGGACGAAAGATGACCGCCGTTCTTTTCTATGACTTCTATTATCCTGCCGCGTATCTCGCCCGCAAGAGCGTCGAGTTCGTCGACCGACAAAGCCTTGACGTCGACAGGAGATTTTATACGCTCTAAAAAACTCATTTAAAACCCCGTGTTAACGCGCGTATTCGCTTACTATATTCAAAATAACTTCCACCATTTTATCGAGGGCAAAAGAAGGAACGTATTCGGTTCTCGAATGGAAATTCAATCCCCCCGTAGAAAGATTGGGGCAAGGCAAACCCATAAAGGACAGTCTTGCGCCGTCCGTGCCGCCCCTTATCGGAACGATGACAGGCTCGACGCCCGCTTTTCTCATCGCCTTTTCCGCGTTTTCAATCAGATGATAATTATCTCTGATTATTTCCGCCATATTATAATAATTGTCTTTTATATCGGCTACGAAAACGCCCTCTCCGTATTTTTTGTTGAGAAAATCGATTACGGAATAAACGAAAGACTTTTTATTTTCGAATTGTTTCGCGTCGTGATCTCTGATTATATATTTGCACTTAAATTTTTCGACCCCGCCTTCGGCGTCGCTCGCCATATAAAAACCTTCGTATTTTTCCGTGCTTACGGGTCTTTCGGCAAACGGAAGCATTGAATGAAACTCGCAGAAAAGATCGATGGCGTTTTTCATTTTATTCTTCGCGCTTCCGGGATGAATGCTGTTGCCGTTTACCGTAAGTTCGAAGGAAGCGGCGTTAAAATTTTCGTATTCTATTTCGCCGAGTTTTCCGCCGTCTACGGTAAATCCGAAATCGGCACCGAAACTCTCCCTGTCGAAATGATCCACTCCCCTTCCGATCTCCTCGTCCGAAGTGAACGCTATATAGATCTCGCCGTGAAGAAACTCTTTATGAGAAACGATATATTCGACAGCCGTCATTATTTCGGAAACGCCCGCTTTATCGTCGGCGCCGAGAAGAGAAGAACCGTCGGACGTTATTATTTCTTTTCCGATGTATTCTTTAAGTTCGGGGTTATCGCTTTCCGATATTACCGCGTTCTCGCCTAAAAGGATATCTCCGCCGTTATATACCAAGGTTTTTGGCTCTACTTTCCCGCTGACTGCAGGAGATGTGTCGACGTGAGAAATAAAGCAGATCTTATTTTTGCTTTCGCAATTCGAATTTATCTTGCCGATAACGTATCCGTTTTTATCCATCGACGCTTCTACGCCCATCGAGATAAGTTCTTCCTTTAATAAGTCAAGCAAGACCAACTGACTTTCCGTACTCGGAAATCGCGACGAATTTTCATCGGAAGTAGTATCGATCTTCACATATTTTAAAAATCTTTCTTTTGCCGTCATTTTTTTCTTTTCCTTTTAAAAATTTCCTTCAAAGCGCAAGTTTTGTCGCTTATAGTTACCACCCAGGATTCTTTATATCGGGGAAAATGCAATAAATTAAGAGGAAACATATGACTTTCGATAATATTTCTCTCAACTTTATTCAACTCGAATTCTTTCTCGGCGTTATAAAGGGCGATCTTCGCGTGTTTAAAACCGTGGAAAGTAAATTTAGGCTGTTTGTGCCAATCGTATAAAAAGAAGTCGTGAAGCAACGCTCCCCTCACAAGAGAGGGAAGATCGCATTTTATCTTCCTTTTCACCGCAAAACCGTAAGCGTACCTCGCGACTTCGATAGAGTGTTTATACACCGAAACGTCGGCGTGGGCTATATAGGTTTTCATCGATTTATATTTAGGATTTATTATGATCTCCTTACATATCGAATAGAAGGGAGCGTAGTCGACGCCTTTTAAAATCATTATTTGACAAAAGCGAGGAATGCTTCGTATGTACTGTAAAGATCGCCTTTCGATATGACCTCGTAAGGAGCGTGCATACTTATAACGGGAACGCCTACGTCGACGGTATCTATATTTAATTTCGCGATATATTTAGCGACCGTTCCGCCGCCGCCCGCGTCGACTTTACCGAGTTCCGCCGTTTGCCAATTTACGCCGCTCTCGTCGAGAAGGTTGCGGACGTAGCCCATAAATTCGGCGCTCGCATCGCTCGATCCGCCCTTACCGCCCGCGCCGGTAAACTTACAAATACTCGTTCCGCAAGATACCAAAGAAGAATTCCTCTTCTCGTATACCGACGCGAAATTGGGATCGTAACCTGCGGTAACGTCTGCGGACAGACATTTGCTTTGCGCCCTGACCACAGCAGGATGAACTCCGAAATTCGCGCTTATAATATCTATCAGATCGCTGAAAATACCGCACTGCATTCCGGTATTCCCCTCGCTTCCTATCTCCTCTTTGTCGGCGAGAACGACCATTATCGTCCTATCGTCGGTTTCGGCGTCGCAAATAGCGGTAAGAGCGGGATAAGAACAAACTTTATCGTCGTGTCCGTATCCGCCTACAAGCGCCCTGTCAAAGCCGATATCTTTGGCGTTAAACGCAGGCACGGCGCACAATTCGGCGCTCAAAAAATCCGCCTCGGTCATACCGTATTCATCGTTTAACGCTTTAAGAACCGAAAACTTGACCTTTTCCTTTAAATCACTATCTTTGAACGCCCTTCCGCCGACGAGAACGTTAAGAGTTTCTCCGTCTATCGCGGTCGAAACGGGTTTGGTATACTGTTCTCTCGAAAGATGAGGAAGAAGATCGTCGACGTAAAAGACGGGATCGTCGTCCCTCTCCCCGATCTTGATCTCAACGCTTTTACCGTTCGCCAAAGCGACCGTTCCGTGAAGTGCGAGAGGAATAGCCGTCCATTGGTATTTTTTTATGCCGCCGTAATAATGGGTTTTAAGATAAGCCATACCGCTATCTTCGTAAAGGGGATTTTGCTTAATATCGAGGCGAGGAGAATCGATATGCGACGCGATTATCCTTATTCCGTCTTTCGCAATATCGTTTTTACCTATTTTAAACAAAATCAGGTTCTTTCCCCTGTTGTTTAAATATTTTTTATCTCCGACCTTTAATTCGTCGCCGAATTTATACTCGGTAAATCCGCGCTTTTGAGCGTATGCGACGGAAGTTTTGACC
>JAFVCP010000101.1 GCA_017479185.1 Clostridia bacterium
AAAAATCAAAGCGCAATTTTATCTCGGCAACGGAAGATCGCTTTACGCCGACGCGACAGAAGGCAAGGTCTTGCAGGAATATCCCTTCCCGTCGCCCGATTTTTCGGATAAGTATTTCGGCGGATGGTATAAAGATATAGAATGTAAAAATCAGGTTTCCTACTATAATCATAAAATTTATACGGGAACTGTATTTTACGCCAAATTTACCGACGAGCCGACCGACGGGCTGTTCGACTATTCCGTCGACGATTACGGCAAGATAGTCATAAGGGGTTATCTCGGGACAGGCGGGGTTACCGTTCCCGAAAGTATGGTCGTCGGGGGAAGAAGGCTCAAAGTATCCTCGATAGGGGAGCGGGCGTTTTCGGGCGGCGAAGGAAAAGTGGTTTTGTCCGAAGGGATAACCGCCGTAAGGGAATACGCTTTCGACGGCGATTATTCCGCGCTGTTTTTGCCTTCGACTTTAAAGAGCGTAAAAGCCAACGCCGTTAATTTGAAAAAGGGCAAAGTTTATTTTGACGGAGAGATAAATTCCGATGTCTTTTCGCCTAAGTGGAACCTTTCCGAAAGCCCCGTTTTGAAATATTCCGACTATGAGGAAGATACGCCCGGATCGGCAGAGAGCCAATCTTTCGGGCAAACTCAAAACGGGAGTTGCAATTCGAGCCTTACCGTACATAATTTGCTTATTTTTGCGATTTTCGCTCTCGCGATATTGGGCTTAAAGGCGCGGGGAAAAAATAAAAATTGATTTTTATTTGATTTTCGGTTGACTTTTCTCTTTTTTAGTAATACAATATAACTATGAAGAAAATAATCATTACAATTTTATCGGTAATAGTGTTGTTTTCGGCGTTCGGGTGCAGCGAGAGTTCGAGCGAATATCTTTCTTCCCGAAATTTAAGGGATTTTCCATTTCCCGAAAGCGAAAAACTTATCGCCGAAGATAAGGATAACGCCAAGTCGACTTATAATTGCGGCGAAGAGGAGTATTTTGAGTACGTCGGGCAGGTGTACGACTACCTTAAAGGGAAAAATTACGTTTATTTCGGAACGCAAGGGGAATATATTTCCTCTTTGTTCGGAGCAAGCCCCGATTACGAGTTCGTTCCTTGCGACAGCGTAGAACAGTTTTGCGTTGAAAACGGAGAAGAGGAAGTTAAATATACCTTTATCTGTTCGAACGAAATGGATCAGGATTCGAGAAGGCTCAATTTAAACAGCAGCGCGGGAGTTGCGGTGTATCTCATTTTTATAAGAGGCGACGGGACTTTAAGGGTGGATTTCAAGACCAATCTCGACGGTTTCGTGTTGAGAAAGCCCGCTTGATAAAAACATTGTAACACCGCTTTTCGGTTTTGTAAATATTTACTGACGCTTTTCGATAAAAAAAATCGTTTTTCTTTCTTTAACGTGAAAAACGATTTTTTATTTTTCCGTAAAAAACACACCGAAAATCGCGGCTGCGATTATTATTTAATTTATATTTTATTTTATTTATTAAAATATAATAATATATCTATATTATTTATTTGGGGGACACGAGCGACACAAAGGGATACGGATGACGCGAGGGGATGACGCGGAGTTCCTACCCGAAAGGACGCAGACTGCCTTTTAGAAAGGGGGCCCCCCTACCCCCACCCCCTACCCACACCCCCTGCGGGGTAACGAAAGTAAGTCGTTTGTGATTTTTCTGTTAAATGGGATTTTACTTCGACAGTCCGCGTTTGTCAAAAGCAACTCCTTTTCGCGATCTCCATTCATTCAAATCGCAAAGTCCGTTTAGGATTATACCCTATCAATATTTTTGAGGGGCGTTTGAAGCGGTTAATGATTGGTTAAACGCCCTCGTAGTACGGCGAGTACAACTTCGGTCGTTTGCCTCGCCGTAAACTAATATGTTGATCCTAATAGCAATATTAGGGCATAAAAAAGCAATATTTAGATATATAAAAAACTTGAAAAAATTTTTTGCGTATGTTAAAATTTTTATGAACGTGAAACAGTTCGTTCGGCTAAGAGAAGGAGAAATCGAAATGAAAGAGGTAAAGATAGATTATTCGAAGATCGTCGACAAGATAAAGCCGATGAACGGCGTAAATAACGGACCTGCCGGGTCGAGGACGAGGAAAACGGGAAATTTCGAAAGTTACGAGGCTCTTAAAATTCCATACGCGAGGCTTCACGACGCGTCCTTTTACTTCGGCAATTACGGCGGAGAGTTTACCGTCGACGTCCATAGGGTGTTCCCCGACTTTTCTGCCGACGAAAACGACGAAAATTCCTATATTTTCGCGCCTACCGACTCTTATTTGCAGGATATAGAGGCGGTCGGGACCGAAGTTTTTTACAGGCTCGGAGCCTCTATCGAACACGGATATAAAAAGGGAACTTATCCCCCGAAAGACTTTGAAAAGTGGGCGAGGATATGCGAGCGTATAATTCGCCACTATAACGAAGGTTGGGCGAACGGGTTTTATATGAATATAAAATATTGGGAAATATGGAACGAGCCGGACTGCCATAATCACGACGGAAGCGCGCCTTGTTGGCAGGGTAGCGAGGAACTTTTTTGGGATTTTTACGAAGTCGCCGCGAAGTATCTCAAAGGTAAATTCCCCTCGCTTAAAATAGGCGGCCCCGCGTTTACGGGCGCCTGGTGTTCCTGGGCGGACAGATTTTTGGAAGAAATGGGGAAAAGGAAGGTACCGATGGACTTCTATTCCTTCCATTGTTACGCGAAAACTCCCGAAGTGTTCGTGGAAATGGTCGATTACGCGGTTGAGCGGATAAATAAATTCGGATATGAAAACGCCGAACTTATATTAAACGAGTGGAATTATGTAAGGGGATGGACGGGCGATCTTTTCAAGTATTCGATAAAATCCATAAAATCGCTTAAAGGCTCGGCGTTCGCTTCGGCGGTAATGCTATCCTGTCAGAAAACCCCTTTAAGCGCGCTTATGTATTACGACGCTCGCCCCTGCGGATTCAACGGTATTTTCTCCACCGACGGGCTTGAACCTCTCAAAACCTATTATATATTCAAGAATTTC
>JAFVCP010000102.1 GCA_017479185.1 Clostridia bacterium
CTTAGCGCAAGCGCGAGCCATACCGACGACGCCGCGCTCGCCGCTCCGCCTATCGCCATAACGCCCACGCTCCCTATCGCGTTAAGCGCGTCTACCATAAAAAACCCGGGGATCGCCTGCCCCAAAGTAAGAAGCAACATTCTGAAAGCGGTATATTTACTTATTATATCGTAATCCACTCCGTCGTATACTATAACGGGTACGAGAACGCTTATCTCCTGTATCAAAAAGTTAGTAACAAAGTAAAAAATACAGAAAAACACGAAGTTTTTGAATATCGCTATGAAAGGAAACGTCAGCGCCGTCAAAATGCCGAAAAGGGCGAGCGCTTTTCTCTTGTCGATTTTTCTTTCGAGGAAGAAATAAACCAGACTTCCCAAGATCGCCGACGCGCTCGTAAAAACCGATATGAGCGTCGACGAAGAAGAGTCCAACAGCCCGTCGAAATTTCCCACGACGACCAAAAGTCCGATTATTCCCCCGCCGACTCCTCTCAAAAAATGCGGTAAAAGAGTTTTATAAAATTCGGGACGTTTAAACGCCTTGACCGTTTGCAAAAAGGTTACTTTTTCTTCGCTTTTCACCTCTTCGTTTACTATCTTATACCTTCCGATTATCACGGAGTGTATAACGTTCAACGCTCCGCCTATGGAAAAGGCTATCGTCATAACCAATCTGTAATCGAATTTTTCGACGAAAAAAGAGAGCAAAGAAGCGACGAGTACCGAACCCGCTCCGCCGATCATCCCCGATACGGAAGACATTCTGCCGTAATCGTTTATATCTATAACGAAATAGGGAAGTTTATAACATATAACGTTGTATACGCCGAGCGCGAAATTCGCGACCATACTTCCTATCAGAACTATCGTATACACGGCGTTTTCGCTACTTATCGAAAACAGAAGGACGACGAGCGCCGCGATAAACACCGCCGAATACACTAAAAGCAGGACGACGCTCAATCTCTTTACGTTTTTTATTTTATCGCCGAAAAACATACAGAAAAACATTGCCGCGACCTGAATTATCTGTATGACGGAAGCGTAAAGCGAAACCTTATCCGCCGAAATGCCGAATGCAAAAAGAAAAGTTTGGATTATGGTTCCCGACGCCAACAACAATACGAAGGTATTAAGAACGGAAGCGACGAGATATTTTGCGTAATTAGCGCCGTATTTTGATTTATCAGAAGTATTTTCAACCGTTAAATTGTCGTTCATTTTCGTTAAGCCTCGCCTTTATTATACAACTTTCAAACACAAAAAACCATACCCTGAAAAGCCGTCTTTTTGAAAAAGGTGTCCGTTTTCATTACTTTTGCCCTTTTCATTGACAAAATTTAAGGATTATTTTAAAATATAATTATGAACGTGAAAGAAATTTTCGAAAATTTGACCACGAAAGACAAAATAGAACTCGTTTCCGGGAACGGCTTTATATTCGGAGAGATCCTCGAAAAATTCGGGATAAGACCGCTTAAAACGTCGGACGGTCCGCACGGACTAAGATTGTCCGATAAAATAGGAATGGACGGAAAAGTCGTTCCCTTGCCCGCGACCGCATTCCCCTGCGCCGCGACTCTCGCGTCGGGCTGGAATCAGGGTAACGCCTTTAAAATAGGAAAGGCGATAGCCGAAGAGTGCAGATATTATTCGGTCGACGTTCTTCTCGGTCCCGGCGCCAACGTAAAAAGAAACCCTCTTTGCGGCAGGAATTTCGAATACTTTTCGGAAGACCCCTATCTTTCGGGGAAAATGTCCGCCGCCGAGATAAGAGGGCTTAAAGAGAAAAACGTCGGGGCTTGTCTGAAACATTTCGCCCTTAACAATTCAGAGAATTACAGATATATGGGCAATTCGATAGCCGACGACAGAACGATAAGGGAAATTTACGTCAGAAGTTTCGAGATCGCATTAAAAGAGGGGCTTCCCGATTTCGTTATGTGCGCCTATAACAAGGTAAACGGCGAACATTGCAGCCAAAATCACCGCCTTTTGACCGAAATTTTACGGGACGAAATAGGCTTTAAGGGCGTGGTTATGAGCGATTGGGGCGCCGTAAAAGACAGAGTCGAAGCCTTAAAGGCAGGTCTTGACCTCGAAATGCCCGGTCAGACCTCGCACACCAAGAGAGCGCTCTTAAAAGCCTGCAAGTCGGACGAAAACGCGAAAACGAGCCTCGACGAATCCGTCGAAAGAATACTTGCTCAAATCGCCAAATATGCAAATAATAAACCTATAGAGTGCGATTTCGACGAACACGACCGTCTTTGCGCGTCTGTCGCGGAAGATTGCGCCGTTTTGATGAAAAACGACGGAATACTCCCTTTAAGTCTTGAAAAAAAACATCTCGTCTTAGGAGAATTTTTCGAAAACGCCCGTTATCAAGGCGCGGGAAGTTCTATGATAACGCCCACAAAACTTACGACAGTTAAAGACGCCTTCGATACTTTCGGAGTAAAATATACCTACTATAAAGATCTCGACGAAAACGAGGATCTGCGTAAAAAATTCGACGACGTCGTGATTTTTATAGGACTACCTGAACTTTACGAAACCGAATGCAAAGACAGGGACGATATGCGCTTGCCCGAAAAACAATTATCAATAGTTAAAAAAGCGATAAGATCGGGACTTAAAACCGCGGCGGTCTTTTTCGGCGGTTCCCCCGTCGAACTTCCCTTTATCGGCGAAATAAACGCCTTTTTAAACGCTTATCTCCCCGGGCAAAACTGCGGTTTATCGACTTATAGGCTGCTTTTCGGACTATCGAACCCTTGCGGGAAACTCGCCGAAACTTGGGTTAAGTCGTACGACGACGTTCCGTTCGGGAAGGAATTCGGAAAGTCTGTTAATCAAAAATATAAGGAGAATATCCACGTCGGTTACGCTTACTATTCTTCGGCGGATATCCCCGTCGCCTTTCCTTTCGGTTTCGGGTTATCATATACCTCTTTCGAATACGGAAATTTATCTGTCGAAGAAAAAAACGACGGTTTCGCCCTTTTGTTCACCGTCAAAAATACGGGCGGGGTTTACGGCGCCGAGATCGCCCAGATCTATATTTCTCCCCAAACGCTTCCCTCCCATCTTCCGAAGATAAGATTAGTCGGTTTCGATAAGGTATACCTTCGCGCCGGCGAGGAAAAAGAGATCGCCTTTTTCGTCGACCGCAAAGAGTTTGCGGTTTATTCGGAAAGCGACGGTATTTTCCGCGTTTTCGGCGGCAAATATAAAATTTCCGTGAGATCGGATTGTTTAAGCGAAAAACTTGCGGAAACCGTCGAATTCCAAGGAGAAAACTACCCGAATGAAAAATATATTTCCCTTTACGGCGATCCTTTAAAGATCAATTCTTTGTCGGACGAAAACTTTTCTACTCTGTTTAATAAGGAAATAGACGCCGAACCGCCCACTCTTCCTCTCACCGTAGAGAGTCCGTTATTTCATTTCAAACAGACTTTTTTCGGCAAAATCATCTATTTCGCCGCCGTTTCATCCTTCGAAAGGCAAATCAAAAGAGCGGAAAAAATCAAGGACGAAATAAAGAGGGACGCGCTCTTAAAAGGGGCGTCGTTTATGAAATTCTCGGTGGAGAGATCGAATATGCGGACGGCGGCGATGACCATGGGCAAAAAAATGCCCTACCGCGTCGCGGAAGGGATAGTCGCTATCGCCAACGGAAAACTTTTCCGAGGAATAGCGAAAATAATTTTCGGCAGATGAACCCGCCAAAAAAAAGGCGTCGTTTCTTGGAAAACGACGCCTTTTTTATTTGTTTTTAATAAAACGATACAGGTTTTCAGCCCAAATAGCGCAACCTTCTTCATTCGGATGTCCGCCGAATTTGGCTATCGGGGAATTATCGTCGGATAAAAATTCGGTAAGTTGAAAGACCGTATCGACTTTTTCTGACAAAACTCGGGTAATATATTGGTTTACGTTTCGCCAATTCTCGGCGACCTCGCCGCTATAATCGAACGGAGGCACCGTTTGCAATAAGACTTTAACCTTCGCCTCTTTAAGTTTTTCCACCGTTAAACGCAGATTGTTCTTTATCTCTTCGGCTGAATATCTGCAAAGATCGTTTACGCCGAAACACACCAGGCAAATATCGTTGGTCTTCGCCTTTTCCATCCATATTCCGTCGCTCGCGGCGTCCGCGGCTCTGCCGAAACCGAGTCCGAGATTCCAATAGGCGTTTTCCTCTCCCCATCTTTCAGACAACAACGCGTTCCAATGCAGATAGGAATTTTGCTTTACGCCTATTCCCTGCGTTATGGAATCCCCGAAATAGGCTATCCTCTTTTCTACCGGTCTGTCGCAACCTATCATAGAAGGTAAGGGAGAATGAACGCAATACTTCCATTCGCCGTTTTTCTTGACGAAGATCGGTATCTGCGACTCCTCGTGGCAAGGCAATTCCTCGCCGCTGAAAGTAAGTTCGAGGCATAAATATTCGTCCTTTTTAAAATCGAGGGTTATGGGATCGCTCCAAAAGACTTCTCCCTTTCCTACTGTTTTTCCCCTTTCCCCGCGGAAAGTCAAAGGTAGAAATCCTCTCGCGTTTATATCGGCGTTTTCGCCTTCCCCATCGTCGGAAACGGTCATTTCGGACAATGGTTTTTGGGGAATATCCAAGCATTTGCCCACGCGAGCGTCGATTATTTTCCATTCGGGACATATTCTGTTTTTTTCGCTTATACTCCCGTCGGAAAAAGTGCTGTCTATGATATTGGTAAAGAGCAAAGAGTAGTTATACTTTCCGCCTTTGAAAATTTTATAAAATACTCTACTCGTTATTATTTCCCCTTTTTCGGGGTGAAAAATAAATTGATTGCCGCTCGCGGCAAGGGTATTAGACGAATAGATCGAAGTATACTTTTTAAGTTCGTTTTCTTTCATATAACAAATCCTCAACTTGATTATACACGCTTAAAAAATCGTCGGTAAGTATCGTATCGATACCCATTTGGACGCATTTCCTCGCTTCAAGCGGATCGTCCACCCCAAAAAGATTACATATAATTCCCTTTTCGCGCGCAGCGTCAATACTTTTCTTATCGTAAAAAGGCTTAAAAAATTGTATCTTATTCGCCCCCGTATTTATCGCCCTCGTTACCATTTTCATAGGATCCCGATTGCCGTCCCAACCGACGCAACGGCTTATATCAGGATATTTTTCTTTCAATTTAAAATGTATTTCGTCGTTTGCCGTCATAAAGTAAACGTGTTTATAACAATCGTATTGTTTTACGAGTGATACTATCTCGTCTATTTTATCGTCCTCAAAACCGTAGTCCCATATTTTAACGTGGATGTTCATTATCACTCTTCCTGCGAATCTCTTTAAAATATCCTCGAATTTAGCGATTTTAAGTCCTTGGAACTTTTTCCCGCCTTTAACGCCGAAGTCAAGAGATAAAAGTTCGTCGTAGGTCTTTTCGTAAATCTTTCCCGTACCCGTCGAGATCCTCTCGAGCATATCGTCATGACAGGAAACAATAACGCCGTCTTTCGTAGACCAAAGGTCGAATTCTATTTCGTCCGCGCCCGCAGCGACTGCCGCGCCGAACGCCGGCATACTGTTTTCGGGAGCAACCGCATTAAAGCCTCTATGAGCGCATATCCTCGGATAGCCTTTTAAAAAGTCGTCCAAAACGACCGACGCTCCGCCGTTTCTGTACAGCCACGGTCTTCTCCCCTCTTCGGTATATTCGAAATGGGCTTTTTTTATCCCCATATACCCCGCCGCCTTATAAAACTTAACTTTCGGATCTATCTCGCAGGCTCCTATTCCGACGGTGTTTTTCATATTGAGAATTTCTTTCCCTTCAGGGGACACGACCATACTGCAACCGCAAGTTTCGGAAAGTTGACCAAGCGAAACCGACGCGCGTATAAGATAAGCGTTGGTCTGATAACACAAAAATCGGTTAATGATCGAAAGGGCTTCGTGAGTATCGGTTCTTTGAAGGGCGCAACCTATAATTATATCGGGGCTTTCGAGGGCTATTCTCGCAAAATTTTCGTAAAAATAAAAATCGTAACAAGTCAGGAAGGCAAATCTCAACCCCTCGATCTCCAATATATACGGTCGTTTCGGCTCATAACTGTAAGACACGTCCAATTCATGTCCGCCTTCAAAGTCTTTTTTCACCTCGCTCGGAGCGGGATGGGCTTTAAAATACCTTCCGACGATATTACCCTTTCTGTCGATTGCGTAAGTGGTATTTCTTATTCCTCTATCTGTCTTAAACCCGACGTTCACGAACACGATAGAATTGCACCTTACGGCGGTTTCCCTCGCTTTTTCTACGATCAAATCTGAATATTTTTCCGAAGCGTCGTAAAATCCCTTTTTACCTTTTACGTCGGCGAGGGCGTCGCTATATTCCGGCAGAACTATTATATCGGTTCCCTCTTCGCATTCGTCCAAAAGTTTTAACAGATCCCGTTCTCTTTCATCGAGTTCGTTTTCCTCAAACGAATATTCGGGTTGTATTACGCATACCTTCATTTTTTCATTTCCTTTTCAACTTAAGTATTATATCATACAAACAATTTAAAAGTAAACCGTTTAAAAGCGGAAAGCGGAGAAAGTTTTTCTCCGCTTTCCGCCAAAACTCGTTATAATACTCGGTCGATAATACGATTTTCGCCCGACGCCCGAGAAAAGCGGTCGGGCAAAACTTTTTTTAAGCGAAACGAAATTGTTTTCGCTTGGTTCGATCTCGTCAGAAAAAACTCTTTAAATATTTATACCCGTCCGAGCCGATCCTTTCCTCGATAAAATCTTTATCGTTTGAGATCTCTTTAGTCGCGTCTTTTCCGAGCGATCTGTAATAAGAGTACAGTTCCCTTATCATACTTCCCGTTCTCGCGATATATTCTTTTGTTCCTTCTTCGGACACGTCGACGCCGTTATTTTCAAGTTTGGCTAATTCTTTTTGCCGTTCCTCACGTTGCTTTGCGTTGTATTTTTCCACCTCGTCGATCTTTGCCTGTCTTTCGTCTTTAAGGGCTTGTATGTTTTTCGCGATCTCAGCCGCCTTCTTTATTTCGAGATTGTCGAAAGACTCTTTTAAATTTTCTTCAAGAGAGGCGATCTTCTCGTCTATACCGTTTAACCCGACGAGTTCGCTATTGAGGATTTCCGCGCCCGCTTTGATCTTCGCCTCTTCCATTTCGCTCAACTCTTCCGCGATAACGGAAGATCGCCCCAATCCCCTTTTAAGGGCTTGATTTTCGACCTCTCTTTTCGCTTCCGCCGCCCTTTCGTCGAGAGTTTCCAGACTTTCGGCGGCTTTTTTGGTTATTTCTTCTCCTCTCTTTTTAAGATCGTCCTTCTTCTCTTTCGCGTCCGACTCCAATTTCTTGGCTTTATTTCTCCATTCGTCTTCCGAAATATTTTCTTTCGCGATCTTTTCGATCTCCTCGTCGCTTAAAGGATCGTAGGTCTTATCTACGAGTTTGTCGAAAACTTTGTCGCCGTAAGTCCGAGTCGTGGTATTATTGTACTCTTCGTCTATTTTATTGAGTTTTTCCACGAGTTCGGCTTTTGCTCCGTCGACTTTTTTTTCTTCTTTTTGCTTATCTTTGTCGCCGTAAACGGCGTTATAATAATCGCTGTAATTTATTTTTATACTCATTTTACACCTCTTTTATAAAATTTGAATTTTTCTCCCCTTACGAACGACCGTTCTTCCGCTTTCGGTCTTTATCGCCTCGTCGGCAACGCATATTTCGCCCGCGGCTGAAAATTTATTACCGCGAAAAAGAAGAAGAAAAGCCGATCCGTCTTTACTGTAACTTATACCGTCGTTATAAAAATCTGCGTTGTTCTTTATGCCCGCGCCTATGCGAGAGGAAACGGTAAGAGGGTCTACGGAAGATAAAACGCAGGCTCCTATATTGCCGTCGACGTCGGTAACGAGAAGCCCTTTCGCCGCCGCGCCGAAATTTCCGAAAGCGACTTCTTTCGCCCTTAACCCCGTCTTGCTGTCGACGATACTTCCGTTATCCCCGATAAAGCCCGCCCAAAGGTAATTACCTTTGATACCGTATAAATATATCCTTTCGCCTTCGGTCCTGATAGCGAACTTGCCGTAGTTATTGCCCGAAACCGATCGGGAAGTATATCTCCCGATCAGATCGTATCTTCGTATAGTCATATTGCCGACTTCGTCAGTAAAAGCGACGACTATTTCTCCGTCCTCGTAACGAGCGGAAGCGTACCCCACTCCGTAAAGCGTAAGCGCGGGCGAATTTTCACCGATTTTATATACCGCGTAATAATCGCCGTCCGAATAAGAATAATAATCGCCGCCGACAGGGCATAAAAGTCTGCCTATAAGTCGATCTTCGACCTTTCCGGAAACTTTTATGATACAACTTACGTTTTCGCCGACGGACTGCGCGAAAACCGATCTTATAGAGTTTTTACCCTTTTTAAAAGGTAAAACTCCCTCGACAACGCCGTCGACGCTTGGTAAAATCGTTCCGTTAAGATATAACTGCGCGTCGGAAGGGATCTCCGCGTATATGCCGCCCTCTCCTTCCTCGTAAGAATAAAAATCCACGGTTTTTTCAACGCTCCCGTTAATGAAAATATCGAAGGAAAGGTCTATCTCCCTCTCTTCTCCCGAATTTTCGGCTTCGAGAGCCTTGATCCTTTTCATCAATTCTTCGACTTTTAAATAAGCCTCTTTTCCGTAATCCGTCCCGCTCATAAGTAATAGCCGAAATTGACCGTCAAAGCGGACACGTCGGCGTTTTCCTCCTCACAAATTATTTTAAAAGAAAATTTATATCCGCGTATATTGGGACGAACCGCCTTTCTTTCTTCCCCGCCGGGTACGTCGAATTGAAAAGTCTTTCCGTCGCAATTCACTTCGAGAGTTATTCTGGTTGCGGTAAATAGGGAAACCTCGGTAAGATTTTTTTTCTTTCTTATGCCGAAATCGCCGAATTTGCTTTTCCATTCTTTCCTATAAGGGATCCCGAGTTTACCGCCCTTTCCGTCAAGTCGGAAAACTTTTATTCCCGCGCCGTCGAGAAAAGCCAATTCGTAGGCGGAACGACCGTCTATAAGTTGAATATCGACGATCCCAAGCCCCTCGATAAAATAATAGGTCCCCGAAAACACCTCGATTATCATCAACGCGTCGCAAAGAACGTCGCCCTTATGGATCTTGGTCATAAAGTAGGCTTTCCCGTCGAAATATTGCCCTTTCGTCTGCTCGTAAGAGTAATCGACGAACCCGTCCAAACCTTCGAATATTTTGGTCGCCGTAAGCCCGTTAAACGAGTAGATCCCGTCGCTCGCGAAGAAAATTATCCTGTCGCCGCAAACGGTTATCGAATTTTTCAATATTTTCCCCGACGAAGTAAATAAATTCGAAACGGTAAATTCTTCTTGCTTTCCGTAAGCCGAAATACGGGTTATGCCGTAACTTCTGAAAACGTAGAGATAGTCGAGAAAACTTAACGCTTTTAGCATTTCCCCTCTGAAATCGACGAGATCTATAAATCCCGCTTCCGAAAGAGAGACCGACCAGTTCGTAGGATCGAAATCGTCCGAAAACCAAAGAGTTCTGCCACCTTCGACGGTTACGAATAATCTTTCGTAATGCATACAGGCGGAAGTTATAGGGGGAGCCGAAGGAATTGAAGTAACCTGATTGCCGTCGTAGATAAAGGTCCCGTCCTCTCCCGACGCGAAAATTATCACGTCGTCGCCGTTGTAATTATAGCAAACCCCTTCCGGCTTTTGGCTGAAAACCAATCCCGAGATCTGGTAAAACGGACCGGCGGTCAATCTTTTTTCGTACATTTGTCCGCTTTCGCTCATCGCGATCAATCTGTCGCTCGCGCCCCTTAATTGATCGTATCGCTTATAAAACCATAGTCCCACGCATTTTTCTGCGATCGTGTTGTTCCACAGTTCTCCCAACCCCGCTCCGCTTTTTAAAGCCCCGCTTTTCAGATCGAAGCCGACCGAGTATTCGGCAAACGAACTTTCGCCCGTATTGCCGTCGCTTTTAAGGTTGACCTCTCCGAATTTACGAAACTCGACGGAAGCCGACCTCTGTCTTTTTATTTTTACACCGTCGCTCACACCCATGATCTCCCTTTGATTTTTTTAGCGCTATGCTTAAATACGGTATCTACCGCCCTTCTGTATTTAGAATCCCAATTCCCCGCCTCGTCATATCTGCCGTTCATCAGGCAAAACTCCGAAGCGACGCCGTAACAAAACGCCCTGTTTTCCACTCTTTTATTTTCGTAAGGAAAATCGTCGGAAGGCGTTTGGTCGTTCGGAAGATAGGAGTACGAGATCGAAAATCCCTCTCCCTTTGGCAAAACCATCGCGGAATTTTTAATTTCGAAATCGATTTTTTCGTCCTTTCGGCGTACCGACAATATTTTCAGCGGGTAGTTGGAAAAACCCGAAAATTCAACCGTTCCGCCCGATCTCTCTTCGGTCAGGGTCAAGGGCAAATAATCGGTCGCAACCTCTTTCAAAACGAGGTTATACGCCCGTATAAGTTGTTTTATCGCCTTTTCTTCCTCGCTGTCGAGAGATTCGTCTGCGGCGTATTTGTCCGCCGTTTCGTCTTTTAAGACCAATCTCGCGGCGTTTATAATAACGTCTTTAACTTTCATGGTCATTCTCCTTTTTTTCGTCGTCCGCCGAATATCGGCGGACGACGGGTTTAAAATCAGGCTTCGGTTATACCGGTAAGTCTTGCCTGTCCGCAAGGACGAGTACAGATAAGATCGGCGTACTTGACCAAAGTCGCAGTGTAAACGGGTTTGCCCGCCACCTGTTTGATGACCTTTCCGTTTTCGCCTTCGAGCCATTGCCAATCGCAAAGTTGATGCAAAACGAAATCGTCGGTATTGAGAAGATACATAGTTCCGTCGGGACAAAATCTATCCGAGATAATGGGTATACCGTTGTAGGAAATGGCTTTATAACCGCCTTTGAGATCCATAACGTCGACGTTTCTCTTATAGGTGGAAAGATGCTCCTGGAACGCCCTTCTTACGCCGGAAGAACAGATTATGAAGTTTACCTTGCTTCCCGTATTTTCTTCGAGATAATCTATCGCCGACTGTATCTTGTTTTCCGTAATCTCCCCTACGTCCGATTTCATATAGGGGATCAACCATTTATGAGTGTTTCTGTTAAGTCCGTAAATAGCGCCGCTGGTCTTGAAGATGGAACCCAAACCGGTTATTTCGTGGCCGTAGGAATTCTGAACGGACATATTGCTGCCGAGAGGAAGAGTGGTCGTGTTGACCGAAACCCCGTCGATAGTAACCGTTTTGTTCTGTCTGTCGACGCTTACAACTCTTCTTCCGACTATCGCGGTGGGGTCGCCGAGACTATCCATAAAGTCTACGACCATTCCCTCTATAACGTTTTTCACGGAATTTAGAGTGATAGTGTTTCCTGACACGGCGGTAACCATTCCCAAAATTCCGGTACCGTCGCCGAAAAGCATTCTTCCGAAATTGTACGAAGCGGCTTTGACAAGCCCTTCCATTTCGGCGTTAAGTAGATTGACGAACGCCCCCGTATCGTGTTCGGAAGCCCTTATCGCCTTATCCGAGATCTCGATAGTTCCGTAAAGGTTTTTAAGGGTGCTGACGAGTTGTTCGTAATTGTTGCTTGCGGCGGCGGGAAGATTGCCCGATTCGGTACCCGCGCCGATGCCGCCGTTTATTCCGTATTGTGCCAACCTTCTTACTTCCTTACCCCAGACGTCCGCGGTGGACTGCTTGATCTTGGCGAGGAAGGGATTGACTTCCGTGTTCAACTGTTCGGCGACAACGCCGAGATATAAAGTCTTTAACGCTTTATCCGCGCTAGTTAAAGTTACCATTTGATTTCTCCTTTTTCATTAAAATATTTTTGAGTCATAGTCGCCGCCTCTTCTAAATTTTTAGGTTTACGAGGCGGCATAGCGAGGGCGGTCCCGCCCCCGAACGCCACTTTGGGTTTTGCGCTCGCAAGATCCTTAAGATAAGACTTGACGATCTCGTTTGCAACCGTAGGATCCTCTCTTATCTTTTTTATCAGAAAATCTCTGTCGTTAAGTTTGTTTTCCGATCGGTCGATTTCTCTCTCCAAAAGTCTTGCGTAAGCCCTTTCCAGATTTCCCGCCGTAAAATCGTTATCGTTTACGGCGAAAGCGGCGATTTCCGACGACAACGCCTTCGCGCGAGGAAACCTCTTTAAAAAGATCTCCTTTGCGTCGTCGTTCCCACCCGTTGCGTCAAAGGGGACGGGATCCGACGACCTCGTTTCTCCCTTTGCCTGCGACTCCCTCTCGAGTTGCTTTAAACGCTGACTGCGTCTGGTAAATTCAGCCTCAAGCGACTCGTAGGCTCTCACGAGAGATCGGGGATCTTTAAACTTCCCGAACGTTACGCCTTCAACCCTTTCCGCCTCCGCGGTGTGCGTCGACGGGAAATTTTCTTCTTCCCTTGTACTCTTCATGTTTTCCCTCCTACTATTATATCTTTATCGAAACGGCTTGCTTGTGCGCTCTTAAATGTTCGAGAGCGCGCCGTTTGCGTTCGGGATCCTTTCTCACGTCGTCGCTTTCCGCCGAGAGTAAAAATCTCGTATGTTCGAGGACGTGGATCTCGTGATCGTCGTATTCGTCGACCTCGATATCTTTTTTATAACCGCCCATATTTTCGGTTTCGGCTTTCGTAACGTGAAGTCTGTTTATATCGGCGGTATTGTCTATCGAACCGAAACCTAAAATATCGAGTATTTTGGTTTTGGTTCTTTCGTTGAGTTTACCGTCGGCGCCGTTTAAAAGCCCTGAATTCAAGAGTTCGTACACCGCGTTTTTCTTTTGCGCGGGAGTATAACTCAATTCGTTTTCGGTATCGAACACGACGTCGTCGGAAGAAATATCCGAGGAATTGAAATAACAGGTTTCGATCTTTCCGTTTTCGCCTGCGATTTTCATTATCCTTCCCTTATCGGCGAACTGTTTAAAAAGCCTTATGATGTGTTTAGCCGCCTTCTTGACCGCTTTTCTTATTTCTTCAGCTGTCGCCGAAAGCCTCGTGTCGTCCTGTTCGATAAGAAGTTGCAAGGCGGTACCCGACGAAAGCGACGCTCCGACCTGAGAAGTTCTTGAAAATTCGCTCACGCCGCTTATCAAAATAAATTCGCTCGTAAGTCTGTCCTCTTCCGAATTGAAATCGTTGGGAACGTTACCGGGATTCATCAAAGAAGGCGGTTGAGAGCCTTGTCTGTAAACGACGACTCTGCCCGGCGAAAGACCTTCTTCGGCAAGTTCGTCCACGTCGACCGAGCCGTCCTCTACCGTAACCACGCCCCTACTTATCCTGTTGAGACATTCCTGTTTTCTGTTTTTGACCGCGTTATACGCCCTTTGAAGAGGTATAAGTCTTTCTATCATAGAGGTTCCGAAAAATTTTCCCGCTGACGGTATCGATCTTTGCATTACGAAAGGAATATCTCTCTTTCCGTCCTCTCCGTTTTTAAACGGAAGTTCACCGAGGTAAAGAAGGGTATTTTCGGCGACGGTTATCACTCTTCCGTTCGGAAATTCCGCCGACGGGCGTTCGAAGCGTTCGATGACGACTACTCTGTTTTTCGCGACGGTTTCCCCCGCCCCTTCTTTTTCTGAAAGGGAAAACACTCCGACGTCTTTACCTTTAAGTTTTACGCCGTATTTTTCCTCTACGTCGTCAACGTGCATAGCCCTCGCGTGTATCAGACTTTTACAATCTTCTATACCTTCCGCCGCAAGGCAATCGGGGAATATTTCGAACGGAGAAACCACTTTTATACCTATATCTCCCTCTTTGACTTCCACGCCGTCGACTTCGCCGAGTATCTTGCCCCGTTCTCCGTCCCAAGTGATCTCGTAAAACGCAGTTCCGCAAACTTCGCTCCATTCCGTCGCCGTTCTTATAAGAGAATTGAAGTCTAATCTCGCGCAGGTCGAATTGAGTATCGAAGTCGTAAGTTTAGCCGTTTTGATATCGCCCTCGTCCGCGCCGGCAGCCCTGACGCTCATTATAGGGCTGACCCTCGTAAGTCTTGCTATTCTCGTATCCACGACGGGGGCGATATGGTTATAAACGCTTCTGCCCTGCCAATAGAAGTCTTTTTCGCTCTCTTCTATCTCGCCTATCCCGTTTATTTCGCAATACTGTTTGCCTTCGAGGTAGTTGACGTTAAGTTCCCATTGTCTTTGGATCAAACGACGGTCTTCTCTTCTTCTGTCGTAATCCTCTTCGACTTCTTTTACGAGATCTTCGTAAAATTGTTTTTTGCCATTTTTCTCACTCATCTTTTTTGCTCTCCTTACCGAGTTTTCCGAGGCTTAAACGAAGCAGGTTGGCGCAATGAGAGCATAATCTCATATCGACCTTATCTCCGAAAAAACTAAACGTTAGGTCGGCTTTGTTTTTGCAGCCGCCGACGTCGCAGACTATCGGCGATTTAATTTTTTTTACGATCATCTTTTTTAATATCCTCCAAAATTTTATATAATCTTTTCCTTTCGTTTTCAAGTTCGTCGTCGGAAAGAGAGAGAAAATCCTCTCCTTCGTCCATATCGAGAAGAAGTTTTGCCGCCTGAACGTCGGGCGGGAAATTTTTCGTGGTTACTTTTCTCTTTAAAAGACGCTGTTCGCCGTTTTCGTCGGAAGAAAATTCTTCTATCGTTTCTTCGGCGTCGTATCCCACAGCACGTTTTATAAGAGCCTTTTCTATCTTTTTTTTGGTTTTTTCTTCCACCTATCTCCTCCTTTTCAGTTTTCTTATCAGTCTTTCTTTATCCCTCATTATCGCCGTCTTTTCTTCGGACAATTTTTCTCCTCTCGGTCTTGAAGCCAAAAAATATCTCAATTCGTCAAGACAATGGTCGTCGGTTTTTTTGGGACGATCTCCTTCCGCCCATCTGTAACTTTTCAGTTCTCGTATGAGGTTTACGCAATTACTGAAAATAAACAGTTTTTTCTCCTTCAAATATTCTTTTACCCTCGAAATGCCCACGAAAAGATCTTTATCCACTCTCGGATCGACCAATATCCCTCGTTCGCAAAATAATTGAGTAACGCTTTTTTCCGACGCGAGCGTCTTTTGATTGGCAGCCGAGTCGATAAGCGCGCGAAGCCTTCCCTTCGAATCTCTTTTCCATCCCAAAGAATTTGATATTTCGCTTATTTTCTGCGCGTGATAGGCGACGTCTTTGCCCGCGACGAAATGTTCGGCGACGACGTACACTTTATCGTCGTGATCGACGCAATACCAATGGCAAGACAGCGGGTTATTGAGTCCGGGGTCGATCGAAAGATTGTTTTGCCACTCCGGCGGAAAGGGGAAAGGCGGGATAACGTGAATATTTTCGTCGAATTCGGGATAAACGGGACCGAAAAGGCTCTTGAATTGACCGTACCGTCTTGAAATAAGTTCGTCGTCGCTCATCGAAGAAGTCAACGCTTCTATCTCGCCCGTCGATAAAAATGGATTATCCGCCCATTCCACGAATTCGCACCAAGCCTGATCGTCGTTGCCCTTATTGAGATATATTTCTTCATATACGAAGGTCAGCCCTTTAAGCGGAGTCATCGTTCCGAAAATATCTCCCATTTTATCGAACACTCTCATCTTACATTCCCGATAAATATCCTCTGGGGGTTCTTCGTCGAACCAAACGAAATCGAGCGAACTTCCCTGAAATTTTTCCCTTCCCTGATCGCAACTCTTAAATCCTATCGTCGAAACGCCGCCGAAAACGTTTCTGATCTTGATCTGGTCGATAAATCCCCCGTCGGGATTGTCTTTTCTCCCCGAACTCATTATTATATCCGCGATCCAACTTCTGGGAAGGTATTTTAAGATCTTTTTCTGCGCGACGTCCCTTTGAACTTCCCTCGAAAGAGAAACCACCCAACCGAAAACGTCTTTACGGTTTTCTCTGTAAGGATGGATACCCCTCGCGAGATAAATCGATTCGACGGCCCCGCATTCGGTTTTGCCGCTTCTGTTTCCGCCGAAGACCCATCGGTTTCTCTTCGGGCATTTATGAAATTCCAACTGCTTTTTATGTACCTTCTCTCCTACGTTATAAGAAAACAGAGGACAGTCTTTCCTTCTTTTTATTTCCTTTTCGATTTTGGAAATTTTAAGCACGCATTCTTCTTCAGTCATAATCGACAAACTCTCCCTTTTTTCTGCTTAATATTTTTGCGCGCGACCGTAATAAAGTATTATAATAGTTTTTACTATGAAGAAAATAACGGCGCTTACGCTTTTGATTTTTTCAATATTTTTTTCTCCGGTCATAACCGTTAAAGCGGAAGAAGCGAACTATTCGAGGATCTTATCCAAAGACGTCGTCCTTTATATGGACGAAGCGCTCTCTTCTCCTTGGTTTACGCTACCGTACAGTTATTACGTCAAAGTTTTATCGGTCGGCGGAATATCGGCGAAAGTGGAATATAAAGGAGAAAGTCCGCTTAAACCCTCGGTAAAAGGCTATCTTCCCATAACCGCTTTAAATATCGTTGAAACGCCGCCTTCCGCGCCCTATCCCGCTTCGTCTTTTACGGTAAATCAAACTTGCCTTATGTATAAAGATTCCAATTTCGCTTACGCGGAAACGGTTACGGAGAACAGCGTAATAGAGTATTACGGAGAACTCAAAAGACCGGGCGGAGAAAATTTTATTTACGGATACGTTACTTTAACGACGGGCGATAAATACATAGGTTACATATCTCAAAACGCGCTCGTAAATTTCGCTTTGCCCACCCTTCCCGTAGAAATCCCGAAACCCGAAACCTCGGAGAGCGAGTCGGTAAGTTCGACCGAAAAAGAAGAAGTTAAGACCGATAATTCCCTCGGGGAAAATCTCCAGATAATAATCATAGTCGCCATCTCGGTCGTCGCGATAAGCATCGTATACCTGCTTTTCAGACCGACTTCCGACAGAGCGAAAGACGAAGTCGTCAGTAAAAATTCTTTCGACGACGATTAAACGCCCGATTTGACTATTTTATAATAACGTGAAGGCAACTTATTTCTCGTCGCTTCCCTCTCTTTAAAATCCTCGTACACCTGCATTATAAAACGGTATTTTTCGCACGAGTTTAAAAAATTTTCTTCCGTAAAACCCATCGCCTGAAGAATTTTGGAAAAGGCTTTGAGCGCGGAGTTGTTTTTTCTGAAATAATCCCTCGTGTTCTTTATTTCGTCGATCTCTTTGTCTTTCCTGCCGAAATATTTATAAGAAATAAACTTTCTCTTTTCGTCGTCAAGCCTGTTAAAAGCCTTTACGACCTTATTACGGACGTCGATGAGATTTATTTTTCTTTCGGTCATCTTCATAAGTTTTTCGGCTATAACCTCGCAGGGACTTAAACAAGTATGACTGCCGACCGCCGCGTCCGTAAACACCCTCTCCATCTGACCGATAACGTCCTCCATACATTTAAAACAGGATAATAAAGTTTTTTCATAAGAATACATTTTTTAACCTCCGATTATTTCGTTTTATTTTTGCGAACGGGATCTTTTCGCCTTTTCGCGATCATATTAAACCCGATTTTTAAATTTTTCAAGATTTTATGACACTTTTTGAAATTATTGTTTTTATTTTTTTTAATTGCGTCATAAACTATTGACAAACTCGCGATTCGGGTTTATGATTTTATTTTGCGAACGTTTGTTTGTGTATAATCTTACTCGTAAACTACGACAACATTGTGTCATCTTTAAAAAACCTGCTATTTCTCTTTCGACAAATTCCGACATTGCCTTACGGAACGTGTTGAAATATGCAGCGACAAAATAAACCAAAACTCGTTGCGACAAAAAACGCTCAAATCCGCGGCGACAAAATATGAGCATCTTCGCGGCGAAAAAAACGCCCTATTTCGCAACGACATAATATGACCATATTCGCGGCGAAAAAAAACGCCCTATTTCGCAACGACATAATATGACCATATTCGCGGCGACAAAAAACGCCCTATTTCGCAACGACATAATATGACCATATTCGCGGCGACAAAAAACGCTCTATTTCGCAACGACATAATATGACCATA
>JAFVCP010000103.1 GCA_017479185.1 Clostridia bacterium
GCTCCGCAACAGGTACAGAAGGAGCAAACTTACCGACGAACAAAGAGAGGAGATAACTCCCAAAAACATAATAATGAAAGGACCTACGGGCGTCGGTAAAACCGAGATAGCGAGAAGGCTCGCAAAACTCGTAAAAGCGCCTTTTATCAAGGTCGAGGCGACGAAATATACCGAGGTCGGCTACGTCGGAAGGGACGTCGAATCTATGATAAGAGATCTCGTCGAGGCGAGCGTGAGAATGGTCAAAGACGAGCATTACTCCGCCGTTTCGGAAAGGGCGACGGGGATCGCGGAAAGACAGATAGCCAAGATACTCGTCGAACAACTTCGCGCCGAAAAGGGAGAAACACCCGAAGAACTTTTTAAAGAGAGGGTACTCGAGGGCGTAAGGAGCGGGAAATACGACGAGATGATCGTCGAGGTCGATCTTATCGACGAACCGAAAGCGCTCGAACTCGCGCCCGGTATGAACGCCGAAATTTCTTTAGGCTCTATTTTCGGGGATATGCTTCCCAAGAAGCGCCGTAAGAGAAAGGTCAAGGTTTCAGAGGCGAAAAAACTCATAATCGCCGAGGAAAGCGATAAACTTATCGACAACGACGCTGTAAAGTCCGAAGGCGTACGCAGAGCGGAAGAAGAGGGTATCATCTTCATAGACGAAATAGATAAGATCGCGGGGAAAGGCAATCGCGGCGGCGCCGACGTTTCGAGAGAGGGAGTTCAAAGGGATATTTTGCCTATAGTCGAGGGGTGTTCGGTCAATACGAAATACGGAATGGTAAAAACCGACTATATTCTCTTTATAGCGGCAGGCGCGTTCCACGTTTCTGCGGTAGAAGATCTCATTCCCGAACTTCAGGGAAGATTTCCCATAAAAGTAGAACTGTTAAGCCTTAGCAAAGAGGATTTTATAAATATTCTTACTATACCGAAAAACGCCATAACTTCGCAGTATGCCGACCTTTTGAAAGTCGATAATATAGACCTTGAATTTACGCCCGACGCGATCGCCAAGATCGCCGAAATATCCGCCGAAATAAACGCGACGGCGGAAGATATAGGCGCGAGAAGGCTCCACACCGTTATGGAAAATCTTTTGGAAGATATTTCCTTTAACGCGGGCGGAGATATGCCTTTGACCAAAGTGGTTATCGATGAAAAATACGTCGAAGAACACTTGTCTGCGGTCATCGAAGGTCAAAGCGTCAAGAAATATATTTTATAAGACGGACAGGAGAAGATTTCTATGATAAATATACCGAAGGGAACGAAAGACGTTTTGCCGAGCGACAGTTTTAAATGGCATTACGTCGAGAGGAAAGCGAGGGAGATAGCCTCGAAATATTGCCTTAAAGAAATCAGGACTCCGACGTTCGAACACACCGAACTCTTTTTAAGGGGCGTAGGAGAAACGACGGACGTCGTAAATAAGGAAATGTATACTTTTCTCGACAAAGGCGAGAGGAGTATAACTTTAAAGCCCGAAGGAACGGCGGGAGTTGCGAGGAGTTTTATTGAAAACGGACTTTTTAACGGCGCTATGCCTTTAAAGACTTACTATATCACGCCCGTTTTCAGATATGAAAACCCACAGAAAGGCAGATTGAGAGAACACCACCAATTCGGAATAGAGATATACGGAGGAAAGGGAGCGGATACCGACGCCGAGGTAATAACTCTCGCCAAATCTTTGTTGGACAGTCTTGGTTTACACGTTAAACTGTATATAAACA
>JAFVCP010000104.1 GCA_017479185.1 Clostridia bacterium
CCGTTCAAACGCCCGATAAGGCTGACGAATATCAGGTCAAGATCCTTGCGATCGTAGATTAAAAACGCGCCGTAATAAAAGCAAACTTTTGGCGGCGGGGAGCGTAATTTGCGTGATAAACATTCCGAAAGGCGCGTCAAGCATCGTTTTGGAATGTTTTATTTTTAATTAAACGGGCAAAACCCAAAGACGGACGCATAACAAAAAATAACATATAGAACTATAGCCGAATGAAAATAAGATCGAACTCGTTAAAACGACTGAATTTCGGCGTATTTCAGCAAATACTCACTCGACGTATTTATATACGTCTTCATTCGGCTAAGGTAATAAAACGTAAAAAGGCTAAAAGCCGATTTTTCGTAAACTGTTGATAAGGTGTGATAATTATAGGTGCAATATGGAAATATTATTTTTAGGAACCTGCGCGTGCGACTATTCTCCCAAACTTAAAGACCAATTTAAAGACAAATTCGATTTTGACGCGAGAAGGTCGTCGTCGGCGCTTATAAACGAAAATATAGTTATCGATTGCGGCGATCATTTTCAGGACGAAGCGAGGATAGCGGGCGTAGATCTGTCGAAGGTAACCGATATTTTAATAACTCACTTGCACGGCGACCATTTCAGGGTCAAAAACGTCGAATATATCGCGTCGAAAGCGAAAAGAGGAGTAAGGCTTTGGGTGAGAGAGGACGCGCGTTTGGACGAAATAGAAGGCGTCGAAATTATGAGAATGAAAGACGGGGTAACTTACGATATGGGCGGCAACGTAAGCGTTACGGGGCTTAAAGCCAATCACGACGAGATCGCTTTTCCCCAACACTTGGTTCTCGAACAGGACGGGAAGAAACTCCTTTACGCGCTCGACGGGGCTTGGTTCTTGCATTCCACTTATTATTGGCTCAAAAACAAAAATCTCGACCTTGCGGTTTTGGACGCGACTTGCGGAGATTACGTCGGCGATTACAGAATGGGCGAACACAACAGTATTCCTATGATACGCTTAATGCTTCCCTCTTTGAAAAAGTGGGGAACCGTAAACGACGATACGAAGATATATCTTTCGCATCTTGCGCCGTCGCTCCATAAACCGCACGCCGAAACGGCGGCTATCGTCGAAAAAGACGGCTTAAAAGTCGCCTACGACGGATTAAAAGTCAGTATTTGATATGGATATAAAGATAACAAAAAAAAGATTGTCCAATCTCATAAGTTACGATTTTTTGAAGATCATCATCGCGTCGCTCGCGGCGTTCGTGTTGTGGTCGCTCGCATTTACTTCGCTCGGAACGAGGATAACCGACGGGCAGAAGTTTTATCTCGTAGTGTACGAGGGCGTTTACGGAAACGAAAACGCGAACTTTCTTCAACGGCTCAAACAAAAGGATTCGGGGTTGAACGGCGAGAGCGTTTTGTCGTACGATACGCTTGAAACCTCGGTTACAGCCATACAGTCGGCGGGAACGTACAGCGCGCAATATATGTTGACTCTCCGAATGTCCGTAAACGAAGGGGACGTAATAATTATCGGCGGCGGAGATATTCCGTTCGACGAGGAAGAGGGCGTCGGCTCCGACGTTCAGGGGCTGGTAACCAACAATACTCTCCTTTCGATAGATAAACTTTTAGACGCTGCGTATACTTATACCGTAAAGGGCGGATTTATTACCGAAACCGACTATGGATACGAAGTCGATAAAGGTAAAATAGAGGAGTATTTCAGAACGCAGAGGATCACCGCGGACAGAAATTACCGTCGGACTTATACCGACGAAAAGACGGTGGCGGAAGGCGTCGAGAACGAAATAAAGAGGATAGAAGGGGTATATCTCAATTATAAGAGCGTCAAAGGGGCGATAGAAAACGCCAAGGAAAAGGGCGAAGATTTTCTTTGGTATTCGAGAGCCGCCTATAAAGACGGGGAAGAGGTAAAATACGGCGAAACGGGGGCGTACGGAATAGATATGTCCAAACTCGTACGTTTCGCGTCCGAAGATAAGCCCGATCTCAAATCGCTTTGGTACACCCTCGACGAAAACGGCAAGACGACCGTCGACGGATTGGTTTTCGGAGTCGTAAACCTTTTCGCCGTACAGAGCGACCTCGAATACGAGGGGCTTGCCGTTGCCGAATATCTCATAAGGACGTATAGCAATTATGCCGACTGAAAAGGGAAGGTTTATAACGCTTGAAGGTTGCGAAGGTTCGGGGAAATCCACCCAACTTCAACTTTTACGCGAATGGTTTCAAAAGAATAATATAGAAGCCGTTTTTACGAGAGAGCCGGGGGGGACGCCCCTTGCCGAAAAAATAAGGGAAATCATTCTCGACGGCAGAAACTCCGAAATGACGGATAAATGCGAAGCGCTTTTATACGCCGCGTCGAGAGTTCAGCATCTCGACGAAAAGATAATTCCCGCTATTAAAGAGGGAAAGACGGTGGTTTGCGACAGATATATAGATTCCTCGTTCGCCTATCAGGCTTACGCGAGGGGTTTGGGATTTGATTTCGTGAGCGAAATAAATTCATACGCGATGAAAAACGGAATGCCCGATCTTACTTTATTTTTCGATATTTCGCCCGACGAGGCGTTTTTGAGAAAGGGCGGGGCGGACAAAAACGACCGCCTCGAACAGAGCGGTATGGATTTTCATCGAAAGGTTTACGAGGGGTATTTGCAACTTTTAAAAAAATATCCCGAAAGGGTAAAAATGGTAGACGCGAGAAAAAGCGTCGAAGAAATTTTCGGTGAAGTATTA
>JAFVCP010000105.1 GCA_017479185.1 Clostridia bacterium
TATTTTTTCCCGTCGATATCGGTCAACTCGTAAGAAAAGCAATCGTATTCGATTTTTTGCCCGATATATTGTTCGGGGTAATATTGGATATTCGTCATTACAAGAAAAAAGGTTTGCTCTGTAAGCGTGTAACCCGTCGATCGCGAACAGGCGAGCGGGAGAACGCAAAACAACGACAAAATAAGTAATAAATATTTTTTCACGTTTTATCTCCTTTTTATTTTTCCTACTATATAAAAACAGGCGAAAGCGATAATATCCGCAACGATTATCGTCGGACCTACGGGCGTTCCCCAAATGATCGACGCCAAAATGCCGAACACCGCGCATAAAAGAGAGATGACCGCGGAACAGACTGTTACCGATTTAAAATTTTTAAAAACTCTCATCGCCGACAGCGCGGGGAAAATAATGAGCGCCGAGATAAGAAGGGAGCCTACGAGGTTCATCGCGAGAACGATAACCACGGCAATTACTACCGCTATCATAAAATTATAAAGATCCGCATTCGTACCCGTCGCGTTGGCAAAATTTTCGTCGAACGTAACGGCAAAGATCTTATTGTAGAATAAAACAAATATCATTACTACCGCGACGGACAGACCGACGCATAGCCACACTTCGGTTCCCGTAAGCGTCAAAATAGAGGTCGAACCGAAAAGAGTGCTGCATACGTCTGCCGAAACATTCGAGGAAGTCGGAAATAAATTCATTAAACGATAGCCGATCGCAAGAGCGCCGACCGATATCATCGCGACCGAAGCGTCCCCTTTTATTTTGGCGTTTTGCCCCGATTTTAAAAGTAAAACGGCGCATACGACGGTAACCGGCATTACTATTAGCATTTCGTTGGTAAGTCCGACCACGGCGGCGACCGCCATCGCGCCGAACGCGACGTGCGACAAGCCGTCGCCGATAAAAGAAAACCTTATCAGCACAAGGGTCACTCAGAGAAGTGAAGAGCAAAGCGCGATTAGAACTCCGACGATCAAAGCGTAACGAACGAAGGGAAATTGAAAATACGATCCTAATTTTTCAAAAATTTCAGACATTGCGGTTTTCTCCGTGATAAATAAAATTTTTGCCGATATTGCTCATCATATAATCGTATTTTGAGCCGTAAAAGATTTCGCTCCCGATATGAAGTATCTTATTCGCGTACTTTATGGCGGACCCAAGATCGTGCGTTACGGTTATGATGGTCGTCCCTTCTCGGTTGAGTTTTTCGACTATATCGTAAGTTTCGGCGGCGACTTTGGGATCAAGACCTGAAACAGGCTCGTCCAAAAGCATTATCTTTTTCGTGGCGCAAAGAGCCCTTGCAAGCAGAACTCTTTGTTGCTGTCCACCCGAAAGTTCTCTGTAACAACGCTTTTCGAAACCCGAAAGCCCCATTTTTTCTATATTGCTTTTGGCTTTCGCCTTTTCTTCTTTGCTGTAAAAAGGTCTTAGCCCGGTCGCCGCTAAAAACCCGGATAAGACCACTTCACAAACCGATGCGGGAAAATCTTTTTGCGCGGCTGTTTGTTGGGGAAGATAACCTATCTCCTTTCTTTTTAGTCCGTCCCCAATAACTATCTCCCCGGATATCGGTCTTATAAGTCCGAGCAGGGTTTTCATAAGCGTCGATTTACCCGCTCCGTTTTCTCCGACTATTGCAAAGTAATCCCCCCGTTCCACTTTAAAATTCATATTTTCGCAAACGACGGCGTTATCGTAACCGATAGATAGATTTTTACATTCGATCTGCGTCATAATACCTCTCCTTATTTAAGCGCTTCTATCAAAACGGCAAGGTTGTTTTCCATAACTTTCAGATAGGTCCTTCCGTTTTCGTATTCCTTCTCGGTCGCCGATTGCAGAGAGTCCATAGTTAGTATCTTTTGATTTTTGGCGGTCGTGTTTTCTTTTACGGTTTGGGCGATTTTTCCGTCGGAATTTTCTATTTTCAAAATCGCCGCAAGACCGAGTTCGTTTACCTTATTTGCTAAAAATATTATGGTTTTGAAACTCGCTTCGGTTTCGGCGGAGCAACCGACGAAAGCGGCGTAGTACGTCAGCCCGTAATCGTCGACGAGATAACGGAAAGGAAACCTATCCCCGAATAAAACAGTTTTTTTGTTCGACTCGGCTATTGAGCCTTCGTATTTTTTGTCGAGCGCCGATAGTTCGGCGTTATACGCGGCTGCGTTTTCGGCGTAGAGCAAAGAATTGGGTTCGTCTATTTTCGCGAGAGCCGAAGCGATCTCGTTTACGAATATACGCGCGTTTTTTAAAGAAAGCCAAACGTGTTCGTCGTATTCCGTTTGATCGTCTTCGCTTTCTTCCTCTTCCGTTTCCATACCTTCCGTTATTTCCTCTTCCTTCGCTTTTTCGCCAAGAGTTTCGAGAAGATTTATGACGATCATATTTTCATTGGTCGCGTTTTTCAACGCGTCGTCTACCCAATCGTCCGATTCTCCGCCGACGTATACGAATAAATCGCAAGTCGATATTTTCGCGATATCCGACACGGTGGGCTGAAAATTATGCAGATCCGCGCCGCTGCTTATAAGGAGCGTCGTTTCCGCCTCGCTCGCCCTTTTTCCGAGTACGTTCATTGTCCAATCGTATTCCGGGAAAATTGTCGTAACCACGGCTATCTTATCATCACCGTTTTGCAAGTAGGAACACGCCGAAAACAAGTTAAAACACGGCGCGATCGTAAAGATAGCGATAAATATTGATATAATTGTTTTTTTCATAAAATAAAACCTCCGAATTTTTAATAAAAGGGCATAAAAAAACAAGGAAAACGGCGATAAAAACAATACGCCGAAAAACTGTCTTAAAAAGACAGTGAATTTCCTTGTTTTAATCTTTTATTCAATTCGAAAGTTTAACTTTTAATTTTGTAAGAGTAAAACGCGAATGGTTTTTATCGCATAAAAACAGCGCTTTTACGATCGCGAAAACCAACGCGCCGAAAACGGCGATCGCCGTTTTGGCTAAATATATATCTTTTATAGAATTTTCAAGGACGGCGACCATTTCGCATATAGGACAGTCGTCGCCTATACAATCGTGATTCGATTCCGCAATTACGAAAATACGGGAAAAAAGCGTAAAGAAAATAAGTAAGATCGCTATAAAGATAGTCCTCTTTTTCCCTTTCATTATACCTCTTCTCCTTTTAAGCGTTAAAACGATAGCGTTCGCGCTTTTTTCAGTAATTAAACCGACTTGGAAAAAATTATATCATCGTTCGGCGTTTTTGTCAAGGGCATACGCGATATTTATACGCGGCGCCGTCGGGAAAGAAGTTATAAAACGATGGAATAATCGCTTTTGAGCGTTTAAAGCGATAGAACTGTTCAATAAATGAGCGAAATTATTATTCTGTATCGCCAATATTGATTATCGCGGCGTTTAATGGTAAAATATAAATGATATTAAAATAGATAAATTATAATATTTTAAGAAAAAGTTTACGGAAGTGATTTTAATGAAATTGAATACTTTTCACGGCGAAGTCTGGATAAACGCTCATCCTGAAATAATGGAAGATTGTTTAAGGGCAAACGAAGAGCCTGTCGACGGGGGATACGGCAACGACGGTTATTCGAAAAGGGCGAAAGACCTTATCGGCAAATATTTTGACGACGAAATCTTCGTTACTTTTGCTATAAGCGGAACGGCGGCTAACGTTTTGGCTCTTAAATCCATGACTAACAGATGGTCTGCGATCCTTTGCGCTTCGCAAGCCCATTTAAACGTCTACGAGGCGGGCGCTACGGAATTTTCCCTCGGAAATAAAATACTCTCGATAGATTGCCCCGACGGGAAACTTACTCCCGCGCTTATCGACAGACTTTTGCTTACTACTAAAAAATACAAATATAAACCGGAAGTCGTCGCGATCACAAATCCCACTGAGTACGGAACGGTCTATACGAACGAAGAGATAAAGGTGATATGCGATCACGCTCATTCGCTCGGACTTTACGTTTATCTCGACGGCGCGAGAATAGGTAACGCCGTGGTTGCGCTGAACACAGACTTAAAAGAGATGATCGAAAAGACCGACGTCGACGCTTTTTCTTTCGGCGGAACCAAAGCCGGAGCGATGTTCGGGGAAATGGTCGTATTCAGAAGAAAAGCGTTCGCGAACTATCTCGAATACGCTTGTAAACAGTCTTTCCAACATATGTCCAAATCCAAATTTCTCGGAGTTCAGATAGTTTCGGTCTTAGAGCGCAATTTTTGGATAGACGACGCGATAAAGTCGAACGCTGCTGCCAAATATCTCGAAAAGAAACTCGTCGAAAAAGGGGTGGAGATATATTATAAAGTTGAAAGCAATATGGTGTTCTGCGTCGTTTCTCCCGAAAAGATGAAAAAGATCTGCGAGAAATACGATTCTCACTATTGGGATGAAATAAATCACGTCGTAAGATTTGCCACCACTTATCTTACGACCGAAAAGGAAATCGACGATCTCGTCGCGCTGTTTTGATTTTAAAACGGGATCCGACGCTTTAAATTAAGTATTGAAAAACTCGCCGTCGCGTAAATACGCGCAACGGCGAGTTTTCTGTTTATTAAATATTATTCTTGTTCGAGTTCGTCGTATTCGGGTTCAACTTCGCTTTCTTGCTGAATTTTGGTATTGTAGAAAGCGTATTTTCCGACTGACGAACCGTCTTTGATCTCCGCCTTTTCGAGGTTTTCGCAGCCCGCGAAAGCGGAATCTCCTATCGTAGAAGATTTTTCGAATACGACTTCGGTAAGGGCGGAACATTCGTGGAACGCCGTTTTGCCAATGGTTACCGATTTGGTAAACACGACTCTTTTAAGTCCCGAACAGCCGTGGAAGGCGTCCGCTCCGACTACGGTCGCATTTATTACGACGTCGTTTTCAGCGTCGAGATAATCTTTTCCGAGCGAATTACAGCCGATGAAAGCGCTCGCTCCTATTTCGTCCACTTTGTTGAAGTTCACGGTTTTAAGAGCGGAGCAGCCGTTGAAAGCGTAATCTCCTATTTTAACGGTGTCATCGTTAAAAGAATACTCTTTAAGGTTCGTACACCCGTAGAAGGCGTAGTCGGGTATCGCGGGGATGGTCCCGGTCAAAGTTACGGAAGTTATCGTCGAACAATTATAGAAAGCGTAAGCGGGAAGAGCGTAACTTCCTTCGTCCGCGATAAAAGAGTATTGACCTTCGTCGTTCAGAACGTATTTTCCGTCGTCGGTTATATCGTATTTTTTCTCAACGAAATTTTCCACGTTATCTCCGGTTATCGTTACTTTCGTAAGGGTTTCGGGGATCTGGAAAGTCGAGGTAGAAGAAGTTCCTTCGTTATAAGTCTGCGTAATTGCGGTAAGTCCGGTCGCGGAAGTCGAGCCGAAAATATAGCCGAAAGATTTCTTTTCGTTAAAAGCGCCTATTTTTTCTCCGACGAAAGGAAGGACTATCTCTTCGAGAGAGGTCAGCCCCGCAAAAGCGCCGCCGTTGATCTTTTCGATCGTATCGGGAACGACGAGTTTTTTGATAAAGGTTTGATTTACTATCGCCTCGCTCGCTATTTCCTTGACTTTCGCTTCTTTATATTCGGTCGGAATAGTAAGTTCTCTGACGGTTTCCGCCGTAAGGTTCGCGGCGTAGGGAACGTATCCCGTAGTTTCGTCCGCGGTCGAGAAAAGTTTGGCGAGTTCCGCGTAATCTTTCTTGGTCGCAAGCGTTTGGGCTTGTTCGGAAAGGGTAACGCCGGTCAAAACGTAATATTCGCCGTCGGCGTCGTAAGTGTAAGTAAACTCTATGGGTTTGACTTCGCTATCGGTGGTTTCGGTCTTTTGGCAAGCGGTCAAACCGAAAGCGAAAAGTCCGAAAAGCAACATAGTCGCAAGCGCGATCACTATTTTTTTCATCTTTTTGCTCCTTAAAACGCAAACGAAACGAACGTTCGCGTTAAAATTAAAGTAATAAAATTTAATATCTATAAAATTTTACCATTTAACGGAACTTTTGTCAATTATAATAAAAGGATTATTTTACCTTTTTAACGGAAATTTCATTTATCTTCCAAAAATACGCGGGCAAAAATGAGATCTCGGAAAAATAAAAGCGAAATTTCCGTAAAAATAAGAGTTTTATATCAGGACGGAACCCTCAACGTACGACTTAAAAAAGTCTTTAAGACCGAGCGAGTCGGTAAGCAAGTCAAGCGTCGCGAAAGCGAATTTGTTTTTCTCATAGTATTTTTTCAATCCCTTTATCGTTTTATTTCTGCCCGTCGCTTTTTCGTATTCGTAAAAAGCGAGAAGAGATTTGTTGTAAGCGACGTTGACGTATTCGTAATCGCTCGAAAACTTGCCGAGCGGTCTGTTCATCGAGGTGTCCGCTTTGCCGGAAAGTACGGAAGAGAGATCGTAAAACGACTTATACGCCGACTTTGCCGACGAGATTATACGGTCTGCCGTTTGCTGATCTCCGCGAGCCGAAAAATAAAGATAAGTCGAATATTCGCACAGACCTTCGTCGAGATAGGCGGAAGCGATCTGGTCGTTTCCGACGGCGGAATACCACCATTCGTGCGCCGTTTCGTGCGCTATCGCGAGTTTTTTCTGCTCGTCGCTCAAAGCGTCGGATATGAAGCATAATCCCGTATATTCCATTCCGCCTTCTTTAAATCCCGTTATCGCGACCGAAAAAGTTTCGTAAGGGTATGGACCGAAAGTTTCCGAAAAATATTTTATCACGTCCGCGATAAGATCGAGAGTTTCCTGCTCTTTTTTATCCGAATATAGGGCTATAAGTCCGTTTTCGGTCTTTTTTTCGTCTACAATGAAATTCTTTCCGAGAACGAAAGCGAAATGTCGGCAGTTTTCGGCTGCGTACGAATAGGTTGTTTTAAATCCGTCTACCACCGTAGACGTCGGCGTTCCCGACGAGGCGACGACGTATTCCGAGGGGAGAGTAATGCTGACTTTGTAATCGAACAAGTCGGTATAATAAGGATCTCCGAATTTACTGTAAGTACTTTTATAATAGCCCTTTTCTTCCTTTACGGAAACGAGGGGATAGAAATCGCCGAGGTTTACTTTATCTCCGTTTTTGCCCAATCTTAAAAGACTGTCGGGAACGACGGTCGTAAAGTCTATCTCTACCGTCGTTTTTTGAGGCGAATAGTTTTTCATAGATACGCAAAGCGTAGTGAGATCCTCGTCTATAAGCGCGTTATCTGCCGTTTCGCCGTTGACTTTGACGGAATTTATCTTTATGCTCCCCTCTGAAAAACCGTTCGGGTAGGCGAAGGAATCGCTTTTGTCGGCGGGCGGATTTTTCGCGTCCTTTTTGTAGGCGTTCGCCGGAAGAAAAAATTCAAGACTTCTCGGATAGATAGACGACTCTTCTCGGTCTGGCTTGTCGGAAGTTAAAAATTCTTCGTCGTAAAAATCGTAGACGCAGGTTCCGCTAACTTCCTCGCCGTCGAACGAGATCGTTATTTCGCATTTGTTTTTTTCCGCTTCGCTTTTACAACTCGTAAAAATAAAACCGCAGGCAAGTATCGCCGCCGTAAAGATGATAGTTGTTTTTCTTTTCAAATTCAAAGACCTCCCGTATATTTTACGGGAGGCTCGTTTGGTTTATGACACCGACGATATTATTTTTCCGCTATCATAAGATAGGTTTCGGGATCGACCTTCTTTCCGTCGAGAGTAACCTCGAAGTGAAGGTGCGGACCGTCCTTGTATTCCTGACGGTTGTTGTCGGATACTTCTCCGATCTTTTGTCCCGCCGTAACTTTCATTCCTTCGGCGATATCGTCGTCGGCGTCGATCGAATTATATACGGTTTTAAGCCCGTTTCCGTGGGATATGACTACGGTAGTTCCCTGAAGATAGGAAGTCGTAACGCTTTCTATTTCTCCGTCGTAAGCGCAGTAAACGTCGCTTCCGGCGGGCGCGCCGAAGTCTACGCCCATGTGTCCCGTGTAAACCCCGAGCGTCTGGTTAAATACCACGGTAGACGAAGTGAAACTCTTGGTAATGGTTCCGTCTTTTATTGGCATCGTGAATATTATTCTCGCGTCGGTCTGGGCGTGGTCGTTGTTTCCCGATTGGTTTTCACCGTTTTCCGACTTATCGCCCGACTTGTCGTCGGAATTGTTTTCGTCGTTTTTGCCCGTGGTTTGGTCGTTCTCGTTTTTACCGTTCGTAGGGGAAGTTTCGTCGTCTTTCTTTTCGTCGTTTTCACCTTTCGAGGATTCGGCGTTATTTGTCGGTTCGGTTTGTTCGATCGGTTTTTCAGCGACGTTGTCTATAACCGTTGCGTTGCGGGAGAGAAGGACTGCGGTTATTATTATCGCCGTTACGAGAAGGGCAACGCCTACTATGATATAATAAACGTTTTGCCTGATGAAATTAAGTAATTGGTTGTTTTTTTTGCTTGCCATAATTAAAATCTCCTTAAAATTTTACGCTTCGATTTTTAATAACTTCCGAAAATAAACGGAACGCCCAACGTGATCCTTTCCCCCCGTCTTGCGATATGCGCGTTTATTTTACGCCCGTTAACCGACGTATAGAGGGGTATTTGGTCTGAATAGTAGTAATCGCACACGCAATCTTCTATCGTTTCCGTAAAGATTAAAGACGCGTTGACTTCTTTCAGAAAGTTTTCTGCGACGGAAGGCGAAACGCAAACGCTTTCTCCTTTTAAAAGACGTTTGGGATACACGGTGTTTTCCGACAGGTCGACGATAAGACAGTTTGAGGTCGGGCTGATAAAATAACCTTTGCGATCGTACCCGTCGACTTTCAAAGAACTTCCGTAACCCGCGTTCATTCCCGAATAAATCGCTATCGCGAGAAAGAAAAGCGCTGCTCTCTTCGGCATAAAAAAATCTCCGCTGTAATTTACAGAAGAGATTATTGACCGTAAAAAAGGATATTATACCGATAAAAATAAAATTAAATAAATTCCGCGAATCCGTCGTCTTTCATAAAGGCGAGAAGATTACCGTCGGTAGAAAAAGCGGCGGCTTTTATCGCTTTTTTAACTTCCGACGGAGAGAAGTCCGAAAGTTTTTTCCTTCCGCCGTATAAAAACGAATAAGTTTTCTCAAAGCCTTCGAGATTTTTTTCCAATTTTTCAATTTCTTTTAAAAACGAACTTTTTACGACCGTCTTGATCCTTTTTCTTATCTCGAAAGACTTTACGTCCGTCGGGACGAAACGATCGGCGAGGTCGTATTCTTTTAACCCCGTCCATTCGCTCGTTTGCCTGAGCGCGTTCAAAAAATCCGGCGGTACCAAAAATTCGGAAATATCCGAAAGCAGATATAATTTATATAAAGGTAAAAGGGAAAGGAAGGCTCTGTATTTTCTTTCCCCGCGTCCGCTATCCCCGAAAAAACCGAGATAGTCGGCGACTTTGTCCGTCGAAGAGAATGAAGAAATATCCGAAAAATTTTCGGCGAGAGATAATTTTATTCCCGCGAAACAAAGCCCTTCGGCGGGAGAGGAAAATTTGTTCAGATTTACGGCGTAATTTATCCCTTCGCTCAAAAGAGTCGCCCTTGCGCCGTCGAATTTGGTTTTCCTGCAAAGCGCCGCCGTTTTATAGTCGAGAATATCCAACGCCGAAGAAACGATCTCTCCGAACGATTCGGCGGCGTATCTCCTTTTTGGAGAAATAAAAAATTCTTGGTTTATAAGGATATAATCGGGGAGTTTTCTCTCGTCGTCGTGATATAAAATATCCCTCGTCCTGCAATCGGTGGGAACGAGAAATAATTTTTCCTTGGTTATTTTAGCGACTTTTTTCGCGAGATCGTAAAATTTCGGTTCTCCGACGCAAACGAGAAGTCCTTTTTCTTTTCCGGCAAGGGCGAAATAGGACTCTGTCGAGATCCAATCGTCCCCTATCGGCGCGATATGACACGATATACCTTTCGCAAGGAGAGAGTTTTTCAGTTTTACCCCCCTCGAGGCGAAATCGCTTTCCGCAAGAAGAAGGTTTACCGCGCGTATATTTTGGGAAGCGACGATCTTAAACGTTTCCTCGGCGAACTCCCCGAAGAGAAATTCGGCGGGCGGACGTATCCCCGAATTGCCGAAAATATAAAAATATTCGTTTCCTTTTATAGGGTAGAGATCACTCATTTAAAAGAGTTCCTTTCGCGCCGATACGCGAAAACAATTTGATCCTGTCCGCTATATCGGGGCTTTTGCTTATCTGTTCTTCCGAGAATATCCCGTCTGAAGCGTCGATCGCCGTCGCGATCTCGTGTCCTACGACCGCGAAAGCGCATTCGTTGTATTTGGCGGCAAGCCCGGCGTCCTCGAATTCGAAATCGAATTTATCTCTCGGCGTGCTGATGACCTTACAAAACAAAGGCAACACGCCGTTTTCTATGGACGCGGAATACAGTTCGTCGGCGCCCTTTTCGGTTCTCGTAATTATCGAACGAAATCCCGCTTTTGTCGCTTTTTCGACGAATTGTCTTATATCCGAACCGTCGTAAACTATTGCCGGCAACGCCGAATAATCCGAACAAAGGGAGATAAATTGCTTGATCGTATGACATTTTTCGTCGTCGGTCTTTATTTTTAAATTATTCAAAAGAACGTCGGCGAGGTCGGAAACGTAAAGGGGATTGGCGAAGTCGTCGAGTTTGTTTATCGTTTCCCGATCGAGTTCTAACCTCAGATCGTTCGTGAGAAAGGCGACCACTTTTTCGCCGTCGTCGTATTTATTTATTATTTGTTCGGCGAGTATGAAGAAAAGCCTTCTCCTCGTCATCGTCGCTTTCGCACCGCCGAAAGGAATTTTCGCGGGCATTTCCGTCTTTATTCCGTATTTTTTGAAAATGTTGTTTATTTTATCCGAAAGTTTTTTGACGTAAGCAGACTTCAACGCTCTGTAAGAGGCGAGTTTTTCGTTGAAAACGAAAGCGTTCGCTCTCGGAACGCCGAGCGCGACGGCTATAAAAGGCTTTGGGGCGAAATTTTCAGAAAACAGAGTAACTTCCGCTCCGCTGTAATAGGCTATACCCGATTTTTCGGCGGTTTTTTGGAGTTCCTCGGTCGCCGAAAGCGAAGAGTGATCTATTACCGCGAGCATCGGGGCGCCCTGTTTCAACGCTCCGTATACGGCGAGAGAGGGCGTTCTTCCCGAACAGGAATATATTGTCCTGACGTGATAATTGACGTTGAAGTTTTCGCTCAAAGTATTCTGCTTGAATTCGTGAGATTTCAGGAGTTTATTGTACGCCGAGATCCTCACGAAAGAATATTTGGAACTCAACTTTTCTATTAGTTTTTCATTTTGCATTATAAAAGTTTCCCCTTAAATTACTCAAACTACGTCGTTTTATACCACTAAAGTTTAATACAACGGGCGTTTTTTGTCAAGTAAATGAAAAAATTTAATAAAAATACGATAAATTTTGCAAAAACGGTTGAAATATTTAAAATTTGTGTTATAATCTATATATAAACCTATGGAGGTAAACGAAAATGAATAAGAATGAATTTGTCAGAGCCTACGCCGATAATCTCGGCATTACCATTAAGGATGCGGAAAAGTATTTTAACGCTGTAGTAGATACCTTGACCGATTCCCTTAAAAAGGGCGAATACGTCCACATTTCCGGTTTTGCGACTTTCGAAGTTAAAGAAAAATCCGAACGCGAAGGCGTAAACCCCAGAACGGGCGAAAAGGTTACTATAACCGCTTGCAAAGCCCCTGCCGCTAAATTCAGCAAGGCTTATAAAGAAATTTTCAACAAGTAATCTGTTTTTATCGGACAAGCAGTCCCGTCTTGCAGGCGGGATTGTTTTTTTATAAAAATTCAAACGCGTTTTCAAGCCTATCGATAGGCTTGAAAACGCGTTACAACGTTAAAGATATTTTTTCAGACTTTCCGCTCTGTCGAGTTTTTCCCAAGGAAATTCCGATCTTCCGAAATGACCGTACGCCGCGGTCTTTTTGTATATCGGGCGACGAAGGTCGAGGGTTTTTATTATCGAATAAGGACGAAGATCGAATTCTTTCGAAATTATTTCGGAAAGTCTTTCGTCGGAAAGTTTTCCCGTTCCGTAAGTGTTTACAAATAGAGATACGGGCTTCGCGACGCCTATCGCGTAGGCGATCTCGAGTTCGCATTCGTTAGCAAGTCCCGCCGCAACTACGTTTTTACAGATATATCTCGCCATATACGCCGCGCTTCTGTCGACTTTCGTGGGATCTTTACCCGAGAACGCGCCGCCGCCGTGAGGACAACTTCCGCCGTAGGTGTCGACTATTATTTTTCTTCCCGTAAGGCCGCTGTCGCCGTGAGGACCGCCGATCTCGAATCTTCCCGTAGGATTGATGAAATATTTGGTGCTTTCGTCGATAAGTTCCTTCGGCAGGGTGGATAAGTTCACCTTTTCGAGAACGTCCGCACTTAATTTTTCCGTAGAAACTTTTTCGGAATGTTGAGTGGAGATCACGACGGTATCTATCCTCTTGACTTTGCCGTCGTCGTATTCCACCGTTACCTGACTTTTCCCGTCGGGACGAAGATAATCGAGAATTCCCGATTTTCTCACTTCGGTAAGTTTCATCGTAAGTTTGTGGGCGAAAGTTATCGCGGCGGGCATATATTCGGGAGTTTCGTCGGTCGCGTATCCGAACATCATACCCTGATCTCCGGCTCCGAACTTGTCCGCTTCTTCGCCCGAAAGTCTGTATTCGACCGAATCGTTCACGCCCAACGCAATGTCGGCGCTTTGTTCGTGTATAGCGGTCAATACGGCGCAGGTGTCCGCGTCAAAACCGTATTTAGCCCTGTCGTATCCTATTTCTTTTATGGTTTTTCTCGCTATCGATTGTATATCGACGTAACAATCGGTGGAAATTTCGCCCATTACGAGAACCAATCCCGTAGTCGCGCAGGTTTCGCACGCGACTCTCGCATACGGATCTTTTTCTATTATTGCGTCCAGAACCGCGTCCGATATCTGGTCGCAGATCTTATCGGGATGACCTTCGGTAACGCTTTCGCTCGTAAAAAATTTTTTCATAAATCGCCTCTTTTTCTGTTAAATATTATACAATATCGACAAACGATTGTCAAATATTTTATATCGTGGTAAAATATATTTATGAAATGCGCGCTTTGTCCCGTCGCGTGCGGCGTCGACAGAAAAAGAACGATCGGATATTGCGGAGAGAAAGAGGATATTCGTATCGCGAAATATTATCTGCATACTTTCGAGGAACCGCCGATCAGCGGTGAGAAAGGCTCGGGGACGGTGTTTTTTTGCGGCTGTTCGTTAAAGTGCGAGTTCTGTCAGAACTACGCTCTTTCCCGCTCGCAAACGGGAAAGGTTGTAACGCCGTCCGAACTTGCTGATATTTTCGCGCGGCTCGAAGAGGCGGGCGCCTCGAATATAAATCTCGTAACGCCCACCCATTTCGTACCGTCTATCGCGAAAGCCTTTGAAATATACAGACCTAAAATCCCCGTCGTATACAACACTCATTCCTACGAACCGCTCGAAACCCTTAAGATCGCCGACGGTTTCGTCGATATTTATCTTGCGGATATGAAATTCTTTTCGCCCGCAATATCAAAAAGGTATACGGGGAAAGAAAATTATTTCGAATTTGCAAGCCGAGCGATAGAATTTATGACTGACTCGAAAAAAATCGTTTTCGACGATAGGGGAATGATGAAGTCGGGCGTCGTCGTAAGGCATCTCGTAATGCCTTCCTGCCTTGACGAAACGAGAAAAATAATCGGCTGGTTTGCCGATAAAATAGGGGATAGAGCGTATTTTTCGCTTATGTCGCAGTATACTCCTTTCGTCAAAAGCGAAAAACACCCCGAACTTAACAGAAAAATAACGAGAGGGGAATACGATAGGGCGTTCGCCGCTCTCGATAGTTTCGGAGTGAAAAATTTTTTCATTCAACAACTCGGTTCGGCGGACGAGAGTTTTATTCCCGAATGGGATTTTTAACTTCGCTTTACCGCTCGAAAAAAACGGAAAATCGACTTATAGGGGCGTTTATCCTATGCTATTTTCCGCATTTTTAATATACGCAATATTTGGAACAGAGTTTTATTATTTTCATTATTTCGTCCGAAAAGACCGCTCTTTCATAGGGAGAAGGTTCTCGGACGGAATATTTTTCAACGTCTATTTCAACGTTTTCTATTTCCTTTAACTCTTTGTCGCTCAGATCCCTTCTTTTTAAGGCGTTTATCGCTTTTTTTACGCCGCTGAGGTTTGGATCCACGCCGTCGTTTTGGGGTTTTTCGTCCGAGAGCGGACGTATAAATTCCACTCTTTTAACTGTGGACGGGCGGCGATCTTCAAACTCGGTTTTTGCGGAAAGTTTGCCTATAAGTCGTTTTTCTTTGTTTGTGAGCCTGCCTTTCCCCTTGCTTTGAAGTTGAAGGACGAAAGATAAGACGAGGGGCAATATTACCATAACGGGGTAATAGGAGCCGATAAGACCGTTCGTATCCGCTATCGGACTTAAACAAAGGCTGAAAAGGCACAGATAAAATGCGAACGATTTGTCGGCGTATTTTATTTTTTTCGAAAAAAGACAAACTAAAAGCAATAAGAGGTAGACCGAAAAGAGAAACAGGGGGAAAACGAACGCCCCCGCTTTGACCGCTTCGGGGATCTTCGACGGTATATCGTTTAAAAAATCTATAATATTTTCCATATTTGAGTTATTGACGGAAAAGTTTGTAATTAAACCCGAGATCTTCGCATAAATTGAAGTAGTCGGAGGAAATTTTTTTGTATTACGATATTGAAACGAGGGTTTTAAAAGAGGCGGAGTATATTCTCAAAGAAAGGGCGACGGTTAGAAAAACTTCCGAAAAGTTCGGGGTAAGTAAATCTACCGTTCATTACGATCTTACCAAAAGGCTCAAAGAACTTGACGCCGACGGGTATGAAAAAGTCAGAAAGATATTATTCATAAATTTGAGCGAAAGACATATTCGCGGCGGAATGGCAACGAGGGATAAATTTAAAAGAAAAGATAATCAGGCGGACAAGGCGGAGAATACGGGCAAGAAAAAGTCCGTAAGGCGGTGATATGGCGTTTTTCGTTGACCTGATGCGGACGCTCGGTATGGAAGGAGAGATCGCTCCCGCGAGATTCTCCTATGAGATCAGGGGCGATTACGGGGGTAGGTTCGAAGGGGTTACCGTTGAAAGTTACGGGCAGGAAGAGGTTATAATGAAGTCGGGAAGGTTTAAGATCAGAGTAAAAGGGAGATCCCTCGAAATAAGAAAGTACGTCGAAAACGAAGTGGTTTTAAAGGGCGAGATACGCTCGGTGGAAAGGCTATGAAGGGGTTAAAATGTTCTTTTATCGTGAGCGGAGAAAAAATTTGTTACCTTTTAGACGCCCTTCACGATAAAAAAATTTGCGTTTACGACGTAAAATTTGAGAAAAACGGAGTTAAAATAACCTTAGATCATAAAGATTGCGGAAAATTTTTTGCAATTTGCTCAAGATTGTGTTATAATGTTAAGAGAACGGGTTATAGAGGCGTCGGCGCGCCGTTGAGATTTCTTACGGAAAGGCTGGGGTTGGCGCTGGGCGCGGCGCTGCTTGTATTGTTCGCGTTTTTTTCGGACGGAATGATCTTCGGCGTCAGATACGAAGGAGAGGCGGCGGAGATCGCCCCGATAGTTATCGAAACTCTGAAAAAAGAGGGAGCGTATATCTGGGGTTATCTCGACAGCGATAAGTCGGACAGGATAGCGTCCGAAATAACTCTTTCGTCGGAAAGGGTGAAGTTCGCTTCCGTGGTTCGTTCGGGGCATTGGCTTGTCGTCGACGCGCGTCTTGCCGATATCAAACCGCAGCCTTTGGACTTAAAGAAAGAAAGGATAGTGTCGCCTGCCGACGGGATCGTCGGAAAGATCGTCTGCCTGAGCGGCGTTCCTCTCGTCAAAGAGGGGGACAAAGTTAAAGAGGGGGACGTCCTTATCGACGGGAGTTACGTCCACGGAGAAAAAGAGGGCAGAACTTACGCGCTGGGAGAGGCGGTCATTCTAAAAATGGTGGAATTCGTCTACTACGGAACGGGCGACGACGAAAGGACGGCGAGCAGAACGAGAACGCTTGCCGCAGCCGAGTTCGGCGAAGACTTTTTGGTCGAGAGCGTTACTTTTGAAGAGATCGACGGAAAAAGGGCGTGCGTGGCGCGAGGAAAACAGCCCGTATATACTTATTGATGATAAACGGAGGTCGTTTTGGCTGATCATACTGCGGTCGTCGAGGTGGGAAATCTCGACGTTTTGGCAAAACTTCTCGGAGTTTTCGATGAAAATCTGAATATAATCGTCAGAGAAACGGGAGTAAGCGCTTTCGTCGACGGGACCAAAATACGCTTGAGCGGAGAAGAGGCGAGAGTGATTTTGGCTGAAACCGTTTTAAATAAACTTCTTTCTGTCGTAAGACTGAAAGAACCGCTGGACAAGTCCCGCATAATATATTGCATAGAACTTGCGAAAGAGGGCAACGCCGAGGGTATAGAAAAGGTAATGTCGGGAGTTATAGCGATAACTTCCCGCGGAAAACAGATAAAATGCAAGACCGTAGGGCAAAAGACCTACGTCGACGCGATAAAGAAAAACACCGTCGTTTTCGGCGTCGGACCTGCCGGCACGGGAAAAACCTATCTTGCCGTCGCGATGGCGGTTTCGGCTTTTAAAAGCAAGGAAGTCGAGAAGATAATACTTACCCGTCCCGCGGTCGAGGCGGGGGAAAAACTCGGTTTTCTTCCCGGAGATCTGCAAAATAAAGTCGATCCCTATTTAAGACCGCTCTACGACGCCCTTCAGGAAATGTTGGGGCTTGAAAATTACGGCAAACTCATCGAAAGAGGGGCTATCGAGATCGCGCCTTTGGCGTATATGCGAGGAAGGACTTTAAACGACGCTTTTATAATACTCGACGAGGCTCAAAACACTACGAGAGAACAGATGAAAATGTTTTTGACGAGGTTGGGCGAAGGGAGTAAAGCCGTCATCACGGGCGATCTTACTCAAACAGATCTTCCCGACGGAAAGAGAAGCGGACTTTCTCACGCCGTTAAAATACTCGGCAAAGTCAAAGGCATCGAAAGCGTGTTTCTTACGGCGAAAGACGTCGTAAGGCATCCTCTCGTTATGGAAATAATAAAGGCTTACTCTGATTTCGAAGAGCGCGAACGCTCGGAGAAAGAAGAAAATAATAAATAAGTTTTACTTAAGGAAAATATGTTTTATCAATCAAAGAAAACCATTCAATGGAAAGGAAAGGATTACGCAAGGACGGTTATGCTTTTCGTCTTGCATACCGCCGTTTTGATCTTGCTGTTCGGCATCGCGGCTTTCGCATCGACGGGCTGGGATCCCGCGGAGACCCTGAACAGGGTGTTTTACGGCGACAGATTGGAAAAAACACTCTACGTTTTGATACCCGTAAGTTTTATTGCGGTCGGTACTTATCTTTATTTTTATAATGAGTATCGCGATTTTCTATTAAAATCGGGCAATATCAATCTGACTTTCGTAATCGTCGAACTATCGATAGTTTTAATGTTCGTCGTGGGAAGGTATCTCCATTCTTACGCGCGTCCTTTCGCGCTGTGTTCCCTACTCGTTCTGCTTCTGATAAACAGAAGGACGGCGATATTTATGAATACCGTAATTTGTCTTCTTATGTTTATGCTCGACAGTTTTCTCGCGGGTTCGTTTACGGGGATAACCGAAAACTATTCGGCTTTGGTCGTCGGCTATACGACGAGTTTGCTCGCGATATATCTCGTTTACGGATTGCGTTCCCGTCTTAAAGTCTTTCTTATGGGGTTTGTGATCGCCATTCCCGTAAGCGTTTGCAGCGTCGCTCTCGAATTTGAAAATTTTATACAAAATCCATTGACTTATTTAATATACGGATTTACTTCGGGAATGTTGTCGGTCGTATTGATGATGGTTTTGCTTCCCTTTTTCGAGAAGGTGTTCGCGGTCGTTACCGATTACAGACTTGCTGAACTTACCGATCATAAATCCACTCTTATAAAACTTCTCATAACGCAGGCGCCCGGCACTTTCAATCACTCGCTCGTGGTTTCCACTCTTGCGGAGTCCTGCGCGAACGCCATCGGCGAAAACGCATTGCTCGCGAGGGCTTGCGCCTATTATCACGATATAGGAAAATTGAAACATCCTCAATTTTTCACCGAAAATCAGAAAGGGGGATATAATCCTCACGACGAACTCAGTCCCGAACTTTCGACCGATATAATAAGATCTCACGCGAAAGACGGGTACGATCTTATCAAAAAATATCATCTTCCGCAGATACTTGCCGACGTCGCCATTCAGCATCACGGGACCTTGCTTATAAGATATTTCTACGACAAAGCCCAAAAATTCACCGACGGCGACCTCGATATCGCCCACTTCTCGTATTCGGGACCGAAACCGCAGACGAAGATCGCCGCGATAATTATGATCGCGGACGGAGCCGAAGCGAAGGTGAGAACGCTTTCCGATCGCTCGCACAGAAAGGTCGACGACGCGGTAAGCGAAATAATAGAGGAGAGAATGAATTTCGATCAGTTCTCCGAATGCGAACTTACAATGAAAGATATAGACATAATAAGGGCGACCATAACCAACGCTCTCGCGGGCGTGTATCACGACAGAGTGGAATATCCTAAACTCAAAATAGGCAGAGTAAGAAGCGGCGAGAATAAATGATGACGGACGAACTTAACTGTAAGCGCTTCGGCTCGCTTAAAATAATTAGAGATGATGATCTCCCTTTCGATTTTGAAATGTTGGGGGAAGCGGTTATGAAAAGACTCTCGCAGACCGCCGACGTTTCGATCGAACTTTCCTTTGCAAGCGAAGAGGAAATAAAGAGGTTAAACGCCGATTTCCGACATATAGACAGGGTTACGGACGTTTTATCGTTCCCATATCTCGACGGGATAAAGGGAAAGATCCTTTCCGCGAAAGATTTTCCCGACGATTTGGACGAGGACGGAAATATACTTATCGGCTCGTTATGCGTGTGCTTACAACGCGCGAGGGAGCAGGCTGAAGAATACGGCCATTCGCTGAAAAGAGAGTTGACTTATTTGGTTTTGCACGGAATTTTGCATTGCTTCGGCTTTGACCATATCGAGAGAGATGACGAAGAGGAAATGAGCGGGATCGCCGACGAGATAATGAAAGAAATAAAGATCACGAGGGAAGAGATATGAAAAGCGGTACGGTTGCCGTCGTAGGAAGGGCTAACGCGGGCAAGTCGACGCTCGTGAACGTTTTGGTAGGAGAAAAAGTATCCATAGTTTCTCCCAAACCGCAAACGACGAGAGATAGGATATACGGAGTGTTGACGACCGAAGATTATCAAATAGTTTTCGAGGATACTCCCGGAATATATAAGGCTTCTTCCCTTTTAAACGGAAGAATGCAGAAAACGGCGAGGGATACGGCGGAACAGACCGATCTGGTGTTGTTCGTCATAGACGGACACGACGGACTTAAAGAAGAGGATTTAAAAGAAGCGTGTAAGTTTTCCGAAGTTTCGGTTCCTTTTTTGGTCGCGTTGACGAAGGTCGATATAATGCCCAAAGAAAAGATCCCGCAAACTCTCGTTACGCTCTCCGAACGGGTAAAAGCCGACGAGATAATCCCCGTTTCGGCGAGAAAGGGTAAGAACGTCGACAAACTCAAACAATTATTGATCTCCTATCTTCCGGAAGGGGGATACGTTTTCGATCCCGACGCGGTATCCGATAAGTCCGAAAGGTTTATGATCGGGGAAATAATGCGGGAAAAGATACTTTTGAAATTCGACAAAGAAATACCCCACGGAGTCGCCGTTACCGTCAACGATTTTCATAAAAGAGAGGACGGTATCTACGAAGTCGATATCGACGTCGTATGCGAAAAACCCAACCATAAGGCGATTATCATAGGAAAACAGGGGAAAGCGCTCAAAGAAGTCAATACGTTCGCAAGGCAGTCGATGGAAAAATTTTTGGGAGCGAAGGTTTTTCTTACGACTTTCGTTAAAGTAAAGGAAAATTGGAGAGATCGCCCCGATCTTTTAAAACAATACGGTTATTCGGAAGATAAATAATTTTAAAATTCCGACACATACTCTTATTATGAAAGATCCGGGAAAGACCGCTTGGGAACTGTTTGAAAAAACGGGAAAGGCGGGATATTATATGTTGTATAAAAAATTGACCGAAAGAAAGGAATAATAGTTTTAAACCAAGGAGTAAAGTATGGAGATCAAATCGCGCGCGATAACTTTACGCGCCGTAAATTATAAAGATAACGACCGTATTTTGACTCTTATTACTCCGGAAAAAGGAAAAATATCCGTGAGCGCGAAGGGCGTCAGAAAGGCGAACGCGAAGATGAAAGTCGTTTCCGAACCTTTTTGTCTTTCCGATTGCGTGTTTTACGAACGCTCGGGAAGACTTACGCTTACCGAAGCCGAAATCGTAGATACTTTTTTCCCGATAAGGGAAAATATTTGGAGGTTTTACGCCGGGACCGTCGCTTTGGAACTCGCGAATTTTCTGTCGCAGGAAGATCTGGAAGGAACCAAGTTGTTTTCTTCCCTCTTGACCTTTTTGAAAGACCTGTGTTACGGAGATCGCGACGAGATCGGTCTGTTGGCGGAATTTATTTATCGGGTTTTATACGACGAGGGATTTGCCGTCGACTTCTCCGTTTGCGGAAGATGCGGCGGAAATATCGAGGGCAGAGTAAGATTTAATATTAAAGACGGTATAAACGTCTGCGAAAATTGCGCGCGCGAAGGGGATAGAGAATATTCTTATCGCACTTATTCTTTTTTGAAAAATATCGCCGAAGGGGAAGGGGCGACCGCCCAAGCGCAGGACGGGATCAACGCCCTTAAATTTTTCGATTATTATCTTCGCGGGGCGGTGGGCATACAATTAAAAAGCATAAAATTCTTTACGGAGAAATAAGACGATCGAGAATTACCGATCGTTTTTTATTTTGGAAAGTATTTGGTTTTTCAAATAATTGACAACCGCTTTTTTAAGTGGTAGAATAAAAACGAAAAAATACAAAGGAGATTTTTTATGAACGGAAATATTCGTCCCGAAACTATGAAAAGAATTACGAGCGAAGAACAGGCGAAAGCGTTTATCGACGAACAGGTAAGCGAAATAAGACGACAGGTCGGAGATAAAAAAGTCCTTCTCGCGCTTTCCGGCGGGGTCGATTCTTCGGTTTGCGCCGCGCTTTTGATCAAGGCGATCGGCAAGCAACTCGTTTGCGTCCACGTCAATCACGGACTTTTGCGTAAAGGAGAACCCGAACAGGTAATAGAGGTGTTCCGTAACAGAATGAACGCCAATCTCGTATACGTAGACGCCGTAGACAGGTTTTTGGATAAACTTGCGGGAGTAAGCGATCCCGAAACCAAAAGAAAGGTCATCGGAGCCGAATTTATAAGAGTTTTCGAGGAAGAGGCGAGAAAACTCGAGGGCGTTGAATTTTTGGCGCAGGGAACCATTTACCCCGATATTTTAGAAAGCGAAAAGGGAGTTAAGGCTCACCATAACGTCGGCGGGCTTCCCGAAGACCTCAAATTCGAACTTGTGGAACCGGTAAAACTTTTATTTAAAGACGAAGTGAGAGTGGTCGGAAAGGCATTGGGACTTCCCGACGAAATGGTATATCGTCAGCCCTTCCCCGGTCCCGGACTCGGAGTAAGATGCCTCGGCGCTATTACGAGAGACAGGCTCGAAGCGGTAAGAGAGTCGGACGCTATTTTGAGAGAGGAATTTAAAAACGCGGGACTTCAAGGAAAAGTCTGGCAGTATTTTACGATCGTTCCCGATTTTAAGTCGACCGGAGTATGCAACGGAGAGAGGACTTACGCCAATCCCGTTATAATAAGAGCGGTAAATACCGTTGACGCTATGAGCGCGACGATAGAGGAGATACCATATTCTCTTCTTAAAAAGATAGTCGAAAGGATCACCCGCGAGGTAAAGGGCGTAAACAGAGTCGTATACGATCTTACGCCGAAGCCTCTCGGAACTATCGAATGGGAATAAAGATAGGTTTTGGAGTTTAACGAACTTATAGACAGATATTTATAAAAAAAGTTGAGGAAAAAAATGAAGTGAACCCCAAAAGTTGGACACAAAATTAAATTAAATGTTTTGAGATTGAGTTCGGTATTTAACCGGACTCATTTTTAATTTAAGAGATATCCTCTCATTGTTGTAGTATGTTATGTAATCTTTAAGTTTACAGACGAATTCGTCTGTAGTCTGAAATGTTTCTCCATAAAACATTTCAACTTTTAATCTTCCGAAAAAGTTTTCCATTACGCTGTTGTCAAGACAGTTTCCTTTTCTTGACATACTTTGTATAACGTTATGTTTTTTTAGTAAGCGCTGAAACTCTTTCATTTGGTATTGCCAGCCTTGGTCTGAGTGAAGTATCGGTCTTGCTCCTTGCGGCAGTTTGCCAAACAGTCCTTGTAGCATTTCCCGCGTTTGCGCAAAGTTCGGACTTAACGAGATTGAATAACTTATGATTTCGTTATTATATAAATCAAGTATGGGCGACAAATATATTTTTTCATTACATACGTTAAACTCCGTTACATCCGTTACAAGTTTTTCAAAAGCATTATTCGTTTCAAAATCTCTGTTTAAGATATTAGGTGCAACTTTGCCGATTTCACCTTTATATGACCTGTATTTACTTCGACGTTGTTTTCCTTGTAAATTAAGGTTCTTCATCAACTTTAATACTGTTTTATGGTTTATTATATAGCCTTTTTGCCTTAAAACAAGCATAATTCGTCTATACCCGTATCTTTGCTTATTCTCGTTAAAGATTTCAGTTATCTCTTGCTTTTCAACTTCGTATTTATCTGACTTGCGTGCTTTCAGGTGGTAATAAAACGTGCTGCGCTTAAGTCCAGAAATCTTTAACAGTATCTTTAGCGGATATATTTGCCTTAATTCAAGAACTACTTTCGCTTTTTGCCACTCTTTTGCTCTTCCGCTCGAATTAAGGCATCTAATTTTTTTAAGTAGTCCATCTCCGCTTTAAGATATTCATTCTCTTCTTTTAGTCGCTGATTTTCCGCTATTAAATCTTCTTTGACCTTTGGATCTAACGGTTTCTTCCTTGGTCTGCCTTTCTTTGGATTGTCCACTTTTCTTGCTCGTCCTCGCCTTTCTATGTAAAAGCCGGATTCTCCTTCCTCTATGTATTTGCGCTCCCATTTTCGTAAAAGAAATCGGTAATTATTCGTCTCTTCATTTGTTTTGGTTTTCCAATATTTTCTAACCGTTTCGCAATAACTCAAATGGTTCACTCGCATATCCATTATAACAGTTATTTTGAATTTTGGCGAGTACTTTTTGTATTGGACTCCTTTTTTTGCCATAAAAATATGCACCTCCTAAAGTTTGTCTAACTTTTGGGGTGCATATCA
>JAFVCP010000106.1 GCA_017479185.1 Clostridia bacterium
ACGCTATTTGCTTTTTTATTATTTCGGGCTGTTTTCTCCCCAAGACGACTTCTTTGTCGATTATTATCTTCTCGACGTTTTCTTCCGACGGTACGTCGTACATACTGTCGAGCATAAGGTTTTCAAAAATCGTCCGCAACCCTCTCGCTCCCGTTTTTAAAGCGATCGCCTTTTTGGCGACCTCCAAAACGGCGTCGTCGGTTACGACGAGTTCCACTTCGTCAAGTCCTACCAACTTCTTATATTGTTTTACAATGGCGTTTTTCGGCTCGGTCATAATTTTAACCAATGCGTTTTCGTCCAACGGTTGAAGCCCGACGACTATCGGCATTCTTCCCACAAATTCGGGAATAAGCCCGAATTTCGTGAGATCCTGCGGCTGTATTTCGTCGATAAAATTATTGAATTCGACTTCCGTCGTTTTCAAAGTCCCGCCGAATCCGAGCGACGAATTGTCTTTACGCTTACTTACGATCTTATCAAGCCCTACGAAAGCGCCGCCGCATATAAACAATATATTCGTGGTGTCTACCCTTATAAATTCCTGTTGAGGATGCTTTCTTCCGCCCTGCGGGGGAACCGAAGCGACGGTCGACTCTATGATCTTCAAAAGAGCCTGTTGCACGCCTTCTCCGCTAACGTCCCTCGTTATCGAAACGTTTTCGCTCTTTCTGGCGATCTTGTCTATTTCATCGATATATATAATTCCCCTTTGCGCCCTTTCGACGTCGTAATCGGCGTTCTGAACGAGTTTTAAAAGAATATTTTCGACGTCCTCGCCGACGTATCCCGCTTCCGTCAAAGTCGTCGCGTCCGCAACGGCGAACGGAACATCGAGTATCTTAGCGAGAGTTCTCGCCATAAGCGTTTTCCCGCAACCGGTAGGTCCGAGCAACAAAACGTTGCTCTTTTCTATCTCGGTTTCGTCCTTATTCTTTTTGCCCGCAGTCAGATTTACCCTTTTATAGTGGTTGTAGACGGCGACGGACAAAACCTTTTTCGCCTTATCCTGTCCGACTATATATTTATCGAGTTCCGCTTTTATTTCGCGCGGTTTGAGGAGTTTTATATCGTTTGAACCGACTTTTTCCTCTTCCTCGTTTAATACCTCTTTACAAATATCTATACATTCGTCGCAGATATAAACGCCGTTCGGCCCCGCTATCAATTTTTTTGCGAGATCTTTCGGCTTTCCGCAAAACGAACAAAACAATTTTTCTTTATCGTCCCCTTTTACGCTTGACATTTTTACCTCCGAAATTTGGTCATCTGTTGTGGAAAATTTTATCTATAAGTCCGTATTCGAGCGCTTCTTCGGCGGTAAGATAATTATCTCTGTCCGTATCCTTTTCTATTACCTCTATGGGTTTACCCGTGTTTTCGGAAAGGACGGAATTGAGTTTTTCTTTAAGTTTTATAATGTGTTCCGCCTGAATTTTTATATCGCTCGCCTGACCTTGCGCGCCACCTAAGGGCTGGTGGATCATAATTTCGCTCGACGGAAGAGAGTACCTCTTACCCTTCGCCCCGCTCGAAAGCAAAAACGCCCCCATACTTGCGGCAAGACCGATACATATCGTCGACACGTCGCATTTTATGAAATTCATAGTGTCGTAGATCGCAAGCCCCGCCGAAACGCTGCCGCCCGGACTGTTTATATATACGTTTACGTCTTTATTCGAGTCTTTCGCTTCGAGATAAAGAAGTTGCGCAACGACAGTGTTTGCAAGGGCGTCGTTTATTTCGCCCGTAATAAAAATGATCCTTTCCTCCAAAAGTTTTGAATATATGTCGTAAGAACGTTCGCCTCTGTCGGTCTGTTCCACGACCATAGGTATAAGCGCCATAATAACTCCTTTTTTTGATTTTAATTCGGGGGATAATTTTATACGAAATTATCCCCCGACGTGTTCTGCCTTTTCAACCGATCTTATTATTTTCTTTAAGGAATTTAAAGAGTTTCTCTATAACGAGATTGTTTTCGATATAAGCCCTTTGTCTGTCGCCCATATCTTTTTTATAGGCGTCGACGTCTTTACCTACCGAAGCCGCTTGCTCGGCGATCTTCGCGTCGACCTCTTCCGCCGTCGCCTCGATCTTCTCGTCGGTCAAAATTTTATCGATGACGAGTTGAGTTTTAACGTGATCGGCAGCCGCCTCTTTACAACCATCTCTGTAACCTTCCATAGTCTGGTTGGTATATTTGAGATAATCTTCGAATTTAAGCCCCTGATACATAAGTCTGTAAGAAACCTGCTGTACCATATTGTCGATCTCTTTTTCGATAAGGATCTGCGGGATCTCCACTTCGCTCGCGTCGGAAATAGCCTTTATGAGTTTGTCTTCGGTTTCCCTTTCCGCGCGATCGGCGTTAGCCTTTTCAAGTCTTTCGCGAATGGTTTTCTTATAAGCCTCGACTCCCTCTTCTCCCGTCTTTTCCTTTACGAACTCGTCGGTAAGTTCGGGAAGTTTCTTTTCCTTGATCTCGTGAAGGGTAACCGTGAACACCGCGTCTTTGCCTTTTAATTCTTCGGCTCCGTAATCATCGGGGAACTTGACGTTTATATCTTTGGTTTCCCCGACGTTCATTCCCTCGACCTGTTCTTCAAACCCGGGAATGAAAGTTTTGCTTCCGAGCGTCAAAGTCTGTTTTTCAGCCGTTCCGCCGTCGAACTTCACGCCGTCGATCGCCCCGCTGTAATCTATCAGGGTTATATCGCCGTCTTTGGCAGGTCTGCCTTCTACGACTTCCTGCGTCGCGTGTTGAGAAAGAAGTCTGTTTATCTCTGTATCGACGTCTTCGTCTTTAACATTATACTCAACTTTTTCTATCTTTATACCTTTATATTCGCCGATCTTGACTTCGGGCTTAACGGGAATAATAGCCGTGAATTTAAGTCCCTTCGCGTCTATCTTGTCGATGGTAACGTCGGGTCTGTCGATAGGTTCGATGGAGGGTTCTTTATCGAGAACCGCGTAGTAGTGCTTTACGAACGCTTCGTTGGCTCCGTCCTCGTAGAAAACGGTGGGACCGTAATGCTGTAAAACGATCGCCTTCGGAACGTGTCCTTTTCTGAATCCGGGAACGTTGAATTTATTAGCGCTTTTTCTGAACGCTTCGTCTTGCGCTTCCGCCCATTCTTTGGCGTCGACGTTGATCGTCAATTTGATCGTGCTGTGTTCGCCTTTTTCAAAAGTATATTTCATATTGATTCTCCTGAATACGGGATCTACCCGATTTTTAACTCCGTGATAATTGTCGCATTTATTATTCTAACACATTTTAAGCCTTTTTGCAATTTTTTTTATCGAATAAATTTTACTTTTCAAAGATTTTTATATATAATTATATAAAAAAGTATTGGAGTACGCTATGCCGCAGGACGCATTTACCCTTTTTCATACCGCAAAAGAACTCGACAGGCTTTTAAGGGGCGCAAAAATAAACAAAGTAAGCCAACCCGATAAAGACGACGTTTATCTCCTTACCTATTCGGCGATGGGGAGCAGAACGCTCGTTCTTTCCGCCAACGCCGAAAATTGCAGAGTGGGTTTTACCGAAAACGAAAAGCCCAACCCGAAGATCGCGCCCAATTTTTGTATGCTATTGAGAAAACACCTGCCCGGCTCCGAAATTCAAAGCGTCGAACTCGTCGGTTTCGAAAGGATAGTCAAAATAACCTTTAACTGTAAAAACGATTTTCGCGAAAACGTAGTAAAAATCCTTTATTGCGAAATAATGGGTAAATACTCCAACCTTATTTTGACCGAGAACGGAATCATCCTCGGCTGTCTGAAAAACGCGCCGCTTGACGTCGCGACAACGAGAGTTACTCTCTCGGGGGCGAAGTACTCCCTTCCCAAGCCGCAGGACAAAGCCGACGTGTTTAACCGTGGCGAGATCGCCGAAAAAATGAAAACTTTCAACGGTAACGATCTGCCGAAATTTTTGTTTGAAAATATTAAAGGAATGTCCTTCCCCACCGCTGCCGAATGTTCGGCGCGCGTAACCCTCGAAGGGGGCGACGTCGCGAAACAGATAGAAAATTTCCTGCTTTTCCCCGAAATAAGACCCAATATCGCAGGCGAAGGCAAACTAAAAGACGTTTACGTCGCGGACTATTTGACAATAGGCGGAAACAAGACTTTTTTCGACGAGATCTCTGCCGCCGCGGATAATTTTTATTCGGCGAAAGAAAGGACGAAACTGTTTGATTCCACAAAAAAGAAATTGCTCGACAAAGTAAACGGCGTAATAAAAAAACTCAACAAGAAATTGCAGGGAGAAAGCGAAAAGATCGCCGAAGCGCAAAATCTCGAATCGCTCAAACTAAAAGGCGAACTTTTAACCGCGAATTTATGGAAAATAAAGGAAGGAGAAGAATTTTGCGTCGTCGAAAACTATTACGACGAATATAAACCCGTAAAAATTTCTCTCGACAAGACTTTATCCCCCAATCGGAACGCCCAAAGATACTTCAAAAAATACGCCAAACAAAAACGCGCGCTCGAAATAATCATTCCCCAAAAGTTGCAAACCGAAAAAGAACTCGAATATTTAAGCACGGTAAATTTCGAAATATCGCAGGCGCAAACTGTCGCAGATTTCAAAGATATAGAAACGGAATTGGTCTCAGCCGGTCTTTTGCCCGCTCCCAAATTCAGAAAAAAAGCCGAAAACGAATCTACCTACCGAGTCTACGAAATCGACGGTTTTACCATAAAATGCGGAAAAAACAACCTTCAGAACGACAGGCTTACGGGAAGAGCCTTCAAAGACGATCTATGGCTCCATACTAAAAATTACCACTCCGCCCACGTTATAATCGAAACCAAGGGCGAAGGGATCCCCGACAAGATCGTAGAGATCGCGGCGGAGATTTGCGCTTATTACAGCGACGCAAGAGGGGGAAATAAAGTTCCCGTCGATTACGCGCTGAAAAAGTTTGTAAAAAAGCCTCCGCAGTCAAAACCCGGAAGCGTTATTTACACCGACTACAAAACTTGTTTCGTCGATCCTTCTCCTCACGACGAACTTGCAAAATAAAAAACGCCCTTGTCGACGGGTAACCCCGCGCGATAAGGGCGTTTTTTCGGAAAATCAAATTCCGCCTTGCGGTCTTCCGGTTACAGCGCTCTCGTCGAAAATACCCATTACTCCGCCTATAAGGTAGAAGATATTTCCGAAAACGCCGACGACGATCATTACGACGTGAGGAGTTATGTCTACTCTTCCGTTATTGATCGAGTCGTACGCTCTCGTCGCAAGCGCAAGAACCACGGACGAAACCAAAAGCATTATCGCGCTCGAAACAATAAGTCCCCAGCCCGTAAATCTTATTCCGTCGACGGAATTGATCATATTCAATCCCCCGGCAAGCAATCTTTCGCCGATATCGTTATTGAAAACCACGGCGAGAATGCCCGCGGTAAGTCCCAAAACGGAAAGGATTATTTCTATAATGTTGAAAACCTTTCCGACGGTATAAAGCATTTTAGTCGCTTTTCCCATATTTCACCTCCGTATCCGAACAGTTCTTCGGGTATAAACAAATTTTGAGTAAACTTTTAAAAATTATACGAAAAAAGCGCAAAAATAATTTTCCGCGCTTTTTGTTTGCTTTCCGTTTTGATTTTTAATCGAGTTCGGTTGCGATAGCGTCAAATTTCCTACAACACCGATTTATCCATATTTTCAGAATCATATCCGGTCAGTTTCCCGTCTTCAAAGTCCGCTATAATTGTTCGAACAACATTCCCGCCTCGTAGAAAGCCCTTAAACTCCGAATGTTTCCAGGTAAAAGTTTCAACACCGTTTCTATTCCTCATACCCGTAGGTTCTCCCAAAAGGTCGATAACTTCTTGTTTTTCCATTCCGATTTTTAGTTTTGAATAGCCGTCGATCATTTTAGATGCTGTAAAGATCCCCATAAATTTTCTCCTTTTATTTTATTTATAAACTATGATTTTAAATCCGTTTTATCGAGTTTTTCGATGATAGCGGAAAAATAGTCGGGAATAGGAGCCTCAAAGGTCATTCTTTTCCCCGTTGTAGGATGATCGAGTTGTAATGTTTCGGCGTGAAGAAGTTGACCGTTCAACTTAAACGCCTGTTTTTTATAGCCGTAGACGGGATCTCCGACTATCGGGTGCCCCATATATTTCGCGTGTACTCTTATCTGATGAGTCCTGCCCGTTTCAAGCCTAAATCTGCACAGGGTATAATCTTTATATCTCTTGATGACCTCGTAATGGGTAACCGCCCTTCTTCCGACGGTTTTGACCGTCATCATCGTGCGATTTTTATCGCTTCTTCCTATAAGCGTGGAGATAACGCCCTCGTCGTCTTTTACCACGCCTTCCAAAAGGGCGATATAGATCCTGCCGCAGGTCTTGTTTTTGATCTGTTCCGAAAGGGATAAATGCGCCTTGTCGTTTTTCGCCACGACTAAAAGTCCCGAAGTGTCTTTATCTATTCTGTGAACGATACCGGGGCGAATAACTCCGTTTATACCGCTCAAACTGTCGAGATGATATAAAAGAGCGTTGACGAGCGTCGCGCCCTTAACTCCGTTTCCGGCGTGTACGGTCAACCCCTGCGGTTTATTTATCACCGCAATATCTTCGTCCTGGTAAACTATCTGCAACGGAATATTCTCGGGTTCGAGATCGAGTTTTTTCGCGTCGGGCAAAGTTATCTCTATCGCGTCGCCCTTCTTTACCGTTTTCCCCGCTTTTTCGACTTTCCCGTTGACGGTAACCAAGCCGTCGTCTATAAGTTTTTTTAACGCCGACCGCGTTTTATCCGTATTTTCAAGGCAAATCAAGTCGAGCCTTGCCTGTTTATCGGAAATTATCTCAATCTTTTGCATTTTCCGCCTTCTTCTTTTTTCTGAATAAAGCGTCTTTATCGAGGAAAAGCAAATGTATCACGAGCATTATCGCCCCTACTACGAGCGCAATATCCGCGACGTTGAAAATATAAGGAAAAAAATCCCCGTTTTTCCCGAAAGGCAATATGACGTGAATAAAATCCCTGACGTAAACTGTGGTAAGTCTGTCTATAAAATTGCCGATCGCGCCGGCTATTATCAAAGACAAAGTGAGATTAAGCCAAACCGACCTCTTTTTTTTGGAAAAAATAAGATAAGCGGCAATACCGGCGAGAATAACCACCGTGGTTATTATGAAAATTATTTGGGAATGAGGCAAATTGGCAAAAAGCCCCATCGCTCCGTTTGTGTTTTCGCAATATGAGATCTCGATAAACCCGTCTATAACCCAAAAAACGTGGTGTATCCCGCCCTGTCCCGCAAACCCGGAAAAGGCGGCGACGAGGATCTTGGTTATCTGATCCGTCAGCAAAACGGCTATAAAAATAACGATATACCACATATCAATCCTCCATAAGTCCCATTTCTTTACATAGCGATTCGAGATCGAGATCTTCTTTCGGGTTAAGAATATCGTCAAGCGAAAATCCTTCTTCCCCTTCGCCGACGAAAATTCCCTCGCTTTGAACGAGGTTTCCCTTTTCGTCTACCATTCTCCGCATTTCCGCGGTAATTTCCGCGGTCGAAAGGGCGGCGTACCTTCCCCTTTTCGATATCGCTTCGTCTATACGAAACGCGAGGGCGTTTAAGGCTTCCAGCCGATTTTTGTCGTTCGCCGAAAGCGCCGCGAATTTCCTGTCCCACGCCAATTTGAACAGCCTTAATCTGTCCGCTTCCATATCGAATATCTTTTCCGCCGACCTTATTATCCGTTCGGCGTTTTCACTCGCTTTTTTCTCCGCTTCTTCGATTTCTTTTTCCCTGTTTCGGTATCCGTCCACCACCGATTTCAGGTATTCGTTTTCCGCTTCGAGTTCCGCGATCCTCTCTTCGCTTATCAAAGACTTTCTCCCTTTCTTATTTTTTCAAGCATTCGGTTCTTCAAGTCGTACAGACCGTCCGACAAGTCGACCTTATAGACGTGGGGCTGATCGAGCCTCTTATATTCGTCCCAAAAACTGTCCATTTCCCCTTTCGCGTAAGCCGATATTTCTTTTAGCCGCGGCATACCGTATACGAGTTTCCCGTCTTTCACGACGGTTACGGGAAGTTCTTTTACGAAATAATCGGTAAAAGTCGTCGCCTTCCATCTTTCGACGGGGTGAACTACGGTTATCGGCTTATCGAAATCGAACTCTTCGCCCCTTAAAGCAATGAGATCGGCTTCCGCCTTACCCGTCGCTTTGTCGTATATTCTGTAAATAGTCTTAAACCCGGGATTGGTTATCTTCTCGGAATTGTTGGAAACCTTTATTTTCGGTATTATAGCCCCGTTTTCTTCTATTCCCGCAAGTTTGTAGACGCCGCCGAGCGCAGGCATATCCGCGCTCGTTATAAGTTTTGTCCCGACGCCCCAACTGTTTATTTTCGCGCCTTGAAGTTTAAGGCTGGTTATAGATCTTTCGTCGAGATCGCCCGACGCGCAGATTATCGCGTCGGGATAACCCGCTTTATCGAGCATTTTTCTCGCCTGCTTGGTAAGATACGCGAGATCGCCCGAATCTATCCTTATACCGACGGGCTTTCCGCCCTTTTTTACGACTTCGTCGAATACTTTTATCGCGTTGGGTATTCCGCTTTTTAAAGTGTCGTAAGTGTCTACCAACAACAAAACGCCGTTCGGGTACACTTCCGCGTAGGCTTTGAAAGCCTCGTATTCGCTCGGGAAATTCATTACCCAACTGTGCGCGTGCGTTCCCGAAACGGGAATATCGAATTCTTTTCCCGCAATGACGTCGGAAGTGGAATTGCACCCGCCGATCATCGCCGCCCTCGCCCCGTAAATACCGGCGTCGGGGCCCTGCGCTCTTCTAAGCCCGAATTCCATAACGTTATCGCCCGCCGCCGCGTATACTACTTTCGCCGCTTTACTCGCTATGAGCGTTTGATGGTTTATGATATTCAAAACCGCCGTTTCTATAAGTTGAGCCTGCATTATAGGCGCTTTGACCGTAAAAATGGGTTCGCCGGGGAAAACCATAGTTCCTTCAGGAACAGAATATATATCGCCGGTAAACTTAAAATCTTTAAGTAAAGACAAAAATCCTTCGTCGAAAATATTCAGACCGCGAAGATAATTTATATCGTCCTCGTCGAATTTTAAATTCAAGACGTAGTCGACCGCCTGTTCAAGACCCGCCGCGAGAGAATAAGTTATGAGTTCGTTCTGTCTGAAAAAAACGTCGAAAACGGCTATTTCGTCTTTTTTACCCTGCAAATAATAGCCGTTCATCATCGTGAGTTCGTACAAGTCGGTCAAAAGCGTCAAATTTCTCTTTTCCATCGCCTTTATTCCTCTTTTTCTTTACGCTCGGTCCTTTCGACGACGAGTTCCTTGGATTTTAAGGCGAAGAGCCCTATAAGCGTAAGCGTAAGCGCAGCCAACGCGATCGCAAGTATCAAATACCATTTAAGAACGCCGATAAATGCGATTATCAGCCCTATGGTAAGACTTATTCCGCCGATGGCGAATTCGTATCCGCCTTTGGAAATTATCCCGTATACCAATAAAACCGCGCCCGCGCCGAGCGTCAAAACCGCGAACGTGAGTTGAAAAGGATTTACGCCGAACACGCCCGCGTCCGCAAGAATAAAGCAAACGAGAGAGCATACCACGAGCGCCGCCGCGGCGATCGCGCCTCCTATTATAACTCTGTTTTTAGGACTTTTATTTTTCATTTTTTCATTCCCTCCGGAAATTTTTTCTTTTTGCCTAAAACGCCGTCTTTAAACAACAGGCATATTATTATCGCTACCCCCGCCAAAACGAGTATTGCGGAAACTATTACCATCGCTTTGATCTTCAACCCGAAAAGGGGAAGGTTATATTCAGACTGTCTGAAATTTTCAAGTATTCCTCTTATAACGCCGTAGGAGATAAAATAATAACCCACTGAATATCCGTTCGTTATTCCCTTCCGCTTTGACAGGAAGAGATACAGCCCGATGAACGCGATCAGATTCAAAACGCTTTCATAGAAAAACAACGCCTGATACCATTTTACGCTTCCGCTTAAATCAATTTCGACCGCAAGAGGGAAAAATTGAAGTCCGGTGTTTGTTATTTCCTGTCCATACACTTCCTGATTGAAGAAATTTCCCCATCTCCCTATCGCTTGTCCGAGAGGAAGCATAGTCGCGCCGAAATCGAATATTTTTATGATGCTGACTTTCTTTATCTTGCACACGATAAAAATACCCAACGCGCCTCCGGCGACTCCGCCGTAGATCGCAAGCCCGCCGTCCCTGATATTTATCACGTCCCAAAAACTATGAAAATGGGTTATATCGAATAAAACGTACCAAAGTCTTGCTCCTATTATCGCAAGGGGAACTATTCCGATCATAAGGTCGAGAATGAGTTCGGGGTTTTCCCCTCTCTTTTTGAAAAGAGGTATCGCGAGAACACAACATAAGATCATTCCCGTTACGATAGCGATCGCGTAAAAATACACGTCGAATTTCCCGAACAGAGAAATATGATTGGTAAATTCATGACCGAACAAAACGAAGTGATCGGCGTTTAGCAAATTATTCAACAAACGTTTACCTTCTTTTTTAGATTAAAACTATTATAACACTTTTTTTATAAAAATACAATTATAAAAGCATAATATTTAAAAACCGCTTCATCTTTAACGAAACAAAGCGGTTTTTTTAAAATAAAAAGAGTTTTCAGGAGTTATCGGTAACTTTTCTCTGCGTTCCGTCGGGCAAAATTTCGTAGTTGTCTTTATAAATAAGTTGCCCTATAGGTCGAAATTCAAACCCTTTTTCTTTAAGCGCGGTAAAGATGAGCGGCAGACTTTCCGCGGTGTGAAGTCCGTTATTGTGGCATAAAATTATCGAACCCGACCGAACGCGAGATATTACCCGCCCCGCTATCTGCTCGGCGGAAAGGTCTTTCCAATCGAGAGAATCGACGTCCCATTGCGCCGTTTGAAGTCCCATGGCGGAAGCGGCGTTTATAAGCGTATCGTTATACTCTCCGAAGGGCGCTCTAAAAAGCGTAACTTCTTTTCCCGTAATTTCCGATATCGCTTTTCTCGACGACTCCAACTCCTCTATTATCGCGCTTTCGGAAAGAGTACTCATATGAGAATGAGTAGCCGAATGGGTGCCGATCTCGTGTCCCCGTTCCGAGATCTTTTTGACGAATTCGGGATTTTTTTCGACCCAGAATTGAACGGCGAAAAAAGTGCATTTGACTTGGTAAAAATCGAGCGCGTCCAAAATAGCGTCGGTATATTCGGTTCCCCAGGCGCAGTCGAAGGATATGGAGATCAGATCGTCCTCTCTTTCGACGCGGTAAACGGGAAGTTTTCTGTTCGGTTTGACCCCGAAAGTATAGACAGCGTAAGATCCCCCCGCGGCGACCGAAAAAATCAGCGACGCGAGTAAAAGAAGTACGACGAAATATTTTATTCCTTTCCGCAATAAGTATTTCATTTTTTTAGCCTCTGAACAATTTTATGCGTCAAAACCCCCGTTTATTATTACATAGTCAAAGTCGGCGTAAAAATTTTTAATTTTTTTTTACAAAACAGCCTTAAAACAGTTGACACGCGGTTTCAATATATATATAATTATACGCGTTGTATGAGTTTAGTTTTATTAAACTTTTTGTTTAAAATCTCTAAATGCTTTAAACTTTGGGTTTAAAATCTTTAAACTGAACGCGGCCGGGAGGAAAAAGTGGAACTCGGAAACAAAATAAAGGAGTTACGCCTTCAATGCGATCTCACGCAAGAAGAACTCGCCGACAGGTGCGAACTGACCAAAGGATACATAAGTCAACTTGAAAACGATCTTACAAGTCCGTCTATAGCGACGTTAATAGACATTTTGTCCGCTCTCGGCGTTACCTTAAAAGAATTTTTCGCCGAAGAGGAAGAGGAGAAGATAGTTTTCAAAGAGGAAGATTTTATCGAAAAAGATACGGGCGCGTTCAAACAAAATTGGCTTGTCAACAACGCCCAGAAGAATATGATGGAACCTCTTCTCGTCGAACTTATGCCCACCAAAAGAACGGAAGCCGACGTTCCCCACGAAGGCGAAGAATTCGGGTTCGTTTTATCGGGATCGATAATCATTCACCACGGCAACAAAAAATACAGATGCAACAAAGGGGAAAGTTTTTATTATTCCTCCTCAAAAGGGCATTTCATTGAAAACCCGACCGACAGAGTGGCGAAATTTTTATGGATAAGTTCGCCGCCGACCTTTTAATTTTTGATTTTTACTTTTAAGGAGAAAACGCGAATGGCATACGTTGAAGAAAAAATCATCGATCTCGTTGACGTTTGTAAATCGTACGACGACACGCCCGCAGTCAAAAATCTTACGCTATATATCCGAAAAGGCGAATTCGTTACTTTGCTCGGTCCGTCGGGATGCGGAAAAACAACGCTTTTAAGAATGATCGCGGGATTTGAAAGTCCGACGAGCGGACACATATATATAGAGGGCGAGGAAATAACTTCCAAACCGCCCTACCGCCGCCCCGTCAACACGGTCTTTCAGAAATACGCTCTTTTCCCGCATTTAAACGTCTTCAATAACGTCGCTTTCGGGCTTAAACTCAAAAAGGTGGAAGCGGGAGAAAAAGACGGAAAAAAGATTTACAGAAAACTCACGAAAGCGGAAATTGCCGAAAAGGTCAATCGCGCTCTTAAAATGGTCGACCTCGAAGATTACGGTTACAGAAACGTCAATTCCCTTTCAGGCGGACAACAACAGCGTATAGCGATCGCGAGAGCGCTCGTTTGCGAACCCAAGGTCCTTCTTCTCGACGAACCGCTCGGCGCTCTCGACCTCAAAATGAGAAAGGAAATGCAGATCGAATTGAAGCGTATGCACCGCGAACTCGGAATAACTTTCATTTACGTTACTCACGATCAGGAAGAGGCGCTTACTATGTCCGACACGGTCGTCGTCATTAACGACGGACACATTCAGCAGATAGGCACGCCCAAAAAGGTATACGACGAACCCGCCAACGCATTCGTCGCGAACTTTATAGGAGAAAGTAATATTTTATCGGGAACGATGATAAAAGATTATCTCGTCCGTTTCCTCGGAGTGAACGTTCCCTGCCTCGACAAAGGATTTAATAAAAACGAACAGGTCGACCTCGTTATCCGCCCCGAAGATATTTCCATTTCCAAAGAAGGGGAAGGACAGTTTAAAGGAAGAGTTACCTCGTCCGTATTTAAGGGAACTTATTACGAAATGAACGTGCTTTCGGGAGATTACGAATTTACCGTTCAAAATACTTCCGAGTTTTACGTCGGAGAAGAAGTCGTATTGAAGATCGTTCCCGACAGTATCCACATAATGCGCAAAATGCGTACCATAAACTCTTTCGAGGGGGAGATCGAGGACGAGAACACCGTATATTTCTGCGGGGGATCGTTCGAGTTCTTAAACCCCGATGAAAAATTCGAAAAAGGCGATACGGTTATCGTAAAAATACCCTTCGACGCGGTCGAGATCACGGACGACGAGGACGACGGCGTTATCGGGGCGACGATCACTCAAGCGCTCTATAAATGTTCTTACTATCAAGCGCAGGTGTTTACGGACGAAGGCGAAGATTTCTACGTCGACACCCCTTACGAATGGGGCATCGGCGACAGAGTGGGAATAAAAATAGATCCCGCGAAGATCGCTGTGGAGAAAGCCGAAGACTCCGAAAGCGAAGGAGAATCCGCAAATGAAGAAGGCTAAAGTTTTTCGCCCCACGGCGTTCGCTTTTCCGTATATCGCGGTAACCGTCGTTTTCGTGATAGTTCCCCTTTTGCTCGTAACCGTTTACGCGTTCAGGGGCAACGACGGCTCGTTTTCCGTTGAGAATTTCACTTATATCTTTACAAACGAGGCTTACAGAAATTCTCTTTTCAAAACGGTCGGGATAGCCTTTTTGGCGACGCTGCTTTGTCTGCTGGTTTCTTACCCCGTCGCGTTTGTCCTCGCTTCCGCCCCTTTTAATAAAATGGCGGTACTCGCTCTATTGTTCGTTATACCTATGTGGATGAACTTCGTTCTCCGTATAGTCGCGCTCAAATCGGTTTTTACCTGGATGGGGCTTAAACCGAGTTTCTGGACGGGCGTAATCGGACTCGTATACGATTTTCTCCCGTATATGCTCTTACCTATATATACGGTTTTATCCAACCTCGATAAAAGTTACGTCGAGGCGTCGAAAGATCTCGGCTCTAACGAGTTTCTCACTTTTTGGAAAGTAACCTTTCCCCTTTCGATCCCCGGCATCATAAGCGGAGTCAGTATGGTCTTTATGCCCATATTCAGCGCTTACGCCGTTACCGGACTTCTCGCCGACGCGGGAACGACGGTTATCGGAAGAGGAATAGAACAACTCTTTTCTCAACCTTCGGGTTACGGAGCGGGATCGGCGCTTTCCTTCGTCCTTCTTCTCCTCGTATTTCTCGTAATGTTCGCTTCGTCGGCTATCTCCCGCAAGGCAAATAAAACGTTAAAGGGGGCGAAGAAAAAATGAAAGACAAAAAAATTCTTTCTCTCATTATACGTTGGCTTATACTTATAGTCGTACTTGTCGCCATATATCTGCCTATAGCGCTGATAATCCTCTATTCTTTTTCGGAAGTCAGGGATCTCGGCGGAGAATACGGCTCGTTTTCGTTCGGTCTGTACGCTAAACTTTTTCAGAATAAAGAACTTATGACGGCGACTATGAACACGCTTGCAATCGGCTTGATTTCGGCATTTTTGGCGACCATTTTGGGAAGCGTTTCCGCGATCGGCATACATTATATGACCAAAATGCGTAAAATAGTCGACACCGCCTCGCAAATAACGGTAGTAAACGCGGAGATAGTTACCGCGATGGGATTTTACCTGTTATTCATCTTTTTAAGGGACGTACTTAAAATTTCATTCGATCTCGGTTTGGGCTGGCTTATAATTGCGCATACGGTAATAACCACTCCGTACGTTATATTATCCGTAAGCCCGAGATTGAAACAATTAAACCCCAACCTTTTGGAAGCGAGTATGGATCTCGGCGCTACGCCTTTCAGGAGTCTTATTACGGTAATGTTTCCTCAACTTCTCGGAAGTATGATCTCGGGATTCGCTCTCGCGTTTACGCTTTCGCTCGACGATTTCGTCGTAACCAGCATCAACGGCGGAAAAACTTACACTATTTCCACCTTCGTTTACAATCACATACGCAGAAGCGGGGTTCTGCCCGAAGTGAGGGCTTTAAGCACTATAATTTTTCTTTTCGTTCTCATCGCGATGATAATCGTGAACGTAATAAAAAACAAAAATTTAAAAAAGGAGAAATAAAATTATGAAAAAATTCTTAAGCGCTGTTTGTTGCGTCGCGGTCGTATCCGCTTCCGCAATAGGTTTCACGGGTTGCAATCAAAGCAACCGCTCCGAGGTTCTTAAAATAAGCCTGCCGTCCGCCTATATGGATTACGACATTTTAGCCGAGTTCGAAAGTTGGTACAAAGAACAGACGGGAGAAACCGTAAAGGTCGAAAAGCAGGAGTTCCTTACCGTAGAAGAGGTCGGCACCAAAATCGAAACGGGTAAAGAGGACCTCGATCTTATCTGCCCTTCCGACTATATGGTAGAACACCTTCTCAAAGCGGGGCTTCTCAAAAAGGTGGACAAGTCGATAGTTAAAATCGAAGATCTCATTAAAACTTCCTACCTCGACACCACGAAGGTTTTCGATCCCACTTTGGAATACGCCGTTCCCTATATGTACGGCACGTTCGGACTTATGTACGATTATTCCAAAACGGGCAAACACATAGACAGTTGGGAAGCGATCTTTACCGACAAAGACAACGATACGACTCACGAGTTCTATAAAAAATGTTCCGCTAAGTTCTCTATGCGGGAGGCTTACGCGTCGGCTTGTATTTACAACAACAGATCGGCTTTGAACACCCTTTCATTAGACGGAACCGTTTATTCCCCCGTTTTCAACGCAAAGTTGCAATCTATTTACGAAGACGCGACTCCCGAGACCGTCGCCGCCGCCAAACAGACGCTGAACAGACAAAAGAACCTCATTATTTCGTGGGACGAAGAAACGGCAAAATTCGAAATGGCTCTCGGAAATACCGACTTGGAAGTTGCGCTTATGTGGTCTTGCGACGCAGGTTACGTTATGAACGACTACGAGGACGACAACGGAGAAGAACACACCGGAAACCGCAACTTGTGGTACGTTATCCCCAAAGAGGGCGGAAACGTGTATATAGACGCGTTCGTCATTCCCGCTTACGCTAAAAACGAAAAGGCGGCGAATTATTTCCTCGCTTTCCTCTGCCAAAAAGATATTGCTATCGCAAACAGCGAAGAAGCGGGCGCTATAAGCCCCGTCAAGAGCGCTTACGACGCTCTTTATGAAGAATATAACGCCGACGACTTCGAAATGTTTGACGGCGAAAGCGCAGAATGGAGAGAGATGTATCTCGATATGCTCTTCCCTTCAGCCCAAACCCTTCTTCGTTGCGGAGTTATGAAAGATTTCGGGGATAAAGAACAGGATATCAACAGAATGTTCACCGAAGTAACCATAGGTTGATAGAGTAAAATTTTTTTCAAAAGAGAGGTTTTCGCCGATTAAAAGGGAAACCTCTCTTTTTTGGTTCGCAGCCGGAGTTTTCGCTTAAAAATTTCATAATATTTTTACCCAAAAAAAATTGTGTTTTCAGGGTTTTAATGTTATACTATTATATATAAGTATAAAATCGGGGAGGCGAAAATATGAGAAAGAAAGGTTTAATTGCGATTTGCTCGATATTTTTCGCCCTTTTCGCGCCATTCGCCGCGCTTTCGGCTTCGGCAGACCAAACAGACCTCGTAAATACGGACATTTTTCTTCCAACGAGTTACCTCGAATATTATAAACTGCAAAACCCTTACGCGATATGCAAATACGACGACGGGGAAGAGGTCATCGCAATTTCCCACGACGACGCGATAGTTATTTACAGAAATGAAAAATTCTCTTCGATCCCCCTTCCTTTTTCGTCGACTAACAGAGTAAAGACCCTCGCGCATTACGGAAACTTCCTTTTATACGCTTACGATCTCAATATTTATTCGATAGATCTTACCGGTTTCAACGACGACGATTGGCAAGGCGAAATAGTAAATACGGGAATACAATGCCTTACTTTTTCGGTTTGCGGCGACACTTTGTTGACCGCGACGGGGGATAACCTCTATTTTTACGAGATCGACGGACAAAGTCAAAATTTCGCCATAAAAACGCCGGCGACGGCGCAAAGAAATGCGACCAAAACTTCAAACGTCCTTTTGACGGAAAGCGGAAAGGTCTACTATACTTCCGCCGACGACTCCGACCTTATGGTTTTTGACAGGAGCGATAATCACGAAGAAAAGGTTGTGTCTGTTTCCAATATAAGGTTCCTCGCGGACGGCAGGGACGGTAAAATTTATTTTTCGTCGTCGAACGGGGTTTACGAGGTCAACGGCAATCTCATAACGACTATCGCCACGGTTTCGGACGACAAAGAAAACGCAGACCTCGGCAGGTTATTCAATCCTTACGGCGTTTGCCTTACCGATAAAAACACGATATGGGTGATCGACGGAGATATAAACGCCGTTCAGGAGATCGACGTAAAAGACAAAACTTTTACCAAGTTCGCTATTACGACCAATTCGCAAGCGGTAAACCGACTTTCGGGAAGGGCGTCTGATCTTTGCGCGGACGACGATCACGTTTTCGCCCTCGACGACAACAGAATAGTTTCTATCAAAATTTCTCCCGACGGAACCAAGAGTTACGGAAGGATCTCCCTCGAGGACGGATCGGTCGCTATATTTTCCGCAGGCGACGGCAGAGTGTGCTATATCGCGGACGATAAAATCAAATTGTTCTCCTTTAAAGACGACGGCGAACCCGACTTTACGGTCGAAAAAATAGCCGAGATCGATAGACTCCCCGACAATTCGGGAACTTTCAGCAATATTTCCGACGTTTATTATTCCGAAAATATGTTCTATATCATTCGCACTGTCTACGACGGCGGAGATAAACCCGAGATATATACCCTTTCGGCGGACGGAATTATTCAAAAAGCCCGACTCGATCTTCCTTTCGGAGAAGCGAGGCAAATAACCGTCGACGTTTTCGGACAAATATATTATCTCGCCGAAAAAGACGGCAATTACGAGTTTTACGAAATAAGAAAGGCGACCGCTGAAAAAATATTTACTATGCCCGCCTCATCGAAGATAAAAAATCTTCAAACCGATTTCGACGGAGCGTTATACTTTTTGACCGAAGGCAATAAGATCGCCAAAATTTCCGGCGGAGAAATGACCGTTAAAACGCTGGGCGTTTCTTCCAACCTTGAAGGCGTAGGCGAGGCGCAATCCCTCTGTCTGTCCTATCGCTCCGAAACCGCTTATTTCATTTTTTCGGGACTGATACTTAAATCGTCCTCGGACGACGATATGGATATTTCGACCCCCTCCAAAATCTCGATCCCCGAAGATTTCGACGAAACTTTCGTTTCCGCGGCGACCTTCGTTCGCCCCGAAAAGGGGACCAAAATGTTCGAGGTCGTTGAAAACAGTTCGGAAATATCATACGGCGGCTATTTCAACGCCGACGGACAAACGGTCTACGCCGTTTTGAATTTCGGAAAATATTCCTACGCGGTGCGCGACGGAAAGGAGATTATTCTCCGTTCTGCGGACGCGGAAAACGCTTTCGGGGCGGAAGAGAAAAACGAGTCGGCTTACGCCGTGGTTTCTTTCAACGCTTTCGCCGTTCCCGTTATGAAAACACGCTATATAACGCATTCTTTTTCCAAGTCCGAAAAATTATCGGTATCGGGAGAGATAACCTTTAACGGAAAAACTTTCTCTATCGTTTCTTCCGACAACAAGACGGGGTTTATCCCATCCGATTTCCTTATTTACGATATGGTTTCGGAAAGCGGCGCTACCGAAATATTCTCCGCTTATTTCTACGATAAATACGGCGTTCCCCTGTTTTCGGACGAGGAAATGACGCAGATCGTAACTTCGTTACCCGACAAAACCAAACTTACGGTAATAGATAGCGACGACGAAAAATACACCGTCTTGTCCGACGGCGGAAAAGCGTTCGTGGAACGCAGATTTATTGCGGACGAGGGAAGATCGGATATAATAAAAACGCTTATCGTCATACTCGTCGCGCTGACTCTTCTTATTACGGCGTTGTTTTTAGAACGCAGATTTTTGTTTTCGAAAAAAGAAAAGGACGATTAAAAAGCATTATGCCTTTTATATCTATAAAATGCCTCTCCAAAGATTACGGCTTCGGAGAGAATAAAACGACGGCGCTTAATAACGCTACTTTTGAAATAGATAAGGGAGAATTCGTCGTTATACTCGGCGCGAGCGGAGCGGGCAAGTCTACCCTCTTGAATTTATTGGGAGGAATGGATCTCGCAAGCGGCGGAAGTTACACCTTAAACGGAACCGAAGTAACCGCGTTATCCCCCAAAGAACTCACCCTTTTCAGAAGGAACAGCGTCGGTTTTATTTTTCAATTTTATAACCTTATGCCCAATCTCACCGCAGAAGAAAACGTCGCGTTGTCTTTGAAGGGAATAAAGGATTTTATTCCGCCCGTCGACGCGCTGAAAGCGGTCGGACTCGAACACCGACTCGACCATTTCCCCTCTTCGCTCAGCGGCGGTGAACAGCAGAGAGTCGCTATCGCAAGGGCGATAGCCAAAAAACCCGATCTTCTTCTGTGCGACGAGCCTACGGGTGCGCTCGACAGCAAGACGGGAAAGACCGTACTGTCTATCTTAAAAGATCTGAGTAAAAAAGACGGCAAAACGGTCATAATCGTAACGCATAATTCCAACGTCGCGCAACTTGCGGACAGAGTTATAAAAATGTCCGACGGAAAAATCATTTCTGACGAAACAAATCCTTCCCCGAAAGACGTCGAGGCTGTGGAATGGTGATGAAGAACGTCCTTACCCTCAAAGTTTTAAGGGAGATAAAAAGTAATTTCCGACAATATCTGTCGGTCATTCTGATCGCCGGGCTTGCGGTAACCTTGTTTACGGGAATACTCACGAATTACGAAAACTTTAAACAGCGGCTCGACGAGATCTATTTAAAGACGAACACCTGCGACGGAGCGGTTTTACTTAAATCGAGCGACGAACAAGTTGAAAGTTTTCTTTCAAAAAAGGCGACTTATTACGAAAAAAGGATATTTATTTCGGCGAAGGCGGAAGGCAAGAGCGTTTACGCGGCGACCTTTAATTCCTCTTCTACTATGAATATTCCCTATTCTTCGTCGGACGTGATAGATGAGAATTTCGTCTATATAGACGAAAAATTTTCTGCCGACACCGGGCTGAAAAAAGGAGATACGCTTTACATCGACGAACTCTCGGTCGCGGAAAATTCCCCCCTTTACGGCGTTAAACTGCCGTTTACGGTGGGCGGCGCCATCGTTCACCCCGAAAGCCTTGCTAATTCGAGTTATTCTCAACCGCTCGTATACGTCGGAGAAAAAACGCTCGTTTCGGTTCTGACTTCGGTTTTAAATCAAAAAATAAGCGCGTTTACTTTTTCGGAAAGGGCGGTCGCGAATTACCTTAAAGAAAATTATCTCAACGAATTTCTTTTTAAAAGCGACGACGCCGACATACTTACCGAGGAAATAAGAAAAGAGTTTTCGGATAACGACAATTTTGTTTTCGCCCTCACGAGGGAAAACCTTCCCACCTGCATTATGGTGGAAGCGGACGTCGAACAATCAAAAAATCTCATTTACGTCTTTCCCGTTATATTTTATCTCGTTGCGATACTTATAATTTTAACTTCGATTTCTCAACTTATAAACAGGGACAGTAAAAATATCGGCATATTAAAAGCGTTCGGCTATTCTACGGGAGCGATAACCCTTCACTATTCCGAAATATTTCTCGCCCTTTCTCTTTTGGGTTCGGCGATAGGAATAATTTTAGGTCCGCTTATAATACCGAGAGTAATGAGCGCGAAATACGATATTTTGTATCAACTCCCCACCGTAGAGCATCCCTTTTTCCGTCCCGAATACCTCGTCAGCGCGGCGTTGCTGTTTTTAATAAGTATGATCACCTGTTTGGCTGCGAGCGTGGGAACGGCAAAAAAATTGCCCGTAAAGACTTTAAGGGGAGAAAATTCCGTCGAATTTAAGCCATCGCCTTTGGAAAAAGGATATATCTTCCGCAAATTATCTCTTTCGGTCAAAATGGCTCTCAGAAATATGCGGAGAAAGTTCAGCAGAACGGTAATGGTATTTATAGGCACGCTCGGCTGTTCAGCCCTGCTTCTTTGCGGATTCGGAATAGAGGACACTCTCTATTACGGAGTCAATTACGAACTCGACGAAATTACCCCTTACGGAGTTACCGTCGTTTATACCGAAAACGGAAGCAAAAGCGAGATCATCAACGGACTTGACGGCGTTGAAAATTCGGACGAGTTTTCCCAACTTACCGTAAACCTTAACGGCGGGAACAAAACCATTTCGAGTTACGTTTACATATTCGACGACGAGAGAAGGATATTTACCCCCGATCTCGATAAAGATAGTTGTATAATGTCGTCGAAAGTCGCGAAGGACCTCGGCGTAAAACGGGGCGACGAAATAAATTTCGTTTTCGACGCGAAAACTTTTTCGGCTGAAATAACCGAAATAACCGATTTTTGCATCACGATGGGAATAATCGTTACCAAAAGCAAATTTCCCGACTTGCCTTTTTCTCCGAACAGGGCGTTCGTCGGGGTTTCGGATGATTTTACCAATTCAGAAGTCAAAGAGAGCATTCTTTCTCTCGAAGGGATCGCTTCCGCGAAAACGCGCGAAGAACAAGCCGAACTTCTCGATTCCCTTCTTGGCACGATCAAAATAATGACGAGGACGATCAAGGTTTTCGCGATTTTGCTCGCGATCGTCGTTCTCTACAACCTCGCCCTTTTGAATTATAACGAAAGAATAAGAGATATAGCGACGCTTAAAGTTCTCGGGTTCGGGAAGTTCGAAATAATTTCTTCCTTCGTTATCGAAATAGTCATACTTACCTTACTCGGTTCTCTGGTCGGTTTGTTTTTCGGCTATCCTATGACCTACGCGGTCATGTCGATCAACGAAAATCCCCTTATATGCTATATTTATCATATTTACCCGTCGTCGTTTTTACAAACAGTCGGACTTACCTGCGGAAGCAGTCTTATAATAAATATTCTCTTCGGTTTTTTGACGGACAAAATAAAACCCGTCGAAAGTTTGAAATCGGTAGAATAAAGGAAAAAAGAAAATGAATACTTTTAATCTTTTGGAAGAGTTTTCTCTTCAGGATATTTGGGACAACGTGTTGAATTGGCTGAGAACTCAGGGCTTCAAATTGCTTATAGCGATAGTCCTTTTATTCGTCGGTTTTGCCGTCGTAAACGCGGTAGTCGCTTGGATAAAGAAGATAAACATTAAGAGGGGTTTTGATAAAACTCTCGGGGTTTCCCTTCGGAAACTGATAAGTTACGGATTAAAAACCCTCATCGTCGTCGCGCTTTTGTCCTACGTCGGAGTGGATACTTCGGGTATAACGGCTCTAATCGCTTCTCTCGGCGTAACTATCGGTCTCGCCCTTCAAGGCGCGCTGTCGAACGTTGCGGGAGGATTGCTTATTATAACTTTACGACCTTTCGGACTCGACGACTTTATAGAATCGCAGGGAGTTTCGGGTACGGTCGAAGATATAAGGATAGTTTACACTTATATACGGACTTTCGACAACAAGCGCGTCGCGCTGCCCAACGGAACGCTTGCAAACAGCATTATAACCAACTATTCGGCAAAAACCACGAGAAGGGTCGACCTTAAATTTTCGATTTCTTATACCGAAGATTTTAAAAAAGCGCAGGAAGTCATTTTAAAGGTCGCGAAAGAACACGCCCTCGTTTTAAAAGATCCCGCCCCGAATTGCAGGATCACCGATCACGCCGAAAGCGCGATAGTTCTCTTCTCGACTTTTTGGTGCAGGACCGAAGACTATTGGACGGTTTACTTCGATATGCACGAAAAAGTAAAAGAAGCGTTTGACGAAGCGGGAATAATTATCCCCTTCAACCAACTCGACGTTCACGTCAAAGACTTAAACAATTCTGAAAAATAAAGGTGATATTATGAAAACAGGAGTATTGATAATCGGCGCGGGTCCCGCGGGAATTTTTACGGCGTTGGAACTCGTCAGAAAGGGTTGCGATAAAAAAATAACCATAGTTGAAAAAGGCTCTCAGATAGAAAAGAGAGTTTGCCCCAAACAAAAGACGGGGCGTTGTATGAATTGCAAAAATTGCGCCATTACAACGGGATTTTCGGGCGCGGGAGCATTTTCGGACGGAAAACTTTCTCTTTCGAGTTACGTCGGCGGCGCCCTTCCCGATCAAATAGGACACGATATAGTGCAGGAATATATTTCCTACGTCGACGGGATCTATCTCGAATTCGGCGCCGATAAAAAAATAGAGGGCGTCGACAACCCCGAAGCGATCAAGGAAATAAGAAAAAAGGCGATAAGCGCCGGTCTTAAACTCGTAGACTGTCCTATCCGCCACCTCGGAACCGAAAAAGCCCAGAGCATTTACTATTCGATAGAACAATACCTCTTAAACAACGGCGTCGAGATGATTTTTAATACCGATTGCAAAAACGTCGTTATCGAGGGCAACGCCTGCAAAGGCGCGATAATAAAAACCAAAAACGGCGAAGAGATGATCGACGCGGAAAAAGTCATCATCGCGACGGGCAGAAGAGGGGCGGAATGGCTCGAAAGTATGTGTTCCGAACACGGGATCGAACACCAGCCCTCGACGGTCGATATCGGCGTAAGAGTTGAAGTCAGAAACGAAATAATGGAAGAGGTAAACAGGGTTTTGTACGAATCCAAACTCATAGGTTACCCCTCGCCCTTCAAAAACAAAGTCAGGACTTTCTGTCAGAATCCCGGCGGTTACGTCGCGCAGGAAAATTACGACGACGATCTCGCCGTAGTAAACGGACACTCCTATAAAGACAAAAAATCGGACAATACCAATCTTTCGATACTTTGCTCGCACAATTTTACCTATCCTTTCAACCAGCCGATAGAATACGCTAAGAAGATAGGCGAACTTACCAATATGCTCGGCGACGGACATATTCTCGTCCAGCGTTACGGCGATATTTTAGAAGGAAAACGCACTTGGCAAAAAGAACTTCAACAATCCAACGTGCGCCCGACTCTTCCCGACGCCGTCGCGGGGGATATAACCGCCGCAATGCCTTACAGAACGCTCACGAGTATTCTTAACTTCATAAAACAACTCGATATGGTCGTTCCCGGCTTTGCAAGCCCCGAAACCCTGCTCTATTCGCCTGAACTTAAGTTCTATTCCAATAAAATAAAAATGGACGACGATTTCAACACGAACATTGCAAATCTCCATTGCTTAGGCGACTCTTCGGGTTGGACGAGAGGTCTTATGATGGCGTCGGTAATGGGCGTTATGATGGCTCGAAAATTAAAGTTCTGAAAATTTCAGATATTTTAAAAGGAATTATTGGCTTTTAGCAAATAATTCCTTTTTCTTTTATAAACCGAACAATCCGAATCGACAAACGGCAAACTCATTTTTTACGCCGCTATCGTCGCAAATCTGCCGCTATATTCGTCGATGACGATGAAAATGTTTGAAGCGGGTATTTTGAAAATCGAAGTCGCGAAAAAGTTTATGACTTTTTTGACTTCTACCGCCTGAGTATCTATTACGACAATCCGATCCTTGTCGTTGACACTTATGACAATACTATCGTCAAAATAGAGTTGTCTTATTAAATTTTGAGTAACTCTATAATCAATATATTCCTTTTCCGCCGCTATCGTTCCGCCGTTTAAGCGAACTAATTTCCCGTAAATATGGAAATATTCGCCGTCGAAATAAGGATCTACGGCGTCGCGACCCTCGTCGCATTTTTCCAAAAAATACCTGAGGACGTTCGTAACTTTACGTTCGTCGGCGAAATCTATAAAATACGCCGCCATATAGGTTCCCGTTTCGGCGATTAAAACCACGTTTCCTTCTCGCTCTTCTATCATAACGGGAAAGAAAAAACTTTCCTGAGTTTCGGTTATTTCTCCCGTGATAGGATCGAGAAAATACGCCTTGGAATTTTTATTTCCCTCGTTTTTTTCGGTAAAAACGACGGTATTTTGGATATACAGCATCTCTCTGACGTTTTTTCTTCCCGTATCTATACTCGTTTTTTCGAGCGTTTGATTATTAAACAGGTCTATATGTCCGTTATCGCTATATCCCACCGCGATAAAGTTCTCTCCAAAGCAAAAGTCGGACGACTCGTTTTCAAGCGTTAACGATAAAACTTTCTCACCCGTATCGACCTCGTAAGAGGCTATTTCTTTATCGTAAAGCGCGTAAATCCTTCCCGAGAAAAAGTCATAAGTGATTTTCTTATATCCTTCCCCGACTTCAAATATTCCGCTCTCTATTTTTTCCGCCGTGTTTGCTTCCTCGTCAAAAGACGAGGGATCGTAATCGTCCTTTTGTCCGTTTTGCGTTTCCCTCTTTTTAAAGTTTTCACCGTAAGCGTCGGGAACGGAAAAAAGAGTAACCGAAAAATCGGCAAAATAGCCGCTCTCGCCGCAAAGGGCGACGAATCTTCCTCCGCCTAAAGAATAGGCTTCGGTCGCGTATAAATCATAAACTCTGACAAGTTGGTTTGTTTTTGCGTAAAACAATGCGGTCTGACAATTAGAGGTCGATACCACCCTGTATTCGCCGTCGCAACACAGTTGACTGTAAAGCCTGATATTTTCTTCAAATACAGGAGTCTGCCCCGACGCGATCAACTTGCCGTTACCCGCGCCGTACAGATTTCCCAAAGCGTGGATATATTCCCCGTCGTAAAAAACCTTTCCTTCCGAACTGTGTAAATTATCGACGGTCTTTCTCCCGAAAGTATCGAGATCTACAAATTCCAGCCTCTTATTTTCGCCTTCGTTTTCGCATATAAACACGCGATTGATACCTGCGACGACGGCAAACGAAGGAGAATAATAAACCCCTATAAGTTTATCCTCGTTTCCCGATAGTTTCATCGCTCTGACTTCGCAATAACCGTTTTTCCCGACGTTGGAATAAACGACGTAATCGTCGGTAATTTTCACATAGTTTACCGCAACGTCCGCGTCAATATAAGTCGTTCCGCCGTATTCGACGTCGATCAAAGCCATCTTCCTTATTTCGCCAAAACCGATCGCGACTATGCCGTTATGGGCGTCAAGACAGCGAATGGAGTAATTAAAGGTCATATAATTATTTTTCCCCGAGTTTTGCGACCTTAAAAGTTTATTGTAATAAGGAGCGCCGCCCCACGCATCATAAAAATACACGGTATGATAGTCGCGGCCTAAAACCGTCTGAGTTTTTTCGTCAAACGCGGCGGCGTAAGCCGTCGGAGACTCGACGACGTTAAATTTCAAAGTTCCGTCGGCGCTGTTTTCGTATTTAGCGTTCTCCGGTAAGGGGGCTGTTATCTCCGAATTGTTTTTTCCGTCGTTATACGCGGCGGTCAGCGGATTTACGAACCCGAAAACAATCGACGAAACGAGGCTCACGCTCAAAACGACAGCCGCGATTATCGACAGTATTTCACCCGTAAGAGCGCCGATCCCTACTGACTTGGAGCGGACTTTATAAGTCTTTCTCCAATATAAAAACAAAACGAGTCCGATAAAAGGCATAAAGAACCCGAGTATCGCCCAGCCGAAAGCAAAGCCCTTGCCTTCGGCTTTAACTTCCCTTTCCGTCCTGAAATCATAGTTAAGCCCGCATTTTCGACAAGTTCCGATTTTAAAATCAAGTCGGTTTCCGCAACGCTTGCAATAATACATTACTTTCTCCCCCTAAGACCGATCACGCCTTTAATTTATGAAAAGCCGACGGATCGTGGAATTTTCCCGTAGTGGTCGGGTAAAGCGCGAGAAGATTTTTTTCGGGGATCCCCCCTTCGGTTTCGATCCTGAAAGCGTTGAAGTAGACCTCTTCGCCGCTTTTATGTTCGACAGAAACAAAAGGAATGCGAATAATCGCCTTATAGCCCGATTTATAAGGATAAACTTCTGCGTCTATCATCGACGGATCAAGAAAATTCACGCCGATATCCTCGCCGTCGAGTTTTATCTTCGCGAAAAATTTCTTTCCGTTGGGCGCGACCTCTATTTCGAAATATTCGTTTTGGTCTTTTCCCGTTCTTATAAACACTTCCGCAACGTCGCCGTTAAACAAATCGTCGTTATCCTTTTCGCTTGCCGAAAACAACTGCGATCTAAAACAATCGAATTTAAAAACAAAGGCGTCGCCCGTTATTTCATAATCGAGTTCGGTCAAAAAAACACCGTAATCAAACGTAACGTTATCTCTTAATCTCTCTTTCATATCTGCTGATCTCTTAAAAAGTCGTTAGCGAACCTTTAAACTTCGGTTCTTTTTTAGGGTATTATAGAATATTCACATTATATCATATATATTTTATCCTGTCAACGTTTGATCGGGTCAAAAAAGTCGCCGTTCGTTTCGAACGGCGACAAATAATACGAAATATAAAATTATCTCTTCGAGAACTGAGGAGCCCTACGCGCTTTCTTCAAGCCGTACTTCTTTCTTTCCTTCATTCTCGGATCTCTCGTGAGATAGCCCGCTTTTTTAAGGGCGGGACGGAGATCGGGTTCGGCAACGATAAGCGCGCGAGCGATACCGTGGCGTATAGCGCCTGCCTGACCGGTAAATCCACCGCCGACAACGTTTACGAAAACGTCGTACTTAGTTTCGCTTTCGGTCAAAACGAGGGGTTGACGAATGATAAGTTTAAGCGTATCGAGATCGCAATATTCGTCTATTCCTCTGCCGTTTATAGTTATAGTTCCGTTTCCGCCGGGAATAAGCCTTACTCTCGCGATAGCGCTCTTTCTCCTGCCGGTTCCCCAATATTGAAGTTTTTTCTTAACAGATACTCTTGCCATAACCTATTTCCTCCGCTTATTTGTCGAGTTTTAACTCTTCGGGCTTTTGAGCCTTCTGGTTATGTTCAGCGCCCTTGTAAACACGGAGTTTGGTGATCATTTGTCTGCCGAGTCTGTTTTTGGGGAGCATTCCCTTAACCGCTTCGTAAACCGCAACGTCCGACTTTTCAGCCATCATCCTCGAATAAGGGATCTGCTTTAATCCGCCGATATAACCGGTGTGGTAAGTGTAAAGTTTCTGATCGTATTTTTTACCCGTAAGCACGACTTTATCGCTGTTGACGACGATAACGAAATCTCCCGTATCGACGTTAGGCGTGAAAGTGGGCTTATGTTTGCCGCGAAGAACAGCCGCAACTTGCGACGCAAGTCTGCCGAGAGGCATCCCCGTTCCGTCAACGACATACCATTTTCTTTCAACCGTCTGTTCGGTTGCCATATATGTCTTCATAATAAATCTCCGAAATTTTTTAATTATAAAAGGCAAACCGCCGTCCGAGGGGCACGTTCATCGGGCAAATTCCCTTTATTAGCCAAAATATTTTAATATTTTTATCCGACTTTGTCAAGCGTTTTTTACCACTTTTGCTCAATTTTATTAAATTGACCGCTTTTTTAAACAAAAAAAGCGCGTAAAGCGCTTTAAATTACGAAAATTTTCGATTTTATTTCTTTTCCCGTCCGAACGCGCGTTTAAGCAAAGCGATAACCGCAACGTAAAGCGCGGTAAGCGCAACCAAGGTCAAAAACGCAAAAATTATCGCGAAACCGATCGTCGTTTCGTTTATATTAAGCAAGAACGCAACGAAAAAAGCCGCGGCAGCCAAAACGCTCAACACGATCCAAACGACGCAAGACTTTATTCCGCCTTTTACGCTGTTATTTTCTCCCATATTAACGCCTCCATTTTAAATCGCGGCGCCCCGATCGCCGATTACGATCTCTTTAAAACGCCCGCTTACTTTTATATTATACCACGTCCTTCAAAAAAAATCAACGCAAAAACGATAATATCGTCTTTTTTACTTTTTTCCCGTTTTTCCGACAAAAGTAATTTATTCTCGCGTTATACAATATTATATAATATGGTTATGGAAAACAAACGAGTCGCCCTTTTAAAACCCGTAAACGATTATGAAGGATCTTCCTCGCGCGGCGTTGCCCGCCTTAAATTTTCGGAAGGAAAAAACTCTCTGGCTCTTTCGCTCGTAAATCTGCCCGCCTTAAAAGACGGAAAATATTCGGTTGTTTGCGGAAGGGATATTCCCCTTGAATTCGATCTCGAAAATCTTTGCGAAGCGGAATTTCTTCTTCCCGAAGATTTTCCGCAAGACTCTTCGGTCGCGATCGTTAAAAAAGGAGAATATGATAAGGCGGCGATACTCTTCGGTAAATTCACACGATCCTCTCCCGAAGAGAATAAACTTTTTTCGACTACTCGCCCGATCTACGATGACGAAGTGGTGGCGACGGAAAATTATTTCGAATACGAAAAGGCGGAACACGATGCCCAACCAAACAAAAACGTTAACGAACCGAACGAAAATATTGAAAACGCTGAAACTCAAAGCGGAAATAGCGGAGAAGAAGAAAAAGAAAAGAGCGAATTTTCATCTTCTCGCTCTGAAAACGGCGATTTATACGGGCAAAAAAAATATTATCGGAAAATAAAGGAAAAACTCGACGATCTTTTCGATAAATACCCCGAAGTAAAAAGTCTGTCGGATATGGTAAAAGACAGTAAATGGGTAAAAGTTCCTTACGGCGAAGGCAAACATTACGTCGTGGGAATAGAATATTCAAACGGCGAACCGCGCTGGATATGTTACGGCGTTCCGGGGAAATACGGGCAAAAACCTTCGGAAATAAGCGGTTATTGCTCTTTTTTACCCTCTTCTCCTTTCGAACTTAAATCTTCGGGATATTGGATAATGTTTCAGGACGCTTTAAACGGTCAAAGGCTCGAAGAAAGTTGAATTTTTACGAAAAATATGTTATACTTTAAATATGGTACGAATTTGGTTTAAAGTTATAAAGGACAATAAGACGAAAAAACAACACGTTTACGAGAACGACGAAAAATTTACTTATTCTCATTTTTCGGAATACGTGGCGGCAGGGTGTTACGCTCTCGACGAGGCGACGCCGGTAATAATCAAAAATCATATTATGAATTTCGCGAAATACAATTCTGTAAAATTCAGCCCCGACGATTTCGTAGAAAAAGTCGATTTCGATAAACTCGTTATCGAAAATCTCGACAGATAATTTTTTAAAAAAGAATAAAACGCCTCCATTCTGTAAATAATGAGATTGGAGGTATTTTTATGAAAACTATAAACATTATTGCATACGTCATCGCGATAATCGGCGCGCTTAACTGGTTACTCGTCGGCGTATTCTCTTTCGACCTCGTAGCGTTTATATTCGGAGCCGGAAGCGTTGTTACGAGAATTATCTATACCCTCGTCGGAATTTCGGGGTTATGGCTTATTTTCTCCGAACTTATTTACAGACCTTTCCTGAAAAACAGCAACGCGGGTTAAAACGCTTGCAAAAAAAACGCAAATGTGGTATCATAGCGTTCGTCGGGAATTCCCGACGAACGCAGGAAGGTTTTCGGCAAACACTTCCGAATAAAAAAACCGAGGTAATTTAATATGTTTAAGTTTTCTGCAAAAAAACTTGCCAGATCCGGCGTGATCGCCGCGTTGTACGTCGTTTTGACTCTCCTTCTCGCTCCCATATCTTTCGGAACGGTCCAAGCGAGGGTTTCAGAGGCTCTTACCATTCTTCCGATATTTTTTCCGGAAGCGGTACCCGCGCTTTATGTCGCCTGTATGCTCGTAAATCTGATAGCGGGATACGGAGTATACGATATTTTTCTCGGCTCGCTCGCGACTCTTTTCGCCGCGATCGCGACCTACCTTTTGGGCAAGTTTATCAAAAACGTTCACCTGAAAGGCTGGCTGGGGATTATCCCGCCGGTCGTTTTTAACGCTTTGATGCTTCCCGTCGTGTTTTTATTGGCGGGCGGGCTTGAAAACGCTTATTTCGTAGAGGCTGCGATAATCGCGGCGGGCGAACTTCTCGTTCTCGCGACGGTAGGAATGATACTTTATTACGCAATAGACGGGTTCAGGAAAAAAAGTATTTCCTTTTTTCTTTAAATCATCGAGGACGACTAAGCCGAAAGTCGTCCTTAAAATTTTTTTGAAATATTTTGTCAAAAGCGTTGACTTTAAAATTTTAATATGATAATATAGTTACGGTCTTTAAAGACGATACTGTGATATCGGCAAGATGCAACTTGGTCTACTTATAGTTACTGATGACGAACTTACCTTGCCGTATTATGCGGTAAGGTTTTTTTAAAGAAATTTTTATAAGGAGAAGTTTTATGAAACTTACTTACAACGTAACAGACAGACCTTCGATCGGCAAAACGATAGTTTTTGCTCTTCAACAACTCCTCGCCATTCTTGCGGCGACGATAGCGGTTCCCGCGATCATCGGAAACGGAATGTCGCAATCAGCAGCCCTTTTCGGAGCAGGCGTAGGAACAATCGTTTATTTACTCTTTACTAAATTCAGAAGCCCCGTATTCCTCGGCAGTTCGTTCGCCTTCCTCGGCTCGATGGGAACCGCCTTCGCCGGCGCCGTTTCTATGTCGGTAGGATATCTCGGCTTGCTCATCGGCGCCGCGTTTGCAGGTCTTGTATACGTCGTCCTTGCCGTATTGGTCAAATTCGTAGGCACGGGCTGGATCGATAAACTTATGCCCGCGGTCGTTATCGGACCCACCGTCGCGATCATCGGGTTATCCCTTGCGGGAAACGCGGTAGGCGATCTTACCGGAGCGGGATACGCCGGAATAGTTGCAGGTCTTGTAACCTTAGGCGTTACGATCGCTTGCTCGGTTTACGGTAAAAAGACGATAAAAATGATACCTTTCATCATCGGTATCGTCGCCGGTTACATAGTCGCTTCTATATTCACCGGAATAGGAGCCGCCGCGACTAACGACGCTCTTAAACTCGTTGACTTCTCCAAGTTCGAAAATATGCAGTGGCTTCCCGATTTCACTTTCTTAAAGGCTTTCTCCGGAAATTATAACTTCGGTGAAGCGGGTAACTTCGGCTCTTATCTTCTCACCATATTCGTCGCTTACGTTCCCGTTGCGTTCGTAGTCTTCGCGGAACATATCGCAGACCACAAGAACCTTTCTTCGATAATCGAAAAAGATCTTCTTAAAGATCCCGGACTTCACAGAACTTTGCTCGGCGACGGCGTAGGCTCTATCGCGGGCGCGTTCTTCGGCGGCTGCCCCAACACGACTTACGGCGAATCGGTCGGCTGCGTTGCGATAAGCGGAAACGCTTCGGTCGTAACCATACTTTGCACGGCAATACTTGCGATCGCCGCGTCCTTCTTCGCTCCGTTCGTAACCTTCCTTTCGACTATCCCCTCTTGCGTAATGGGCGGCGTTTGTATAGCGCTTTACGGATTTATCGCGGTCAGCGGTCTTAAAATGGTTCAGAAAGTCGACCTCGAAGATAACAGAAACCTCTTCGTTGTATCGGTCATCCTCATCGCCGGCGTAGGCGGAATGACCCTTCATTTCGGTCAGGTAACCATAACCGAAGTCGCTTGCGCGCTTATCCTCGGTATACTTACCAACGTTCTTTGCTCGATCGGAAGAAAGAAAGAGAACCAAGAAAATAAAGAAAACAAATAATAATTACAAAGTAAATACCTGTAAACTCCCCGTCGGGATAACCGACGGGGAGTTTGTTTTTACAAGGTTTTTAATTTTCATATAAGATTTTATCGGTCAAAAGGGCGATGAGTTCCGAACTCGTCGGCTTTATCCTTTCGGTAAATATCGTCCTGCCGAAAACGTAATCGATATTTTCCTTTCTGCATCTGCTCATTCCGACTTTTATAGCGTTCCTTATCGCGCGTTCGACCTTATCCTGCGTCGTTCCGAATTTCAAAGCGACTCTTAAATATACGTCTTTCATTACGGGCGAGCCGTTTTCCCTTTCGCCAACCGATATCAATACTGCCTCTCGCAAATAATTGGTGCCGCTCAAATTGGAAGAAAGTCCCAACGCGTTAAAAATACCCAATAACTTGAAACAAGCGCGTTTTCTCTGCGCTTCGCTCAAAAAATCCACTTTTTCTCTATCGTTTTTCTCGTGCGCCCTCATTTTTTTCCTCTTCTAACATAATATCAAAGAAAAATAACGAAGTCAATCTTTACCGTTTTACAAAAATTGTTTTTATTGTCGAAAAAAGTGGAATTTAAAGGGAAAATCTGTATTCCGTCGTCGTCTTGTATTTTTCGCCTTTTTTAAGCGCAACGGAAGGATATTCGGGACAATTCACAGCGTTAGGAAAAGATTGCGTTTCAAGACAAAACGCGCCTCTTTTTTTATGAGCCGAAGTTTTTCCTCTCTCGCCGTTAAGGAAGTTACCCGAATAAAATTGAACTCCCTCCCTATCGGTATAAACGCTCATTTTTATTCCGCTCTCATTTCCTTCCGCCTCGGCGACCTTGCGAAATCCCTTTCCGCTTAAAACGAAATTGACGTCGTATCCCCCGCAATTTTTCAGTTGCGGGTCATCCTTTTCTATATCGCGTCCTATAAGTTTCGGCGTTCTGAAATCAAAAGGCGTATTCTCCACCTTCATAAAATCTCCGTGAGGAATGAGTTCGCCGTCGACGGGGGTTATCTCATCGGCTTGGATAAACAATTTGTGAGAGAGTATATCCCCCTTTCCTTCTCCGTTAAGATTAAAATAGGTATGGTTGGTAAGACTAACGACCGTATCGCCGTCGGCAACTCCTTCGTAAGAAATTTTAAGACCTTTTTCGGCGGTTATTTCATAGGTAACTCTTACTATCAAACCCGCGGGGTAACCTTCTTCTCCGTCCGGGCTGAACGTCGAAAGAATTATTTTCCGCTCGTCGGCATATTCTACCGTCCAGATCTTTTTATCGAACCCTTTTATTCCGCCGTGAAGGGAATTGTTTCCGTCGTTTATACCGACCTGATAAACTTTACCGTTAAGGGAAAATCTGCCCTTGTCTATTCTGTTTCCGACCCTTCCCACGATCGCGCCGAGATAGCCGCCCTTGTCATAATGGTCTGATACCTTTGTATATCCCAACGCGACGTCCGTAAATCCCCCGCGTTTGTCTTTAACGCGCAGCGCGTGAACGGTTGCGCCGAAAGTAAGAATATCTGCTTCAAGATATTCGCTTTTTACGGTATAGATCAAAACTTCTTCGCCTTCATAAACGTCGAAAACTTTTTTTATCATTTTTATCTCCCGAAAATATTTTTTTGATTAACATACTCGCTTGGGCGAGGCAAAGCCCGCAAACAATACTTTTCGTATTGGCAAGGGCTTTAACAATGAGTTAGCCGTTCAAACCCCCATTAAAAAACTATTGATAGGGTATGTTAATTCTATCAAATAAGATTTTAACATTTTATTTCTTTCAAGTCAAATTTTCTCTTGACAATAAAAAGTTATTTTGTTAAAATATTTTCATAAATAATAATTCGAATGGGGAGTAGCCTCCGATTTTCGGAATTAAATCGCTAACACGAAGCCTATCGCTTCCGGTTTAATTTTAAATGGCAAGACCGTTTCCGTCTTTTAAAGGCGGGAACGGTCTGTATTTTTTTTAAAAAAAGGGGCATATTTCTCGCAAAAGGAAAAATTTTTACGGTGGAAAAATATGAAAGATCTTATTATTCCGATTTTACTTTTTATCCTCGGACTCGTTGCTCTTATTAAGGGCGGCGATTGGTTTGTAGACGGCGCTTGCGGTATCGCAAAACGCTTTCGCGTTCCCGAACTTCTCATCGGCGCGACCGTAGTATCTATCGGGACCACTTTGCCCGAAGTTATGGTTTCCGCAACTTCCGCGGTTACCGGACACGGCGAAATGGCTTACGGTAACGCGATAGGTTCCATTATTTGCAATTCCGCTCTTATCGCGGCGATAACCATTACGGTAAAACCCGGCGAAGCCGACAGAAAATCTCTCGTGATCCCGTTGATATTCTTCTTCGGCGCGGCTATATTTTATTCGATCGTCGCCTACTTCTTTAACGAATTTTCGAGAATTACGGGAATAATTTTGCTTCTCGCTTTCATAGCCTATATCGCGATCTCGGTTTTTCAAGCGAAAAAGTCCGCGGCGCTCGAACCTAAAGTGGCGCAAAAAGACGAAAACAATTCCAAAGGGCTTATAAAAGAAATCGCTTTATTGATAGTCGGCGCCGCGCTAATTGCCGTCGGAGCCAGACTTTTGGTGGATAACGGTACGAAGATCGCTCAATTCCTCGGAGTTCCCGAAACGGTCATAGCGATAACTTTCGTCGCCCTCGGGACCTCTCTTCCCGAACTCGTTACCGCGATCACTTCGCTTATAAAAGGACACGGCGCGCTTTCTCTCGGAAACCTTATAGGGGCGAATTTGTTTAATCTCGTTTTGGTAAGCGGGATCTCGATCGTCTTGTCGCCTTTCGCCGTACCCGTTCAGGAATTTATGGGTCTAAACCGTTCGCTTGTGATAGATATCCCCGTTATGTTCGCCGTCATGGGAATATTGACTATTCCCGCGCTTATCCGTGGAAAACTTTCAAGATGGCAAGGCGTCCTTTTATTGATTATATACGCCGGTTTCTGCGTAATTCAATTCGCTTTTTAAGATTTGATCGTTTTTATCAAATTTTGTGTTTAAATCCTTCGTTTTAAGCAAACCGCTTAATCAAAACGCTCAATATGATTAAAACGCTCGCAAAAAATTATTTTTTTATTGAAAAATTTTTTTAGATAGAGTATAATTTTAATATAAGTTATGACGTTTGAAAAAGCGGGGGGGAAAAATGTCAATAGGTCTTAAAGAGAAAGAAATATTATCATTGTTGTCGCCGAACACCTCGGTGTCGATAAAAACTATTGCAAAAAAACTTTATATCAGCGAACCCACGGCGAGAAGGTATCTCGCTAAACTATCGGACGAAGGATACGTCATTCGAACTCACGGCGGCTGTATGCTTAACTATGTAAAGACGGAAAAAGACATTCCGCTTTACGTCAGACTTGCCTCTAATAACGAAGGCAAACAACAAATAGCCAAAAAGGCGGCGACTCTTATCGAAGCCTCCAAAACAATTTTTCTCGACGCGTCTTCGACCGTTTTTCAACTTATACCCTATCTTAAAGACATCAACAATCTCACCGTCATTACCAACGGATTGAAAACCGCAATGGCGCTCACCGAAATGAACGTGAAAACGTTTTGTACGGGCGGATTCATTTCTCAATACAATATGGCGATGAGTTCTATGAGCGCTATCGACGCAATAAAAATGATGAACGCGGATATGTTTTTCTTTTCCTGCGAATCGCTTGCAGAAAACGGGACTTTGGTAGACAACTCGTACGAAGAAACTTTTATACGCAGAACGATAATGAAACAATCGGCTGTCAACGTATTGCTGATAGACAATTCTAAAATTTTCAAAAACGGTAAGTTTAAATATAATCTTGCGACGCTTCGGGAAATCGACTATTGCATATCAAACGTTAAACTTGCGGACGATCTCGCAGAAATGCCCCGCAAAGGATGCCTTTAAAAAATGGAACGAAGAATAATTGACGAAAACATAACGTTGATCCCCTATTATCCCAACGACGAAGTTTCGCTCGTTTGGTATCAGGATCCCGAAATCTGCAAACAGGTAGATAACATCGATTACGTTTATGATATAGAACGCTTGCGCAATATGTATAACTATTTAAATACCCACGGGGAATGTTACTATATTGAATATCGCGGAAAATTGATCGGGGATATTTCTTTAAGAGATAATTGTGAAATAGCAATCGTTATAACAAAAGAATTTCAAAATAAGCATATCGGAAGAAAATGCGTTTCTGAAATTCTGAAAATCGCAGAAAATAAAAAAATGACCGCAGTTAAAGCAAATATATATTCGTTTAACGAACAAAGTAGACGAATGTTTCAATCGCTTGGATTTGAAAAAATCGCCGAAGAATGGTACGAATATAAATTTAAATAATTTTTTCACAGGATAAAACAAGGGGGGTAAAACAACCCCCTTGTTTTTTAATAACGATTAAAATTTAAACTTTGATTTATGCTCTCCAATTAGGATGATTATATAATAAATTCTGTCCGTTATAAGACAATATCTTATGAACGGTAAAGTAGTCGTCGTTATTTTCCGACATCTTTTCAACTTTATCCGCATTTCCGAATTGCGCGTTGCAATTCCATTCCGGCAAATTTACCACCCTCGAAGGATAACAATCCCAAAGCATAAGAGACTTGGCTCCGGCGGCAAAATATCTTTTTGCCGTTTTAACACAACCATCGGGACGCAGGATATTCTCCCAATGGGTATCCGTATAAAAATCAATGCCGTATTTATCTGCTATCGCCCTATAAAGAGGTATTTGCGCGGTCATTAAGTCATCGTCTTCGCGTGTGTCGCGCTCGTAAATATATTCTATTTCTCTTTTTGCCTTCTTCGTATATTCCCCGATATCTAAAAGCCCGTTTTCTTTTATTAAATCATCCGTCTTTTCCCATACGCTAATTTTAGTTTGAATAAAACCGTCAATAAGTCCTTCCGCCGCTAATCTTTCCACGTCAAGCCCATCCATCTTGCTGTGTTTCAAGTCATAATAAACTTGCATATAAATTTTCATCGGTTGCGAACCGCGCTTCGCGGCAATAACACTAAGTTTCTTTTTTAGTTTTCTATAAAATTCGACAATTATATCCCCTCGAATTTCCATCAATCTTTCATCTGATGCCGGCAACCTTCTGCAATCCACGTCGGAACCGAATTTTTCTTTGAACCTTTGCAAAACAGGCTCTTCGAACATAATATGTTGTCCTCGCGTCCATATATGCATTAGCCCGTCAAAACCTTGTTCTGCGTTTTCCACCATAGCATTTATCATAAAATCTTGCGTTTCATTATAAGCGTATGAAAGAAATGCGCAGGGAGTTCCGTCTCGCGATACACACCTTAATTCAGGATGATCGCTTACAAACGGAATTATATACATTTTAGACGAGTAAAGGAATTCCGTATTTGCCAACTGCATACGATGCGCCGCAAACATTTTTATTCCGCATTTGTGCGCGTAAGTAATTTCTTCGGGATAAACTTCATTGCGTCTCTCGTGAAGAACTTTGCTATATTCAAGTCTATATTCGTCAAAAGCAGTTCTCTCCACTGTTTCGGGATCGTAATCGAATTGCGCAATATCGTTTGACACTTCCTGAGCGACGATTCCCACGTCGCTATCTTTCATCGAATAAAGGCATTTACAATAATCACGAATAGATTTCGGGCTATCGTACTGATGAAAATCTTCATCCATATGAGCCAAAACCGTTCTATCCCTTCGCGTTTCAAGATGGGCTTTTACCTCATCTTCGTCCATAGGAACAAACCTTAACCAAAGAATATTCGCGGTATTTGGTTGTTTGTCGTCTATTTTAGAAATCTCTACATCCTGTCCCGTCATATCCGCGCATTTCCAAAGACACTCTTCTGCAATCTCCGCCCTATACCAATTATAATAAAAGTGAGTATCTCTCATACTTATTACTCGATCGAACTCGTCATCTGTAAGTTTCAAACTGATTCGCCCTCCCCAAGTATCTGCGATACACACATAAATACGATACCAGCCACTTATCTTCGGAGAAACCATAACGGGTTTCGGCATAGTTTGAGAAAATGCAAGAAGCATATTTCCGGAGACTTTTTCAGTTTGATAAGACGTTATTTCCCAAAGATCTTTTGTCCTTTTCGGAGAGATTCTATCCTTTTCTTTTACCTCTGCCGCAAAATCACAGATCAGCAATTCCTTCCTTTTCATTTTTACAATCCTCTCTTTACGTTTTCATATTTTATTTTGATTTTTTTATAATATATTTGATGCTATATCATAGCATATAAATATTATAAAATATTATATTTTTATTTTCAATCCTCTAAAAGGACATCTTTTCTTTTTTTATGTCCAAAATCAATACTTTTTATGTTCCGCAAACATAAGATAAATTTAAGGCTTGGATTATAAATTCATTTTCATTGAAGAATAATCTATAAGTTTTTCCACCAACACTCCAAAATTTACCAATCTCGCCACAGACGAGTATCTTGCCGAGGCTCCAAAACAGGGCTCCCGAAAACGGTTTCGTTTTTGGGAAGAGGAGCAACCGACGTTTTAAGCAAGAAATAATCTTCAGAT
>JAFVCP010000107.1 GCA_017479185.1 Clostridia bacterium
ATATCCGAAGCCTTTTTTATGCACGCAATCTCGCTGTCCGTCTTAACTACTCTGTATTCGTAAAATTCGCTGTCGAAGTCGACTATTTCCGCTCCCGAAAAAACTTCGGCGAGTTTTCCGTATATCATCGACGGGAAAGTCAGTCTGCCGATAATACCGATCCTCTTTACGTTGTGTTTTTGTTTTACCGAGATAAAGAGGGTCTTAAAATCGAGTTGCCCCTCGAAGTCGTACTCGAATCCCGACACCTCGCCGACTTCGGGAAGAACTTTTATCTCCGAACCGGGAAGTCTGTTCTTTATAAGGGCGTAGTCGTAACCCGCCTGCCCCGAACAAAGGTAGGGAACGCCGTCGGCGGGGATTATCACCGCGCTGCTTTCGTTGACCGCCGAGAAGTCGGCGAAATACCGTACCGTCGACGGATCGAGAAGATTTGAAAAGGCGACGACGAGATCTATCCCCTTTTCGCTCATAAGTTTTCTGAATCCGTCAAGTCTTGCCGAATACTCCACGTCGGGTATTTTCGGCAAATAATTTTTGTCTATCATATTATTCTCCTGTTTTTTGTTGTTTTTTTACGCCTTCCACTCGAAATCTTCGAGGGGGAACATCGGGCGAACTATTCTTTTAAGTCCGAGCCTTTTGAGTTCGACGCAACTCGCCCCGTCGGAGAGGGCGAAGAGTTCTCTGTCGGCGTAAGGCTTCAATTCCTCGAAGAGGTATCCGAGTTTTACGACTACGACGTCGTATGAAAGAAGGTCGACTCTCGCTTTGTCGAAATTTCCCTTTTCGATAAAGGCGCTTCTGAGTTCCGTAAACACTGCGTCTACGTTGCCGAAGGAGATCGTAAGGCTCCTGCCTATTATTTCCTTCGCCCAACCGAGTATTTCGCCGTGGCTCTTTACAACGCCTTTTTCGCCGAGAATACCGACGAAAACTTCCTCTCCGTCCTTTGCGTTCCACAGCGAGTTTACCGTTTCTCCGCTCGTTATCCCCGCGACGCACCATTTTTTCGAGGGCTTTATCTTCAACGCGAGTTTGAGTATTTCAAGCCTGTCCCCTTCCGCGCCCGCGGTGGTATTATCTCCGCTGTCGGTAATGAAAATTCTCTTTTCGCTTCCCTCTTCCGCTCTTTTAACACACTCTTCGGGCTCTTCCGCCTCGATGAGGAATTTATACTCCTTTCTCGTGTTCCAAAGTTTGTTCGCGAGGTCTTTTGCGAATTTTTCGGCGACTTCTTCGCTCTCCGCCGAAACTACCGCCGAAGCGGAAGTATTGGGAGCGTCTATCCAGCAATGCCCGAAAAACATATTCGCCCCGAAAATATCCTCTCTTTCTTCGAGCCGCTCGGAATACTCTTCCAAAGTCTTTAACGGCTCGTATTTGGTAAGCATCGTATCTCCCTTGACGAGCATCGGTATTCTCTGAACGTAAGTTTTCGGCTTTATTCCCTTTTTAAGGGCGTAAACGAGGGCTTTCGCCGCCCGCCGCTGACTTTCGGGTTGATCTATATGCGGCGCCGTCTTATATCCGCAGATTATATCCGCGTAATTCCCGATCTCGTCGGTTATGTTGGCGTGAAGATCCAAAGTTAAGGCTATGACGCACTTTTCGGGAACTATCTCCCTTATCCTTTTAAGCGTATAAAGTTCTCCGCTTCCTATATTATCCACTTCCATACTTCCGTGGAAATAGATATATATTCCGTCGGCGTCGGGATTTTTTTCCACCGTTTCGATTATCTGTCTTTCGTAATGAAAGAAAATATCCTCGGTTACCGTCGCCGTAGGAAGGGCGTTCGCGTAGACGGACGGTATTATTTCGAACCCCGCCTCTTCGAATATGGGCTTTACCGCCAATTTTTTGAAAATATCCTCACCCTTAAAATACTCGAAATCTTCTTTCCCGGGATGAAGAGTCGCTCTGCTGTTTGACTCGCACTGAAACGACGCGACTATAACTTTCATTTTATTATCTCCTTCGCCCGCGCAGGGCGAATAAATTATTATTTATATATAGTATAAACCAACGACTTTCAATTTTCAATACAAAAAAAAACACAAAAAGAGTAAAAAATAAAATAAATAAAATTTATGGTATATTTTTGCCTTTTCGGTTGACAGGGTAAAAAAATTGTTTTATAATTTGGTAAAATTATGAAAAAATATTTTAATTACCAAGTAAAAAAAGCGCTTGCCGTAAAGAGCCTTATAACGATAGAATGGCTCGATATGTCCTACGGCTTTCAAAGTCCCGACGAAGTGCATAACTTCTGCGAATTCGCTTACTGCGACAAAGGCTCGATAATATGCAATATCAACGAAGAACAAACTTCCCTTTGTCAAGAGGAATTTATGCTCATTCTGCCCGGAACGAGACACCATTATTCCGCCGTCAAAAAAGACTCGGCGAACGTCTTTATCGTCTGCTTTCAGTCCTCTTCTGAACTTCTTCGGATAATGGAAGGCAAAGTCAAACTCGACAACGACCTTAAATTGATAATTTCGGAAATACTTTCGGAATCGAAAAAGGCTTTCAAATTCCCATTCAGAAAAAAACTCCAACTTCTCGACAAGCCAATTTTCGGCGCCCAACAACTCATCGAATGTAAGATAGAAGAACTGCTTATCAAGATGACGAGGAGAAAATTGAACGAGAGCGACGATATAAAATTCGTAATGAGCAACGTCGAATTTGAAAACAACATCGTAAACGACATTATCGCCTTTTTAAACGAAAAACTCTACGACAGGATCACCCTGCAAACGGTAAGCGAAACGACTTACTATTCTAAAACCTATATAAACGCGATATTCAAAAAAAACACGGGGCGTTCGATAATGAATTACTACGCTTATCTCAAAATTCAGGAAGCCAAAAAACTCATCAACGAGGGCAAGTCCTCGTCGGCGATTTCCGAAGCGCTTTGCTTTGAAAATCCAAACTACTATGCGAAAGTATTTAAAAGAGTGGAAGGACTAACGCCTTCCGAATACAAAAAAACGATAAAGGTTTAAGGTCAGAAAAATGCAATACTTTTTAGGCAAAAGCGGCAAATTCTTCAAGGCAAATCTTCACTCTCATTCGACCGTTTCCGACGGCGAACTATCCCCGGAGGAAGTAAAAAAAGTCTATAAAAGCAACAGCTATCAAATAGTCGCTTATACCGACCACGAAGTCTTAGTCCCTCACAAAGAATTAAACGACGACGACTTTCTTGCGATTACGGCGGTAGAAATAGACTGCACCGAGCCGGGCGTTAAATTTCCGAGGGCTAAAACTCATCATTTAAACCTTTTATCCAAAGACCCCGACAAAACGACCTTCGGCTGTTTCAACCTTTCGCACGTCTGGCAACCTCATTCGCTTGCCTACGTTTCCGAGGAGCAGAAAAAGATAAATTTCCCCTTTTCCTATTCGACGGAAGTTTTGAATAAAGCGATAAAACTCGCCAACAACGAAGGTTTTTTGGTAACTTACAACCACCCCTATTGGTCTCTTCAAAACCTCGACGGTTATTCGGGTTTCGAAGGGCTTTGGGGTATGGAAGTCTACAATTCCATAAGCGACTTTTTCGGGACGCCCGAGGACGACAGACCTTTCGACGATATGCTTAAACTCGGCAAAAAACTCTTTCCCGTCTGCGCCGACGATTCTCATAAAAGAGAGCATTGCTGTCGCGCCTTTACCATGGTCGAATGTCAAAAACTCGATTACGGCGAAGTTATGACGGCGCTCGAAAAGGGCGACTGTTACTCTTCGTTCGGACCTACGATAAGCGAATTTTCGTTTGATAAAGGCAAGTTTTTCGTCAAATGCTCGAATGCGCAAAGGATAGAACTTCTGACCGACCGAAGATACGGGTTAAGGGTTTTAAAAGAAAAAAAGCCTATAAACGAAGCGATTTTCGATATGGAAAATTTTATACGCCAAAACAAAGACGACGAAAAAACCGCATACGTCCGCCTCGTAGTAACCGACGAAAACGGCAAAAAGGCATATTCCCGTCCCGTATATCTCGACGAACTCGAAAATTTTTAACTTTTTCCCAAACCGAAAATCAAATCCGCAATGTAATACAAAAAAATCGGAGGCTGTATAGTTTCCGATTTTTTAATGACCGATTATTTAATTAACTCGTTAATCGGTTTTTACTTAAAATCCCTATGGAGCGCTTTTTCCGTCGCTCCATAGGGACTTTGAATTATTCGTATTTAAGCATATTTTTCATAAATCGGATATTTTCGTCCGCGACCTCTTCGGCGTTCGTCTTTTTCGCCGCC
>JAFVCP010000108.1 GCA_017479185.1 Clostridia bacterium
CGATAAAAGCGACGACCACAAAAGAAGGTTCTACTTTCGGGAATTGGTATAAAGATATAGATTTAGGTCAGGTGTTCGATTTCAATAATGAGATCATAACCAAAGATATAACCCTTTATGCAAAATGGATAGTAAACGGCGTAAGCGTAAATTTTGACACTTGCGGGGGAAATGCGATAGACGGGCAGACAATTGACTACGGAACTTCGCTCGGAGAAAATCTATTTACGCCCAAAAGAACGGGATATACGTTTAAAGGTTGGTTTAAAGAAAAAGGATATATAAACGAAGTATATAAGACGACTATTATAACAGCCGATTGCACTTTATATGCGCAATGGGAAGCGAATAGTTATACCGTAATATTCGATTCGAACGGCGGAAGCGGAACAATGGATAAAGAGCCTTTTAAATACGACACTGAAAAACCATTGTATAAAAATGTATACAACAAAAAAGGTTATCATTTCGTCGGTTGGTCAAGCGAGGACGGAAAAACCGTTTACGTCGACGAGCAGAAGGTAAAAAATCTTGCCGAAACCGGGGAGGTGGTTTTAACGGCAATTTGGGAAGCAAATTCGTATACTGTAAAATTCGACTCTAACGGCGGGACCGGCAGTATGACAAATCAGAGTTTTACATATAACCAATCTAAAACGCTCGATTTAAATAAGTATTCGAAAATAGGATATAAGTTTGACGGTTGGAAAACAGACTCCGGAGTAACTTATAGGGACGGGGCGTCGATATTGAATCTGACCGACGTAATGGGCGCGTCCGTTGTTTTGAAAGCGCAATGGCTCGCGATAGATTATAGCGCGCAATATGCAACAACAGATTTTTACGCCGATATTTATTGCAAGGAGGGAAAAGTCGGCAACGCGCATTTCAGCGTGTCCGGCTTTAAGGTCAAATATGACGGTAAATATTATATTTACGGAAACGCTTATTTCAGCGGAGTTATAAGCGGCGATAGACGTAATGACGTAAAAGAAATATATTTAAACAACGCGACAAAGAAAATACTTATAGGGGGAATTTTACATTGGAGCGGGACGAATGACGATGACAACGAAAACGGAGTTGCGGCGTGGAAAAAAACTTCCGATCGCGCCGAGTATTCAATAACTTACAGACCTGAAGACCCCGGAAAAGATTTTACCGCAAATGAAAACGTAAAAATTTCCATAACAGATATATGCGTTGAGATAGGCGGAAGCGCGTCGGCAGAGGACGCGGTCCCCGAAATCGTAAAATCTTCTTTTACGACAAAACTGTATACAAGAGACGGAGTTTGGCATAACAATAATATAAAATTCGACGTTGTTGGCGTTAAAGTAAGATATAACAATTGCTATTACGTTATGGGGAACGCTTATTATACAGGGACTCCCGGGGGTAAAGATATTTGGGACGTATTTGATTTGAGATTACAGGATTCAAGCGTTAAAATATTGTTCGGAGGAACGTTATGTTGGTCGGATTATAATAACAATGATAATAGCGGGATCGCAGGATTCAACAAAAACAACGGTTTTGACAAAACAGAGATAAGATATATGGTTGAAAATCCAAGTAAAGATATGAATTTTAATAAAGAGTTAGTTATCTCCATATCGGGAATTTGCGTTTATTATGGGAACGCCGACGCTTATATAAACACCGTTCCGGCGATCGGAGAAACGAATTTTACTTGTTCTTTATACGCGGAAGGCAGTTTTTTGGGTAATTTAAGTTTCGATGTTTTGGGATTGATAGTAAAATATAATAACAACGATTATTATTATGGCAACGCATTCTATTCCGGAACGCCCGGGAACAAGTTGGACAGGGTAGACGAAATAACTTTGAGGAACGCAAGTAAAAATCATTTATTTGGCGGAACCTTACATTGGTACGGTTCGCAGGAGGAGAATAGTGAAAGCGGAATCGCGGGATATGATAAAGATAATTCAGGCGCAACGCAGATCGGTTATATCGTTCAGGATCCCGAGAAACATATTCATGGCGACGAAAGAATACAAATTTCGATAACGGGAATTTGTATTCAGGCTTGATCAAAGACAAGGTATTTATTTCCGTCTTACGGACAGATAGGAAAAACCACGCGGTAATCGCGTGGTTTTTCCTATCTCAATATGATTATAATTGTCAGTAATTTCAGGTTTCTTCCTTTTTCGCGATCATCTGCGACGGTTTTTCTTTAAATAACAGTTTTAAAAGGGTGGGGCAAAGTATCGACGAAAAGACGATCAATATTATCGTCGCAACGAGAGGATCCACTCCGTTTACGGGCGCGATGAGCGATCTTCCCGCGGAATATACAGCCAACGCGACTTCTCCTCTCGCGATCATTCCGCAGCCAACGGTGGCGGATCCTTTGAAATCAAAGCCGAACAGCATAGACGTCAAACCGCATCCTACTATCTTTCCTATTATTCCCAAGAAAATAAATATGACCGCAAATATGAGATAGGACAGATCGAAACCGCTGAAATCGGCGCTTATTCCTATGTAGGAAAAGAATATGGGCGAAAATATCATATAACCGCTCACGACCACTTTTCTGTCTACGAATTTGGTGTCGTCAAGCCCGCTTAACATTATTCCCGCCATATACGCGCCCGTTATCGCCGCGACGGAAAAAAACTTTTCGGCGCAAAATGCAAACAGGAAACACATTCCGAAAGCGAAAATACTCGTCCTTCTCTTGTGCGGGAATTTATGTTCTTCCCATTTAAAATACAGCCTTAAAAGTATGCCGAGTCCTATCGAAAAAGCGAAAAATCCTATCACTTTCAAAACGGTTATCCATATTTGACCCGCTCCGCCGCCTTTTATTCCCGTAACGACGCTCAAAGCGATTATTCCGAGAACGTCGTCTATGATAGCGGCGCTCATTATCGTCTGACCGATCTTTCCGCTGAGTTTTCCGAGTTCTTTAAGGGTTTCCGCCGTTATCCCTACGCTCGTCGCGGCGAGAATGGTCCCGACGAATATCGAATTGAGAAATTTGTCCTCTCCCCATTCGGAAAAACCGTTCATATAGGCAAGACAACCTAACGTTCCCAATAGCATCGGAACGATCACGCCCGCAAGCGCGATCATCGTCGCGGCAAAACCGCTTTTTTTAAGATCGCCGAGATTGGTTTCAAGCCCGCTCGAAAACAGAATAAGCACGACGCCGATCTGGCTGAAAACGTGCAATATATCCATTTCTTCTCCCGAAGGTTTCATAAAAAACCAAAGGAAGAAATTATCCTCTCTGTGAAAAACGCTCAAAAGTCCGATGATCACGCCCGCTACGACCATTCCCGCGACCTGCGGCAAGCCTATCTTACGGGACAAAAGTCCGAAAGATTTCGCGAAGATCAATATTACTGCAAGATAATAAAATACGTTTACGATTTCCATAATTTTCAAGCCATTCGATTATTCAAACGACATTGTATTATACGCCGACGATAAAAAAAAGTCAATTAAAATATAAAACAATTAAAAAAAAGATAAAATTATTCGGAAAATTAAAAAATCTCGTCGTTTATGCTTGAAAAAAAAAAGATAATGGTATATAATATATATGAAACAGTCAAAATTTATGCAAAACGAGGTGTAGGTATGAGAACTTATACGGGAATGAAAGTTGATCAAAACGCTGCGGCGGAAAACGGATTTTTCGCAACCATCTGCGAAGAGGGTTTCGACGTAGATCAGAGTTTGCTCGAAGCGTGCAGGAGAGATCTCGGGAAATATTATCCCGCGGAATTCGAAAACGTCGAGGAACTCGCCGTTATGGACGCGACGGCGCCCGTCATTGCGGACGAGATAGAAACTCCCGCTCCGACAGGTCCGAAGTATCTTCCTTCGCCCACTTTTGCTCAAAAGATGATGAAGGCGGACGAACTTTTACAGGATCGTTACGACGAATTGAAGAACTACGCTCTTCGTTTCAAGAAACTTAAATCAAGACTTTCCAAGAAGTTCGACAGTATCAATCAGGGAAGATTGCATTTCGTCAAACTTTCCGTCGCGGGAAAAACTCTTAAACTTTATCTCAATATGGATATTTCGACTACCGATCCCAAATTCCATTGTAAAGATATGAGAGATAAGAAAACTTACGAAACCGTCCCCGTTCTTCTCCGCATTAAGTCGGGCAGAGCGGTAAAATACGCGAAGATACTTATCGATCAGTGCGCCGAAGTTCACGGACTTAAAGAAAATCCCAAGTTTACCGAAGTGGACGCTATAAAGGGAGTAGAGGATTTTTTGGCTGGAAAAGCCGAATGACGGTTGAAGTCGAATAAAAATTTTTGAAAATAAAAAAATTATTCGTAAAACGTTTGACAAGCATATTAAAATATTGTAAAATATATTAGCACCTCAAACGGGGTGTTAATTTTTTGGGAAGGCGAAAGATATGGCAAAAGGAAACACTAGAACAAGAATTACCTTGGCTTGTACTGAATGCAAACAGAGAAATTACGACGATTATAAGAACAAGAAAAACGATCCCGACAGGATCGAACTCAATAAGTACTGCCCGTTCTGCAAGAAACATACTCTTCACAAGGAAACGAAGTAAGTTTTATATTTCGCGTGAGGTAAACATTTATGGAAAATAAAAACGTTGCCGCTAAAGGCGGTAAAAAGACAAAAAAGTCGGATAAGCCGAATTTTTTCGTCCGTATATGGCGTAAAATAAAGGAGATCTTTTCCGAACTTAAAAAGGTTACCTGGCCCACTTTCGGGACGGTTATCAAGCAACTCGGCTGCGTTCTCGCATTCGTGCTTATTATGCTCGTTCTCATAATGGTTATCGATCTCGGACTTCAACAAGGTCTTAAATTGGTTCAGGGCGGCGCGTCGTCCGCGATCGCGTTTATTGGCGAGGTGCTTTGAAAATGAGTAGCCCCGAAACGGCTAAATGGTACGTTATTCATACTTATTCGGGTTACGAATCGCTCGTCAAGGATAATATCGAAAAACTTATTGAGAACAATAATTTAAGCGATACCATTATAGATATTAAAATTCCGATGGAAGAGACCATCGAGGAAAAAAACGGGAAAAAGAAAGTAGTTTCCCGCAAACTTATTCCTTGTTACGTTTTTATAAAAATGGTTTATTCCAACGATATGTGGTTTCTTCTCACGAACACGAGGGGCGTAACGGGCTTCGTCGGTCCGCAAGGAAAAGCGATCCCGCTCGGCGAAGAAGAAGTCAGAAAAATGAGGCTTGAAAAGCCTGTTATCGACAATCTCGATATGACTGTCGGCGACAACGTCAAGATAGTCGACGGTCCGCTTAAAGACGCGGTCGGAGTTATCACCGATCTCAACGCGGCGACGCAGAAGGCGAGAGTCAAAGTCAGTATGTGGGGAACGGAAACCGAAGTCGAACTCGAATACGGTCAATTCGAAAAGACAGAAGCGGAGATCTGATCTTCCGCGTTTAAATCAAGTTTAATCGCAAGCGTGATCCGCTTGCCTTTATATAGTGGGAGGGGCGTTAAATACGTTCATGGCGCTCTGTTATTACCACAATCTATGGAGGAGAAATATGGCTAAAAAAGTTACTGCAATCGTAAAATTGCAACTGCAAGCCGGAAAAGCGACGCCAGGCCCACCGGTCGGTTCTACGTTAGGCCCTTACGGTATCAACATTCCGGGATTCACGAAAGAATTCAACGCGAAAACGGCAAATGACGTCGGCTTGATAATTCCCGTGGTCATCACCATTTATCAGGATCGTTCGTTCACGTTCGTTCTTAAAACGCCGCCGGCGCCCGTTCTTATCAAGAAGGCGTGCGGTATCGAAACGGCAAGCGCTAAACCCAATAAGGTAAAGGTTGCCAAACTTACCAAGGCGCAAGTTGAAGAAATCGCGAAACAAAAGATGCCCGATCTCAATGCGGCTTCGCTCGAAGCGGCTATGAGTATGATAAAGGGTACCGCTCGCAGTATGGGTATAACTGTAGAAGAATAAAGTTTAAAGTGGGAGGGGTTATCCCCGCGCGTACCACAAGGAGGATTTAATGAAATACGGAAAAAAATACGCCGAATCGATAAAGGCGTTTGACCGCGCTAAACAATACGAAGTAGGCGAGGCTATCGACATAGTTTTAAACAATGCGAAAGCCAAATTCGACGAAACGATAGAATTCCATTGCCGTTTGGGCGTAGATCCCAAACAGGCCGATCAACAGGTAAGAGGCGTTATCGTTCTTCCCAACGGAACCGGTAAAACCGTTAAGGTTTTGGTTTTGGCGAAAGGCGATAAGGCTGATGCCGCTTTGGCTGCCGGCGCCGATTACGTTGGCGCCGAAGAACTCGTCGCGAAGATCCAGAAAGAAAATTGGTTCGATTTCGACGCAGTGATCACTACTCCCGATATGATGGGCGTAGTCGGAAGAATAGGTAAACTTTTAGGCCCGAAAGGTCTTATGCCTAACCCGAAGAGCGGTACGGTTACTATGGACGTCGCGAAGGCTATCGCCGACATTAAAGCAGGTAAAGTCGAATACAGACTTGACAAGCAGGCGATAATCCATTGCGCTATCGGAAAGAAGAGTTTCGGCAGAGATAAACTCGTTGAAAACTACAACGCTTTGGCTGACGCTATTTTAAAAGCGAAGCCGGCTGCCGCGAAAGGGCAATACGTTAAGAGCGTTTCGGTTACCAGCACTATGGGTCCCGGCGTAAAAGTTTTGCCGAAAAACGCGTAATTTTATTTGACAAGTTATATCGATGATGATATAATGTTAAAGAATCGAATAGCCGAAGACAGCAGGCTTTAAAGCGCGAACGCGCTGCCCGCCGAGGTGATCAAAGCGTAAAATCAAATTTTATTTGGATTATGCCCCCGATCGCTTCGCGCTGTCGGGGGTTTATTTCTTGAAAAAAACAGGAGGTAAAAGGTTTGTCAGCAAATATTGAGGCTAAAAAACAGATCGTTGAAGAGATCAAGGCAAAGATAAACGCTTCCAAATCGGTCGTTCTTATCGACTATAAGGGGCTTACCGTTGCCGAAGATACCGAATTCCGTAACAATATGAGAAAGGCGAACACCGAATATAAGGTACTGAAAAATACTTTGCTTCGTAAGGCGTTCAACGAACTCGACGTTACCGCGTTCGATAACGATTTAAACGGTACCACGTCCGTCGCATTCTGTCCCGATGAAACTTCCGCTGCGAAAGTTGCGGTCGATATGTGTAAAAACACTAACGATAAGATCTCGGTAAAGAGCGCGTTCGTCGA
>JAFVCP010000109.1 GCA_017479185.1 Clostridia bacterium
CTTGGCTGGGGTAGAGAGATTTGAACTCCCGAATGACGGAGTCAGAGTCCGTAGCCTTACCGCTTGGCGATACCCCAATTTTTAATTGCCAATATATTTTACTACATTTACATTTAGTTTTGCAAGTATTTTAACGCAATTTCTTCAAGTTTTTTTATTTTTTTTCTTCCTTCTTCAAAACACAATATCAATGCGACCGTATCATATCTCGCGTCATGGCTCGAAATGTTTCTTTCTCCGAAAATCTCTTCGCCCTTTCTACATATATCATAAGGGTATATATCGAAAAATTCGCAGGCTTCGGATAATTTGGGATATTTTAATCCCGGATGATTTTGCCGCGGAAGCGCGATAATGGGCGTGAAAAATCTCATAGTATCAAGATCTTCACTGTATATAAACCTTCTGTCAAGATAAGAAAATTCCGCGATCATAAAAGAAATATCGAAACGGGAATTATGCGCGACTATAAGGTCCGCCTTTTTAAAATCGTCATAAATCTCGTCGGCAGAACAGGAAAAAGTATTTCCGCCTGACAATTCGGCGAGTTTTTCAACCGTAAGACCGTGAACCGCGGTCGCCGAAGGATCTATGTATTCTACGGCAAAATAAAAATTTTTGCCTACGGTTTCTTTGCCGTCGATCATTATATAAGAGAGTTGTATTATTCTTCCCGGTTTAAGTCCGGTCGTTTCCGTATCGAAAAACAATATCATAATAAAATAATACCACACGTTTTTATTTTTTGCAACAGTTTAAGCAAAAATAAGTCTGTCTATAAGTCGATTATTATAATTATTTATTAATAAAAACAAAGTTTGGCATAAAAAAACAGTATAGACGTTTAGCGAAGAGCCGACGGCAAAAATTTTTGCCATCGGCTCGTTTATATCGATAAAAATCCCATAATAAATGCGTCGGGGAAAACGAATTGTTTCTCTCCCGCTTCGAATTTCACGCGAAAATATTTTTTTGAAATATCCATCCAAACGATATTTCCATTGCCGAATTTTTTGTGAAATACTAAAGTTCCTACATCTACGCTTCCCAACGCCTTTTCCCAATCGATCTCGGCGTCGCGATCTTGCGTTTTCGGACTTATAGGCTCATGTTTCGGTTTTTTTGAGATTTCGGAATTAAAGATATTTCCATTTTCGGAACTATCGACATACTTACCTTCGGAAAGGTCTGCTTGGTCGGAATATTTCAGACTTGCCTGTTGTCTGCCGTAGAGATCCTCGTATTCTTCGCGTTTTAAAACGGTATCCCAACCGCCTATCGACTCTCCCTTATGGCGATCAATGCCCGTATAAGAAAGGCTTGAATTTTCATATTTTCTGAAACCGAAAATACCTTGATTCATTTTTTCGGAATCAAACAGTCCTATCGAACACAAAGTTTCGAAATCCTTTACTGTAAGACCGGTAACTTTTTGAAAAAGTTCGGGTTCTATTTGCGTGATAACGTCTTTAACGGTTTGTTCGCGGTAATCGGTAAGATACATAAACGCGGGAATGCGAGCGGCAAGTTTCAAAAGGTTTTCCTGTACTTGCTTTCGAAGGCTTTTCGCTTTTTTCTCTTCCTCATCGAGTTCTTTTTTCTCGGCTATCGTTAGATCGTCGCCCCTTTCTTTTTTTTAGTTTTTTGACCTTTTCGGAACGATTTATTATCGTTTGTATTTCGGCGTTTAAAACGGGATAAAGCGATTCAACCCCTATACCCGCCTTTGCGCCGGCGCAAACTATTATTTTATAGTCGTCAAAAAAGTTATTTTGTCTTTCGCGAAGTAAATTGTACATTGCAAAACAACTCGCTATATTCGGTAAAAACTATAAAGTATGTGATAGAACGTTTAAAAGCGTAACGTCCGAAAAGGGCATTGGAGGCCGCTCCGTTCCGAGTTTTAACCCGTCGACGGGCATATAGTTGCCTTGTATCATTTTGATCCATTTCTGAACATCGTCCTTGTATATAAAACGGGCGAATTTAGGTTTTCCTTTTTCAATCGTTTCCGCGCGAAAAAATTCGTTTATATCAAATTCGTCGTAACCTTCGTTTACGGCGTTCGCGGTGATGGAATCGGGAACCTTATATGTGAGCATAACCATTTTGGGGAGAGCCGCGTAAGGATTCGCCCCGTCTTTGGTGAAATTTTCCTTCGCGTATTGTTCGTCCGCGTAAGTCCAATTAAAAATCTGGTCTTCGAGAAATTCCCCCGTGCCGAGCGCGCGGAAAGGGGTGCCTGATAAATATAAATAATATCCCGTCGTAATAGGTAAAAAGGTTTCGTTTAAGGCGTTGCCGGCTTCTTCTTTTTGGTATTTTTCGACGTCGAAATCGTCGTTTTCCTCATCGAATTTTTAAAAAGATTTTTGGGGTTTTCGCGCCAAGCACCAAAATGGTATTCATCAAATACGACGAGATCCCAATTTTCGGTATGAATAAATTCGTTTTTCGCCTTTATTCCTCCCGCGTCGTTGGTACCGAGAAGGTCTTGAAAAGAACCGAAAACGACGATAGGATCCCGTTTATTACAAGCATAAAATTGTTCGTCGAATTTCTTTTTGTCGAATTTTGCTTCTTTATTCGATACGAATTGCCAACCTGCAAAGTCTATGTGTTTGGATATGTCTTCTTGCCAAGCCGACTCGACGGCGGGCTTAAAAGTCAATATAAGGATCTTTTTAAAATCCATTTTTTAACGAGTTGGTAAGTAGCGAAAGTCTTTCCGAAACGCATTTTAGCGTTCCATAAAAATTTAGCGGGGCGATCGGGATATTCTTTTTTCGCGTTCAAAAAGTAGTCTATAGTTTGATAAACGGCAAATTTTTGTTTGTCGCGCGTACTGAAATTCAAGGAGCGTTACCCCTCGAAACGTATTCCGCTTCTTACCTCTTCTATCGCGCTTAAAACATCAGTCGCGTTACATTTATACCATTCGTTTTTGTCCTCTTCCGCTCTAAGTTGCGCGCAGCCTTTTCTTATCAAAACTTTGTGGACGTCTTTATCGGTAAAACAAGTACCGTCCAAACGCATTGCCGAGTCTTTAAAAAGAATTTTAAAGTTTAAAGACGCGGTATGAAGTTGTTCCCTTATCCTCGTTTCAACGTTTGCCCTTTCGGTATATCCGACTTTTATATACCCGTCGTGATCTGCGACGTCGGGCAAAATATAGCCGTAAATTGTCGGAACGACTTTCGGGCGAGTATGTAAAATATCCGATAAACTTATATTGTTTGCCATTCCGTTTTACTCCATAGGCTTTATAGTACTTTCGATAAAGTCGATCTCTTCTTTTGTAAAAGCGTATTTTTATATAATTCTTCATCCGACCACGGTTTTGAAAAATCTTGCAAAGGAACGAAAGAGTAAACTCCGCGAGGACCGTTTTGAGTTTTCTTTTTTATGCTCACTAAATAACGGAAAATTTTGGTTTTTATATAGGTAATAACGTTTTCACATTCTTGTTTTGTAAAATTATGTTTTTCCGAATCGTAGCCGATTACGAGATAGGTTTGCGAACATACGCTGTTCGGCTCCCAGTAAAGCGCGTAATTGGGCGACAAATAAACTTGCCACCCTTGCCGGTGTTTCGCCGAGTTATATACGAGATCTCGAAAAAGGCTTAAAATGTCCTACCATAGAAGTTTTGGATAATATATGTTTTGCTTTCGACGTAAGCCTTTCCGATTTTTTAAATGAAAAAAGCGAAGAAATATCTACCGACAGACTTTCCTCGCTTTATTCTCAACAGAAAAAACTACTGAACCACTTTTTAGACAGTTTGAATTAACGTAGTTTTATTTTAATAAATATGTTAAAAGTCGCGTTTCCCAAACGGTAACGCGACCTTGATTTTGTTTTAATTATTTATTTTTCTTGGCTCTTCTTGCCGCTTCCTTCGCTTTCTTTTCGGCAAGTTCGGGATGAAGTCTTAATTC
>JAFVCP010000110.1 GCA_017479185.1 Clostridia bacterium
ATCTTCGGGAACTCCGCCGGGGAGAGAGCCGCTCATAACGACGACGCTCGCCCTTTTTGACAGTTCGGAAACGAGCGAAACGAGTTCGCTTTGCTTTTCCGCCCTTACTCTTTCGCCCTTGTCGTTTATCTCGGTCATCATCGAGCGTTTATCGACTATTTTATAATTTATTCTGGCGCTGCCCTCGTTCCAGACGAAAGTGTTTTTAACCTTTTCGTTATCGAGAGTTCTGACGAACATTTCTCCGTTGTCGTCGAACATAAATCCCGTCGCAAAACTGTCGGCTCCGAGCCTCGAAACGCCTATCGCGACGTTTAAGGCTTTTCCCGAATAAGTTATTATTTTGTTTTCTATTCTGTTAAGTCCGCCTACTTTAAGTTGATCTATTTCAACGGTGCAATCCACACTCGGATTGGGACACACGGCTAATATCATTTTTTTCCCTCGACTACCATTATATTCCAAACGCGCTCAAAAGGCAACTTTATTTATAAAAATATAAATACTTTCATTATTTTTTCATTTTTAACCGTTAAAAGTAAAAGCGACGGGTTTTTCCGTCGCTTTTTGACATCATCTTTCTATCTTTAAAACCGAATATCCCGCTTTCTCGATTGCGGACTTTATTTCTTCGTCGCTCGCCGAGCAGTCCTCTATTACGCCTTTCTTTTCGGACAGGTCGACGCTCGCCTTGCCGAAAGCCGACAAAGTATCCTCCACTCTCTTTCTGCAATGGTCGCACATCATTCCGTCGACCAAAACGGTTACCGAATTTTCACCCATTCGGCTATTCTCCTTTTTATTTTCTTTAAATTTAAAATATCTCAATCTTAAAGCATTCCCGACGACGAAAAGACTTGACAAACTCATTGCCGCCGAAGAAAGCATCGGATTGAAAGTTATTCCTATCGGGTAAAGCGCTCCGCACGCTATGGGAATCAAAATTATATTATAGAAAAACGCCCAAAAGAGATTTTCTTTAATATTTCTCATAACCGCTTTTCCGAGCCTTAACGCTTCGGGAACGGAAGAAAGTTCGTTCCTTATAAGGACGACGTCGGCGCTCTCAATCGCCACGTCCGTCCCGGCTCCTATCGCCATGCCGACGGTTGCGCTCGTAAGCGCCGGGGCGTCGTTTACTCCATCGCCGACCATTACCGTCTTTTTGCCTTCATTTACGAATTTCTCGACTTCTCTGTGTTTATCCTCGGGAAGAACTCCTGCCCTGTATTCTATGCCGAGTTCGCTTGCGACGGAAGAGGCTACGCCCTCGCTGTCGCCCGTAAGCATAACGACTTTAACGCCCGATTTTTTAAGTTGGTCTATCGCCTCTCCGCTCGTCGGCTTGATTTTATCTTTTACGGCGATAAATCCGACCATTTCCTTATCGAACGAGCAATATAAAACCGTCGCGCCCTCTTTTTCAAAAGAGTCGGTTTCTTCCTTGAATTCCGAAAGGTCAACCCCTTCTTCATTCATCATTTTTTTATTGCCGATCGAAACTTCCGTCTTGTCGACGACCGCCTTTACACCTTCGCCTGCAACCGCCGTAAAGTTATCGACCTCAAAATTTTCCGCCCCTTGTTTTTCGGCGAGTTCTATTATCGGTTTTCCCAGAACGTGCGAACTCTTTTTCTCTACCGAAGAACAAATTCCGAGGAAAAACTCATCGGAAAGTCGGTCTATATGTCGATAAACGGCAACTTCGGGTTTTCCGCTCGTTATCGTTCCCGTTTTATCCAAGACGACGACTTCTATCTTTTCGAGGTTTTGAAGCGCCTCTCCGCTCTTGACTAAAATTCCGTTTTCGGCGGCTTTCCCGGTGCCCGCCATAAGCGCCGCCGGAGTTGCGAGCCCCAATGCGCACGGACAGGAAACGACGAGAACGCTGACCGCTATATTTATTGCGAAGCGAACGTCTTTTCCCCCTATTATAAGCCAACCCAAAAACGCAAGGAGGGCTACTCCTATGACCGACGGAACGAACACGCCGGCGACTTTATCGGCGATTTTCGCAATCGGAACTTTGGTGGAATTTGCCTCTTCGACGAGTTTTACTATTTTGAAAATAGTCGAATCTTCGCCGACGGACACGGCTTTGAATTTAACGTAACCGCCCGTAAATTTACTTCCGCAAACGACTTTATCTCCGACTTTTTTATATACGGGAAGACTTTCGCCCGTAATGACCGATTCGTCCGCCCAACCGTCGCCGAAAATTATTTCACCGTCTGCCGGAACCCTGTCTCCGTCTTTAAGTATTATTATATCCCCTTTACTCAGATCGACGCTCTTTATCGTAATTTCTTTGCCCTCTCTCTCGACAGTAGCCATATCGGGAGCAAGATCTATGAGTTTTTCGACGGCGCTCATCGTCTTATTCTTCGATTTTTCTTCGAGAAATTTTCCGATCGTAATAAACGTCAGTATCATCGCCGAGCCTTCGAAAAACAAACTTCCCGAATATTCTTCTCTGCCGAAAATCAGCATAATAACGGCGAAAAGACTATATAAAAAGGAGACGGACGAGCCCATTGCGATAAGCGAATCCATATTCGGAGCGCCTGTGAAAAGTTTTTTGAAACCGACAGTAAAATATTGGTAATTTACTATAATTACGGGAATACAAAGCAGCGCTTGAATTATGCCGTTCACGAGTTTATCGTGTAAAAAATTCGGCATCGGTAGACCTATCATATGTCCCATAGACACAAACATCAACAAAACGACGAGAGGAAGAGAAATAAAAAGTCTGCGTTTTAAGGCTCTCGCTCTCTCGCTTCCCCTTTTTAAAGAAACGCCTTCCTTTATCCCATAACCTTCGTTTTTTACGGCGGAGAAAATTTCATTCGTCAAATCTCCTTCCATATCAACCGACAAAGTTCCGCTTATAAGATTTACCGTCGCTTTGTTTACACCTTTTATTTTATTGACGCAGCGTTCCACCCTCGCCGAACAAGCCGAGCAAGTCATTCCGCTGACAGTATATTTTTTATCCATTAAAAAGCCTTCCTATAAGTTGATTTTCAATCATATTCGCATATTTTCAAATATACAGTTGTAACCGTATTTCTCGGCTTTTTCGAGATCTTCTTTACTTCTGACCGTCCAACAAATAACGTCCGCTCTCCCCCTTATTCGCTTGGGAACGGGAATATATTTGAGTTCCATATTTATGAAGTCGGGTTTGGAAAGAAAATTAAGAAGTCCGTTTCCGAGTATTTTATAGGTGAGATAGGAAACGTTTTCGTGTTTGGTTTTAGTGATCAGTTGTCCTCTTATAATATCGGGAGCGAGTTTTCTCACTTCGGACATTATCCTCGGATCGAAAGATTGGACGGCGAACTCGCCGTTATACCCTTCGAGCATCTTTATAGCCTTATAGGCAAGTTCCTTATATCTCTTTTGAGTTTTTATCTCTATCATAAGCGGAACCCTGCCCTCGACGAGGTTTAAAAACTCCCCGAAAGTAAGTATTTGTTCTTCCGTACCGTCGAGCCTTAAATTTTTTATTTCCTCGACGGTCATTTCGCTTAAAAGTCTTTTTTCGCCCGTCATTCTCTCGGCGTTATCGTCGTGAAAACAAACGATATTCCCGTCTTTGGTTATTTGCAGGTCGGTTTCGATGGGATAGTTATTTACTATCGCCCTCTTGAACGCCTCGGCGCTGTTTTCGGGCGCGCTTTCCCCGTGAAATCCTCTGTGGGCGATAGGTCTTGTTAAAATCCAACTGTCTTTTTCTATTCTGCTTTTCATAACTGCCGCCAATTCCTACCGCTGCGGTAGGAATTATTTTTTCTTTAATTATATACCCAATATTGAAAACTGTCAAGATAAATTCGGCTCATTTTAAAATTTCGCTTTAAAGTCCTTGCAAAATTTTCTTAAATTATATATAATTTATAATAGTATTACTATAAAGGCGGAAATTTATGGCGAAAACCGTCAAAGAAAATATCAGAAATTTTTGTATAATCGCGCATATCGACCACGGAAAATCGACGCTTGCCGACAGGATAATGGAAGTAACGGGGCAAGTGGCGGAAAGGGATATGGAAGAGCAACTGCTCGACTCTATGGACCTCGAAAGGGAGAGGGGAATAACCATAAAACTCACGCCCGTGAGAATGTCTTATAAGGCGAAAAACGGCGAGGAATATATTTTTAATCTCATCGACACGCCCGGACACGTCGACTTTACTTACGAAGTATCCCGTTCTCTCGCCGCGTGCGAGGGCGCAGTCTTAATAGTCGACGCAACGCAAGGTATAGAGGCTCAGACGCTTGCAAACTGTTATCTTGCGCTCGACAACGATCTCGAAATAGTTCCGGTAATAAATAAAATAGACCTTGCGTCCGCCGATCCCGATTCGACCGCCAAGGAAATAGAGGACGTCATAGGGCTCGACGGCTCGTCGGCTCCGAGGATATCCGCTAAAAACGGAATAAATATCGAGGGCGTTCTCGAAAAGATAGTATCGGACGTTCCTGCCCCGTCGGGCGACGACGAAGCGCCCCTTCAAGCGCTCATTTTCGACAGTTATTACGACAATTTCAAGGGAGTAATATGTTTCGTCCGCATTATGAACGGAATAGTAAGTCAAGGACTTAAAATAAAGACTTTTACGGGCGACAAGCAATTCGACGTAACGGAAGTCGGAACTTTTAATCCCCAACTCATACCCAAAAAATCACTCTCTTCGGGAGAAGTCGGATATATAGCGGCGAGCATTAAGAGCATAGAGGATATTCACGTCGGCGACACGATAACGGGGGTAAACTTCCCGGCAAGCGAACCTCTTCCCGGCTATAAAAAAGTCCAACCCGTCGTATTTTCGGGAATATATCCCCTCGACGGCTCCAAATACGGAGATTTGAAAGACGCCCTTTTAAAACTTAAATTGAACGACGCTTCCTTAACTTTCGAGCCCGACAACTCGGCGGCGCTCGGATTCGGTTTTCGGTGCGGATTTTTAGGACTTCTCCATATGGAGATAATACAGGAACGGATAGAACGTGAATTCGATATAGATATAATTACTACCGCCCCGTCGGTATCTTATAAAATACATCTTACAAACGGCGAAGTCGTAACGGTGGACAATCCCAGCCGATTTCCCGAGGTATCTTCGATAGATTACGCCGAAGAGCCGATGATAGAGGCGAATATCTTCACTCCGCCCGATTACGTCGGCGCGATAATGGAACTCTGTCAGGACAAGCGCGGAACTTTCAAAGATATGAGTTATATCGACGCGAAAAGGGTAAAACTCAACTATAAACTGCCCTTAAACGAGATAATTTTCGACTTTTTCGACGGACTGAAAAGCAGGACGAGGGGTTACGCCTCTTTCGACTACGAAGTATCGGGATACGAAAGGAGCGAACTCGTCAAACTCGATATAATGCTCAACGGCGACGTGTGCGACGCCCTTTCGGTAATAGTCCATAAAGATAAGGCTTACCCGAGAGGAAGGGCGCTTGCCGAAAGACTGAAAGAAGTCATTCCCCGTCAACTTTTCGAAGTGCCTATTCAGGCTTCGGTCGGCGGGAAAATAATCGCGAGAGAAACGGTAAAAGCGATGAGAAAAGACGTTCTCGCCAAGTGTTACGGCGGGGATATAACGAGAAAGAGAAAACTTTTGGAAAAACAAAAAGAAGGAAAGAAAAAAATGAGGCAACTCGGCTCGGTCGAAGTTCCGAGCGAAGCATTTATGTCGATACTTAAAATCGACAGCAGCGATAAATAGTCAGGAGTTTCCCGAGTTATGAGCGGCATTTACGTCCATATTCCCTTTTGCAAGTCGAAATGTACTTATTGCGACTTCGCTTCATACCCCAAAGAGATCGGCAAAGCCGAACTCTATTTCGCCTGCCTGTATAAGGAGATGAAAGGCAGAGCCGAAAGTCTTGACGGATATACGTTCGACACCGTATACTTCGGCGGCGGCACTCCGTCGTTTGTCGATCCCAAATATATCTACGGGGCAATGAAGCAACTTAAAAACTACTATAAAATAACCAATGACGCCGAGATAACGATAGAGATAAATCCGGGAACGTTAGACGAAAACAAACTTAAAATTTATAAAGCCGCGGGATTCAACCGTTTCAGCGTGGGAATGCAATCGGCAAACGACGAGATATTAAAAGATCTCAACCGAATACACACTTCCAAGCAATTTCTCGAAGCCTGCGAACTTTTAAAAGGCGAGAATTTGAGCGTCGATATAATGATAGGGCTTCCCGATCAGACCGAAGAGGATATAAAAAAGAGCGTCGATCTCGCGATAGCGGGGGGCGCCGTACATATTTCCGCTCACGCTTTGAAAGCCGAAGAGGGAACGCCGATGTACGGAAGGTATTTAAACGGCGAACTGCCCTCTGCCGACGAAGTCGCGGATATGTACGACTTCACGAGAAATTATCTCGCAAAACGCGGGTTTTCCCGTTACGAAGTGTCCAATTTCTCAAAAGAGGGATATTATTCAAGGCACAACTTGAATTATTGGAACAGGGGCGAATACATAGGTTTCGGCGTTTCGGCTTCGTCGTTTATAGGCGAAAGGCGGTTTACCAACACCGAAAAAATAGACGAATACACGGCTTGCATACTCCGTAATAAAGTCGCCGAGATATACGGCGAAGAGATAGAGGGCGACGAGAGGGAGTTCGAATTTATAATGCTCGGGCTTCGCAAGGAAAGGGGAATAGCCTTTGACGATTTCAAGGAGAGGTTCGGCGTCGACTTCAGGGAAAAATACGCCGATAAAATAAAACAACTCTCCCCTTTTCTCGATATAACTTTGGAAAACATCGCTATAAAGCCCGACAAACTTTACGTTCAAAATGAGATAATCATACGATTTATGGATTAAAATATGGGAAATTTCGTTCATTTACACCTTCATACCGAATACAGCATACTCGACGGAGCGGCGAGAATAGCGGTGGTTACCAAGAGAGCCAAGAGCCTCGGAATGCCCGCCGTCGCCATTACCGACCACGGCAATATGTACGGCGCGGTCGCATTTTTCGACGCCTGCGAGAAAAACGGCATAAAACCCATTATAGGAACCGAATTTTACGTCTGCGACGACCTTACCGTCAAGACGGGAAAGACTAAACTTCACCACCTTATACTTCTTTGCAAAGACGAAACGGGATATAAAAATCTCTCCCTTTTAAACGCAATA
>JAFVCP010000111.1 GCA_017479185.1 Clostridia bacterium
AGCAGTCCGCCGACGAACACCGACTGAAAAATATCAGATACAACGTTGACGACGGCTTTTCGGGTAGAAACTACGACAGACCCGACTTCAAGAGAATGCTTACCGACATCGATGACGGACTGATTGCGACAGTAATCGTCAAGGATATGTCCCGTTTCGGGAGAGACCATATTCTCGTGGGATACTACACAAAGTATTACCTACCCGAAGCGGACGTAAGGTTCATCGCTATCTACGACCAAGTGGACAGCGAAACCAATCCCGACGACGACATCACGCCTTTTAAGAACATACTAAATGAGATGTACGCAAAGGACTGTTCGAGAAAGATACGGGCTGTCGTGAAAGCGAAAGGCAACGCCGGAAAACATATCACCACCATTCCACCGCTCGGATATATGAAAGATCCGGACGATAAGGAAAAATGGATCGTGGACGAAGAAGGCGCGGCAATCGTCAAAGAGATATTCAGTCTGTGCGTCAAGGGATACGGTCCGTCGCAAATTGCGAGAATATTGACCGAAAACGGAGTGGAAACACCGGGAATTCATTGCAGTCGATTAGGATTACCATACACGAATCGGTTAAAAGAAGACTCAGACATTTGGGCGACGCAAACAGTTGTTCATATACTTGCAAATATGGAGTATCTCGGTCATACAGTCAATTTCAGGACTTATAAAAAATCATATAAGTCGAGACGGAAACTTGAAGCACCGAAAGAGGACTGGGTTATCTTTGAGAGCACGCAAGAGCCGATCATTGACCAAGAAACGTTCGATACCGTTCAGAGAATCCGTCAAGGGAAACGGAGAATTGCAGATATGGGCGAACCGAATATGCTTTCGGGAATGCTGTATTGCGCCGACTGTGGGCAGAAAATGTATCTCTGTCGTTGCACGACCATGAAACAGGCGGAATACTTCAACTGTTCTTCGTATCGGAAAAAGAAAAAGCGAACCTGCACATCTCATCAGATCACGGTTCATGCCGTGACCGAGATGATCAAAAACGACTTGCAATATACCGTCCGCTTTGCAAGCGAGAACAAAGAGCAATTTGTTTCCGATCTGATGCGCAGAAGCGATGCCAAGTCAAAACGCGAACTGAAAGCGTCTTTGAAAGAGATAGAAGAATCCGAAACGAGAATCAAAACGCTCGATAAGATTATTCAAAGTCTTTACGAAGACAAGGTTGCAGGCAAACTTTCCGAAGAACGCTATATGAAGATGAGTGAGAACTACGAAACGGAACAGCGGTTGCTGACGGACAAAGTATCTGTGTTAAAAACGGATATGGAAAAGTCCAAGAACAAAACCGAAGAGATCATAAAATTCGTTTCTCTCGTGGACAAATACAGCGACTTTAAGGAACTGACGCCGGAAATTCTGCGAGCGTTTATAGACAAGGTGCTGATTTACGAAAAGCAGAAAGTTGACGGACACTACAGACACACAATAGAAATCATCTACAACTTCATCGGAGCCGTTGAAATCCCCGACTTCGACTAAAATAACCAAGAGAAAAGGCGTGGCATCACGCCACGCCTGATTCTCCAAGCCCGCCCTTACCGAAAAATCCCTATGGAACTTCCGGTTAAGTCAGACTATCTTTTTTATTTCAAAGATATATATTCACGCAGAAATAGCCACAAGAAAAATACGCATCCAAATGGAAGTCGAGGTGCAATGGCGGTAAAACAAGCGTTGATAATTGTCAAATGCTTTGTAGGAAACACAAAGAAGAAAATCAAATTAATAACTAAAAGCCGAAGACAGACTTCGGCTTTTGATATTTTAACAATATATTGTGTATAATTTATTGCAATAAATACAAGATATGGAATGGTTGAATTGACTTTAAACGCAAAATGTAATATAATAAAGAAAAATGTATTAATAGGAGTATATATGCCGATTTCGTTTACGGATAAATTCAAAATTCAAAAAAATTTATTAAAAGAAAACAATACCTTTGACCCTATTATAGACTTAGATACTAAATTTTTTATTGACCCTGCTTTGATTGTATTATGTAAAGAGTCTGAATTCCTTAACGCTCGCGAAAAGATAACGGACTTTTTCTCATCTATTATTCTCTTGATAAAGCATTGCAAAGTTAAAGGCGATATGTATTGGAAAAAAGCCTATAAAATGTTGTCTTTCAAAGAAATTACAGGGACATGTCTTGGGTATTCTGACGAAAGTACCGATGGTAATGCAATCGGTCCAACATTGAGAGAAGCAATACTTTTGACAATAAAAGAACTTGTTGGTGCAGGTGCTGATGCTCCCGAACTTTTTGAACTTTTAGGGGTTTTTCAAGAACGTGTGGGCTGTGATAGAACAAGCGATCTAATAACGTTTATATTACATGAAAACATTTTACAATATACTAATCGTGTTGTATGCAATTTGGGTGTAAAGACAACAACTATAACATTTGAAAAACGATCTTATCAAGTAATTGTAAATCCTTACAATCATAAACCATTGTTATTATTACCCGAAATAATTTTAAGCCCGTTACCCATTGCAAAGTCGTTTGAAGATATTGATTATGTATGTACTGAAAATCAAAGGGTAAGAGATGAAATAAATAAGTATGTCGATATAGACGGCTCAAAAAAGTTTACTAAATCAGATATTCGCACAATGATGATAGTAAACAAAGATTTTCGTGATGCTCTTGTATCTGCCTATAAATCTGCGCCACGTGAAGCCTTTGATTTTTACAAATCACAATCAGGTGAATATGTTTGGTATTTAACGGCAAAAGAGTTTGTTGAAAAATATCCGTTAGAATTAAGCAAAAACGTTAATACTGTTGACGATATTGAAAATATAACAAATTCAATTTGTGCGCAATTCAAAAAATTGGTTGAGAATAATGGATTGAATAAACTTTTATATGATGAGAAAAAGCCGAAACACGAATCAGCAGCGCAATTATTATTCCTTGGTATTGCGGATACGTATTGCAAAGCAAACGACATTGATTTATCGCCAGAAACAAATAAGGGGCGTGGTGCAATAGATTTCAAATTATCTCATGGGTATAACAAAAAAGTTTTAGTCGAAGTAAAACTTTCTTCTAATAGTCAATTAGAACACGGCTTTGATATACAATTACCTATTTATATGGCGCAAGAAGAAACACAACGTGCGATATATTTAATTGTTGATAATGGACACCCTAAGAAAATAGAAAACTTCATTAAAAAATATAACGAATTAGATTTGGTAACTAAAAATAAAATTAAGTATATTATTATAGATGGAACACTTAAACCATCGGCAAGTGTAGCATAAAGCAAAAAGGCGAGAAAAATTCTCACCTATTATCATTGAATTTTTGATTATTTTAACTTAATTTTCACGCCGAAATAATCACGGATAAAAAATAAGCCGAAACTCCCAAAGAAACCCTCTCGGCTTGTCTTATAAGAAAATACGAACTCCGACTTCCCGTCAGGGTTCGTATTATTCTTGTTTGGTGCGGATAACAGGATTTGAACCTGCACGAAGTCGCCCCCATTAGAACCTGAATCTAACGCGTCTGCCAATTCCGCCACATCCGCTTAATTTTTACCTTTTTAATATATACCTTTTTATGCTTTTTGTCAATCGTTTTCGACTATACGCGCAACAAAAACCAAACTATTATCGTAGTATGCAATATTAGCCCTATCCAATTTACGACGTGAAAGTACCATTTATTAGTCTTGTGTCTGAACAAAAACATACTTAAATATCCCGTATAGCATCCGCCGAATACGCTTATCCCAAGGAGAACTTTTTCGGGAGTTCTCCATTTTTTATTTTTAGCCTTTCTTTTATCGAAATAATATACGAAAATCGCGACGCCGTTTAAAATCAAAAGATATAACAGGTATATTCCGAAAAAATCCCTTAAACTCATTTTTTCGAATAATCCTGTTTTCTTATTTTTCCATCGGTTTTATGAATCACTACGTTACCTTCTTGATTTCCCGCGACCGATTTCGCGTAAGCGATCGCTTCTTTTTGGGTTGAGAAAAGTTTTAAAGCCTTTCCCGCTTTTTCACCCTTGACTTGCCATTTTCCTTCGTCGTTTAAAGAAACGTGATACTTTTGACCTATTGCCATTATCTTTCTCCTTTGTATAAATTGTAACATATTTCGCCTTTTTTTGCAATATTAACGCTTATACTTTTTTAAAATTTCAACTATTTTTTTTGCGTTTTGCGAATAATCTACCGTTTGGCATCGTCTTTTTATCTTTTCCGAATCATTGTCCAATTCTTTTATTTTATCGTACAGGGTTATCGGGGAGATCTCCTCTTCATATAAGAGGTCTATAAGTCCTTTATCTTTAAAATATTTCGCGTTTTCTATCTGGTCGCCGCGGGAATTGCCCTTGGGAAGGGGTATAGCGAGAGTGGGTATATTACGCGAAATAAGTTCGAACAAAGTATTCGCTCCCGCTCGCGAAACGGCAAGATCGGCAGCCGAATACAATTCCGTCATATCTTCGCAAAATTCCATCGTACAGTATCCTTTGAATTTGCTTTCAACGAGTTTTCCCTTGCCGCAAACGTGCAAAACGTTATAACTACCGATAAGCCTGTAAACTATTTTTTCGATCGCTTGATTTATCACGAGGCTTCCTTGACTTCCGCCGATCACGAGTAAAGTTTTTTTGTTGGCGTCAAGACCGTATTTTTTCAAGATCAAGTCTTTATCTTTTTTCACGAACAGTTCGGGACGGACGGGAGTTCCGACCGCGACCGCGCCTTTGATTTTTTTCGCGGTAACGTCGAACGAGGTAAGAACCAACGACGAACGATTGCAGGCAATTTTATTGGCAAGTCCGATCGACACGTCCGATTCGTGAGTAATAACGGGAATATTTAATTTATTCGCGGCGATAACGACGGGTAGAGCGACGTATCCGCCCTTGGAAAATACGACTTCGGGCTTGATTTTTTTTAAGATCTTCTTGCTTTCCTCTATTCCTTTTATAAGTTTAAAGGGAATAACGGCGTTTTTCGGAGATAGCGACCTGAGAAGTTTTACGCAGGTTACACCGAAGTATGGGATCGATTTCGCTTCCATCGCCTCTTTTTCGGGGCCGTTCTTGCTTCCTATATAATAGATCTCGTCAAAACAGTTTCCGAGAGCGGAAATTATCGCGAGATTGGGCGCGTAATGCCCTGCGGTACCCCCTCCGGTAAAGATTATTTTCGACATTTTCTTCCCTCCTCGCTATATTATGCGTAAAAAGAGTTAAAATTGACGAAAATTTGCTTTTTTAACTTGAAAAATTTTACCAAATATAATAAAATAATTATATAGATGCGATCGCGGGTTTTTTATAAGCGGTTTCAAGGAGGGAAAAGTGAGTTACATAATAGCCGTAGACGAAGGCACCACAGGAACGAGAGCGGTATTGTACGATCTCAAAAAAAAGAGAATAGTTCTTCAAAAGGCGTCGCCTATAAAACAGATCTATCCCAAGCCGTCTTTCGTGGAGGAAAGCGCGAACGAGATATACGCCGAAACTCTTTCTTCTCTCGTCGAGATGATAGAGAGCGCCGAAAGTATCGACCTTATAAAGGGTATAGGGATAACCAATCAGAGGGAAACTATCGTCGCTTGGGATAGAAAAACGGGAAAACCGCTTTACAACGCGATCGTTTGGCAATGCAGAAGAACGACCGAGTATATGAAGTCCATAGAACCCGTCTACGGAGATCTCATAAGAGAAAAAACGGGTTTGGTAATGGACGCCTATTTTTCGGCAAGCAAAATAAAGTGGCTTATGGATAACGTCCCCGAAATTGCCGAAAAGGCGAAAAGAGGAGAGGTTTGTTTCGGAACGGTAGACAGTTTCTTAATATATAAATTTACGGGCGGAAAAGCCTTCGTTACCGACGTTACCAACGCTCAGAGGACGATGCTGTTCAATATCCATACTATGGATTACGACGACGAATTGCTTGAAATTTTCGGCGTTCCGAAAAACTGTCTTCCGACAGTAGTCGCCTGCGATAAGAAAGTCGGAGATTTCGAATACGCCGGAGCGAAAATACCTATTTGCGGCGTCGCGGGTGATCAGCAAGCCGCGTTGATCGGACAGGGCTGTATTTCCACGGGTTTAAGCAAGATAACTTACGGAACGGGCTTGTTTATGTTATATAATGTCGGAGATAAGCCGATAATCTCCCAAAACGGCTTGGTTACGACTGTGGCGTATAAAATTGCGGACAAGACGGTTTACGCCTTCGAGGGAAGCGTTTTTAACGCCGGAAGCGCCGTTCAGTGGTTCAGGGACGCCTTCGGAATAATAAAGAGGTCGAAGGAGATTGAACCGCTCGCAATTTCCGTCGAGGACAACGGCGGAGTATATTTTATACCTGCGTTTACCGGTCTCGGCGCGCCCTATTGGAACGGGGACGCGAGGGGTATGATTTGCGGACTTACGCGGGGATCGACGAAAGCGCACGTCGCGAGGGCTATCCTCGAATCCATGGCGTATTCGGCAAAAGATCTCGCGATCGTTATGGAAAGCGAAAGCAAGATAAAACTTACCGAAATAAGGTGCGACGGCGGGGCTTCCGCAAACGATTTCCTGATGCAGTTTCAGGCTAACGTTCTGGGCGTGGATATAAACAGACCCGTCGAGAAAGAAAGCACTGCGTTGGGGGCGGTATACCTCTGCGCGATAGGGCTTGGGATAATGCGTCCCGACGATCTCGAGGGGTATAGGAAAACGCAGAAGATATTCAGCCCCGACGGAGATAAAAAATACGACGAGTATTATGAAAATTGGAAAAAAGCGATCGCGAGAGCGCTTTGAGGAGGGAAATATGGATATTAAAAGTTTCAAGTCTTTTGACGGCAAGGAGATATTCTTCGCCGAGTGGCTGCCCAAAGGCGAACCGAAAGGGATCTTACAGATATCCCACGGAATGGCGGAAGGTATCGCAAGATACGAAAAATTCGCAGAATTTATCGCTGAAAACGGGTATATTGTCATTGGCGACGATCATCGCGCTCACGGAAGGACCGACGAGGGGAGAACGGGATATTGCGACGGCGATATTTTTAACGATACGCTCAAAGATCTCGACATTCTCGGCAGAACGTATAAGGAAAAGTATCGTCTGCCTCTCGTCATTTTCGGACATAGTTACGGCTCTTTTCTTACTCAGAGATATATCGAACTTTACGGGGAAAACGTAGAGGGAGCGGTGATCGGCGGAAGCGCGTATATGAAGGATATTACCGTTCCCGCGGGCAAAGTAATATCGACTATCTCGTGTTTGCTGGGCAACGGGAAGAAAACCGCGAAATTGCTTAAAAAGGCGTCGTTCGACGTATACAATAAAAAATGCGAATACGGAACGTTTATTTCGTCGATACAGGAAGAATGCGATATTTATAACGCCCATCCCGATTGCAATTTCGATCTGAGCAACGCTTTTTACAAATATTTTTTCAGAGGGCTTTCGCAACTTTATAAAAAGAAAAACTATTCTCAAATAGATACCGAAAAACCCGTTTTGCTTATTTCGGGAAAAGACGATCCCGTCGGCGGCTACGGCAAACTCGTTGAAAAACTCGAAGATTTTTACAGGGTAAAAGTAGGAGTTAAAAATGTTACCGCCGTTATTTACGATGGCGTAAGACACGAATATTTAAACGATATTTCAAGAGAGGACGCCTATAAGACCATTCTCGGTTTTTTGAACGGCATATCGGGTAAATAATGGCGTATAGTTCGTTTAACGGCGTGATTTTGCCTTCTTCGGCTAAAAAAATACTGTCCGCGTTGAAGGAGAAGGGCTTCGCGGCGTATATCGTCGGTGGAGCGGTAAGGGACAGCCTTATAGGAAAACCCGTTTTCGATTACGATATAACTACGTCCGCTCGCCCCGAAGAGATCGTCGGGATTTTCAGCGACGATAAAATAATACCTACGGGCTTAAAACACGGAACGGTTACCGTAGTCAAAGAAGGTAAAGCGTACGAAATAACCACTTTCAGAAAAGAAAAGGGATACAGCGATCTCAGAAGACCTGACGCCGTTGAATTCGTTTCCTCGGTAGAGGACGATCTTAGACGAAGGGACTTTACGGTCAACGCCCTCGCTTATAACGAGGAAGAGGGGATAATCGACCTATACGGGGGCTTATCCGACTTGAAAAACAAAATAATAAGGACGGTGGGAGATCCTGACGAAAGGTTTTCCGAGGACGCGCTCCGTATTTTAAGGGCGCTCAGATTTTCTTCTCAACTCGGCTTTTCGATCGAAAAGGAAACGGCGGAGAGATTAATAGCCGCTCGCGGAGAATTGAGATTTATTTCGGCGGAGAGGATATTTTCGGAGATTGAGAAATTGCTTTCGGGCGATTTTTCGGAAGAGGTTCTTATTTCTTTTGCTCCGGTCGTGTTTACAATTATCCCCGAACTTGAAAAGTGTTATAAATTCGACCAAAAGAGCAGTTGGCACCGCTATGACGTTTATACTCATATCGTCAAAGCGACTTCTGCCGTCGACAATAAACCGAGTTTAAAATTCGCCGCCCTTTTGCACGACGTCGCTAAACCCGAAAAATTTTTTATGAAAAACGGCGAAGGGCATTTTTACGGACACGCCGAGCGTTCGGCGGAAATTGCCAACGATGTATTGAAGAGGCTGAAAGCCCCCAATAGGTTGATAAACGAGGTGTTTACGCTTATTAAATATCACGATATGCCCGTTTCGGACGACGATTTTACCATAAAAAAAAGACTACGCAAATTCGGCGAAGAAATTTTTTTCGACCTTATTTCCTTAAAACTCGCGGACGGAGCCGCGCAGGGAACGCGAAAGGCGAACGGCGAAAGAGAGAAAACCCTTAACGTAAAAAAAAGGGCGGAAGAAATCGTCGAAAGGGGAGACTGTTATAGTCTTTCTACTTTGAAGATCGACGGCGACGATCTGGTCGCGATGGGTTACGAGGGTAAAACGGTCGGTAAAATGCTGGAAAATATTCTTGACGATGTTATTTGCGGAAATATAATAAACGACAGAGAGGTTTTATTGAAATCGGCGGAAAAACGCCTTATATAGCAAGTATGAATCAGATATTAGAAGAAAAAATAAAAATGCTGCCTGAAAATCCCGGCGTATACGTTATGTTGGACAAAGACGGACAGATAATATACGTCGGAAAGGCGAAGGTGTTGAAAAATCGGGTAAAACAATATTTTTATTCCAATAAAAAACCCGAAAAAGTGGCGGCAATGGTTTCGAATATCGCCGACTTTTACTATATCATAACCCAATCCGAGATCGACGCCCTTTCGCTTGAAAACAATCTTATAAAAAAACATAAACCGCATTATAACATTCTTCTTAAAGACGATAAGACTTACCCGTATATTCGCGTCAATTTAAAGGAAAATTTTCCTTCCTTTACCGTTACGAGAAAATTGAAAAGGGATGGCGGCAAGTATTTCGGTCCTTTTATGGGCGGGGTAAACGCCAAAGATACTCTCGAAATAGTAAACGGGGCTTTCGGGCTTCGCCCTTGCTCCGTTGCAATCGACGAAAACAAGCCGAGAAAACCTTGTCTTAATTATCATATCAAGAGATGCTCGGCGCCTTGCGCGGGACTTGAAAGTAAAAAAGATTATAGGGAAAGAGTGGATAAAGCCGTAGATTTTTTGTCGGGCAACGACGACGGGGTTGAAGAAATTTTAACCCGAAAAATGCAAAAATTCGCGGAAAACGAAGAGTTCGAACTCGCTATGTCTTACAGAGATAAATTAAAGATGCTCGAAAAGATCAAACTGAAAAGAATAACCGCGCTGAATAAATTCGTCGATATTGATATCATCGCCGCCGCGACCAACGGCGTTTTCAGTTCGATAAATATGTTGTATACGAGGGGCGGGAGAATGCAGGGCGGAAGAAATTTTGCCTTCGAGGACGCTTCCATTTCCAACGCCGACAGGATCTATTCTTTTATAAGCCAATATTACGGGCAGGACACCGAAGTTCCGGACGAGATAATCGTATCTGAGGAAATAGAAGAGGCGGACGCGGTCGCGGCTTATTTTAAAAGCAGATTTTCAAAAAACGTAAAGATTTATCTTCCGGAGAGGGGCGTTAAACGCCAACTCGGCGAAATGGCGAAGAAAAACGCCGAGGATTTTCTCGAAAAGGAGATAGACAGGATAAGGCATAAAGACGATATGACCGTCAAAGCGTGCAAAAGACTCAAAGAGGTCCTGGGGCTTAAAAAATACCCCAAAAGAATGGAATGTTACGATATTTCTCATATCAGCGGCGTGGATAAAGTAGGTTCGATGGTCGTGTTTATCGACGGAGAACCCGACAAAAACTCTTACCGAAGATTTAAAATAAAGACGGTCGAAGGTTCGGACGATTTCGCGTGTTTACGGGAAGTTTTAAAAAGGAGAATGGATAAACTCGGCGGAGAAGAAGAGGAAAAGTTCCCCCAACCCGACCTTATCGTTATCGACGGCGGCAAAGGTCAGTTGTCTGCGGTGAGCGATCTTATCTCTTCTTACGGTAAAAATATAGATATTATTTCCCTCGCCAAACAAAACGAGGAGATCTTTACCGAAAACTCTTCGGAGCCGATCGTTTTGCCGAGAAGGGATTTTACCCTTCGCACGCTGCAAAGAATAAGGGACGAATCGCATAGATTTGCGATAACTTACCACAGGGCGACTCACGAAAAGCGAAACCTCGCGTCGGTTTTAAATCAAATAGAGGGTATCGGTCAGAAGAGAAGGAAGGCGTTGTTCGATAAATTCGGAAGCGTCGAAAATATAAAGAGAGCAAGTATAGACGACCTTGCCGCGACCGACGGGATCGGGAGAGCGCAAGCGGTTAAAATAAAGGAGTATTTCGAAAATGCAAAGTAAAAACGAAAATTTGGATAATTCGGCTGTCATAAGCGTTAAGGATTTTGCGAAAGCGCTTAAACTCGAAATAGAATACGAGGGGCGCGGAGAAATCGTTCTTCAATCCATAAGCGTTTCCCGCCCCGGACTTCAACTTACGGGCTATTTTAAACATTTCGACCACAAAAGAGTACAGGTCATCGGAAACGCGGAATACGAATATATCCGTTCGGCGCCCAAAATCACGATGAACGAAAATCTCGAAAACCTTTTTTCGAGGGATATTCCCTGTATGATCTTCGCGAGAGGGCTTGCCGTTCCCGAAAATTTGAGAAAGTACGCCGAAAAATATAATTGTCCTTTATTAAGGTCGAAAATGGTAACGACTACTCTCATAAACGAGATCACCATATACCAAAACGACCTTTTGGCTCCGACCGAAGTCGTTCACGGCGTTTTGGTAGACGTTTTCGGCGTAGGTATACTTATAAAGGGTAGATCGGGAGTAGGTAAAAGCGAAATCGCCCTCGAACTTGTAAACAGAGGTCATAGGTTGGTCGCGGACGATTCGGTCGTACTCAAAAACAAAAACGACCAGATCTTCGGAAAATCTCCCGAAAAAATACGGTATTTTATGGAAATAAGAGGTATCGGAATAATAAACGTTCAGCAAATGTTCGGCCCCGGGGCGATCCGTCCCGAAAAGACGGTGGATATTATCGCCGAACTTTCTCCTTGGGCGGAAGGTAATACTTACGACAGGATAGGGTACGAAGAAAATTACGAGGACGTTCTCGGTATCAATAAACTTAAAATAGTCGTTCCCGTATCTCCCGGGCGTAATATCCCGGTAGTTTTAGAAACGGCGGCGAGAAAATACCGCTTGAAACAGGCGGGGTACGACGCGTCGGCCGATCTTATGAAAGCGGTTTTCGGCGAACAGGAAGTAAAATAATTTTATAAAAATCAACGGGAAAGCGTGTTATTACGCTTTCTTTTTTCATATATTAAAAATATGAAATACTTTGTAAGGGTGGTTTTCGCGGCGGCGCTTGCGTTCGTCCTTATTTTTACGCCGCTCGTCGCCGCGCCTAAAACGATGAATTTTAAAAATTTTCCCGTAGAGTCGCAAAAATACGACGACGTTCTTACCCTTTGGCATATAGATTCGTTCGAAGGAGGCGTGGGGTCGAGAGGGGATTTTCTGTCCGACGTTCTGGCGGACTTCTCTTCCAACGGAATACATACCCTCGTTTCGTCTTATTCGATAAGCGGGGCGAAAGAGGGCTTGTCATCGGGCAAAAAACCGGATATGATATCTTTCGGGATAGGCGCGGGTTTCGTCGCCGAATACGCCAAGAGCATTCCTTTCGGTTTCTTTTCGGGCGGGGAATTAAACGGAGAGATATTTGCCGCGCCCTGGTGTCGGGGCGGATATTTTCTAATCGCCGAAAATGCGATTGTCCGACCTATACGGCGACTTATCGTTTCAAAAGGCGAGTTTAATAACCCTTTGTTATGTTTAAATTATTCAGATATCGGTTTCGACGAGATGGAAATTTCAGAGCCTATGAACGCCTACGTCGAGTATCTCAAAGGGGGAAAGGTATTGCTCGGTACTCAAAGGGATATCTGGCGACTTATAAAAAGGGAGAAAACATTCGTAGCCGAACCCGTCGAGGAGTTCTGCGATCTGTATCAATATATCGCGATAACTACGGACGACGGTGAGAAATACTCGAAGTGCGTCAAGGTGATCGAATACCTTTTTTCTCTGGGTGAAAAATTAAAATCGACGGGTATGCTTCCCGTAAACGGAAATTTTTACGACGGAGCGCTCGGGGAGTACGATACGGCCGATACTCAATTTACTTTAAGTCCTTTTCTTTCCGAGGACAGGGTAAAGTCGCTATGCGAGATCGCAAATACCGACGATTTGGAGGAAGAGGCGAAACTATATGTAAAATATATAAAATAATAATATAAATTACTTGTAATATTTTAAAAATTGGTGTAAAATAGGAGGGGCTTAAATGAAGGATAATGGCGTATACGCTGAAATATCCGACAGACTTGGCGTAAAAGCGGAATACGACGCGTCGCTTGCTAAAATGTGTTCTTATGGAACGGGAGGGAAGGCGGCGGTCGTCTATTATCCCGACAACGAAGAAGCCGTAAGACTTCTCGATAAAGAGTTGAAAGAAAAAGGATCGCCTTTCGTCTATCTCGGAGGAGGAACCAACGTCCTCGTTTCCGATAAAGGGTACGACGGGGCGGTCATATCGACCGCGGAACTTAAAGGTATCACGGTCAACGGCAAAATACTCATCGCCAAAGCGGGCGACAGGATTTCGGACGTTATGACTTCCGCGCTTTATAACAGTCTTGGCGGGATAGAGTTTTTGAGCGGGATCCCGGCTTCGGTCGGCGGAGCGGTCGCGATGAACGCGGGTTGTTTCGGAAAAAGCGTAGGAGATTACGTCAGTTACGTCGTTGCCGTTTCGGGGATATATACGGCGTCAGAATGCCGCTTCGGTTACAGAACGAGCAGGTTCCTTACCGAAAACGACGGCGTTCTTTCGGTCTGTTTTAACCTCGATATAGCCGAATACGAACAGTCGGAAAACAAAATAACCTATTTTAACGCTATGCGAAGGAGCAAACAACCGATGGGAAAGTCGGCGGGGAGCGTGTTTAAAAACGACGGTTATTTTGCGGGCAAGATCATCGACGGCTGCGACCTTAAAGGGCTTTCCGAGGGAAACGCCTTCGTTTCGGAAAAACACGCGAATTTCATAATCGCGAAAAACGGAGCGAAAAGCGAGGACATAAGGCGACTTATTCAAAAAATAAAGGCGACGGTCAAAGAAAAACGGAACGTAGAACTCGTTGAAGAGATACGCTATTTAGGTGAATTTGAAAATGAGGATCAGTTTTGATTTACACACGCATACGGTTTACAGCCACGGAACGGGACTTATAGAGGATAACGCCCGTTCCGCCAAAGAAAAAGGGCTTAAAGGGATAGCGATAACCGACCACGGTTTTTCGCATCCCGTTTACGGTATGCGAAGAAAAAAACTCGATGAAATGCGGGAGCATTGCTCTATTGCGGAAAGGGAGAGCGGCGTTTCCGTTCTTCTCGGCATCGAATCTAACATAAGAGGCGAAAGCGGAATAATAGACGTCGTTCCTAAGGATTACGAAAAACTCGACGTGGTTCTGGCGGGCATTCATAAATTTATCGTTTGCGACAGGTTTAAGGATTTCCACAATATGATGATAGTGGACAACCTATGGGATATTTTCAAGTGGAAACCGTCGGACAGGCTTATTAAATATAACACGAGGTGTTATATTAACGCCATCGAAAATCATCCTATCGACGTTATCACGCACGTCAATTTCGGCGCGCCGTGCGACGTCGTCGAAGTCGCGAAGTGCGCGAGAGATTACGGGACTTATATCGAGATAAGCACGAAAAAAACGCATATGTCGGACGAGCAGTGGAGAAAAGTCATCGATACGGGCGTTCTTTTCGTCGTTGACAGCGACGCTCATTCCCCCGACAGGATCGCGGACGGGGCGTTAGCCGAAAAACTTTTCGAGAGAGTAGAATTTCCTATGGACAGAATAATGAATATCGACGGAAGAGTTCCGACGTTAAGATTTTCCGAATTCAAAAAACACCTTTGACAGGGGGAAAGGAAAGTGAATTTTTCAACCGAAGTCAAAGGCGAACTCATCGAAAAACCAATAAGGCACGACGAGGAAAAAAGGGCTTTATTGTCCGCCTTTATAAGAACTGCGGGCGTGATTTATTCCAAATCGGGCAAAGTGGGGTTTGAAATAACCACCGATCGTAAAGAACTCGCGGAATTTATCAAAAACGTAGCGGGGGATCTTTACGGTTCGACCCCCGTCGAGCCGACCGCAAAGCCGTCTAAAAACGGAAGGACCGCCGTGGTCTTTCTCGACGAAACGAGTTTGTTCGTCCTCGAAGATCTCGGCATCGTAAAAATCGACGAAGACGGCGTAGCCGTAAACCTTAACGTCGATTGGTCTACGGTCGAAAGCGACCAATGCCGAACGGCTTATATCAAAGGCGCCTTTTTGGGGAGCGGGAGCGTTACCATTCCCGGGGGATCGGGTTCTACCACGGGGTACCATCTCGAATTCGTATTTACCAATTATCAGACCGCGACCGATTTTTGCGAGATTTTGAGCGAGGCTTATTTTATGCCCAAACTAATCGAGCGAAAGGGCGATTACGTCGTGTATTTAAAAACTATGGACGAAATTTCCGACCTGCTCGCTCTCATCGGGGCGAATAAGGCGGTTTTGAAACTTTCCGCTCTTTCGGTGGAAAGGGATATGAACAATATGGAAAACAGGCGGCTCAACTGCGAAATGTCCAATATGACGAAGCAGATCGACGCTTCCGTTAAACAGATACGCGCGGTAAGTAAAATAGACGCGTCGATAGGGCTTTCTTCGCTTCCCGAAAGTTTAAGGTCGGTCGCCGAGGCGAGGACGAAATACAAGAGCGACACGCTTAAAGAACTTGCCGATAAACTGAAAATAACCAAGAGTTGCCTCAATCACAGATTGAGAAAACTCGTTGAGATCGCCAACGAATTATGATTTTTTATCGTGATTTTTCGGGTGATTTTATAAAGGAGAATACTATATGAAAAAGATAGTCCTTACGGGCGACAGACCGACGGGCAGACTTCACGTCGGGCATTACGTCGGCTCGCTCAAAAGGAGAGTGGAACTTCAAAACGAGGGGAATTTCGACGAAATGTACGTTATGATAGCCGACGCGCAGGCCCTTACCGACAACGCCGAAAATCCGGAAAAAGTCAGGCAAAATATAGTCGAGGTTTCCCTCGATTATCTTTCCTGCGGTATCGATCCCGAAAAGGTTACGGTGTTTATACAGTCGCAAGTCCCGGAACTTTGCGAACTGTCTTTTTACTATATGAATCTCGTTACCGTTTCGAGATTGCAAAGAAATCCCACGGTAAAAAGCGAAATACAGATGCGTAATTTCGAAACGAGTATTCCCGTCGGCTTTTTTACTTATCCCATAAGTCAGGCGGCGGATATCACGGCTTTTAAGGCGAATATCATTCCCGTCGGAGAAGATCAGTTGCCGATGATAGAACAGACGAGAGAGATCGTAAGAAAATTCAATTCGGTTTACGGCGATACGCTCGTCGAACCCGAAGCGGTCATTCCGAAAAACAAGGCTTGTATGCGTCTGCCCGGTACGGACGGAAAGGCGAAGATGAGCAAATCGCTCGGCAACTGCATTTACCTTTCGGATAGTCCGGAAGAGGTCAGGACTAAGGTAATGAGTATGTTTACCGATCCCGATCATATCAAACTTACCGATCCCGGCAAACTCGAGGGAAACGCCGTTTTTACCTATCTCGACGCCTTCGCGACCGACGATCATTTCAGGGAATTTTTGCCCGATTACGCGAACCTCGACGAACTCAAAGCCCATTATACGAGAGGCGGACTCGGGGATATGAAGGTGAAAAAATTCCTTAACGCGGTTTTACAGGCGGAATTGGATCCTATAAGAACTCGCAGAAAGCAATTTGAGAAAAATATTCCCGAAGTTTACGAAATACTTAAAAAGGGAAGCGTAAAGGCGGAAAAGGCGGCTGCCGAAACTCTTGCGGAAGTCAAATCGGCGATGAGGATAAATTATTTCGACGACGCAGAACTAATCAGATCTCAATCGGAAAAATATAACGGGTAAAAGGAAAAATATGGAATCGCAAAAGATAAGATCAATAGGCGCGCTGTTGCTTTCTTTGTCGATCGCTTGTTTTTTACTTGCTTCTTTTACTACGATAGCGAAGATCAACGCTGAAGAAAGGATCGTTTATAAATATTCGGACGAAGGGGTAAAAAACGGAGATCTCGTCGTCCTCGCCTGCGAATACGAAGGAAATTATTTCGCGTTAAACGTGTCGGCGAACGGGAGTTTTTCCGTCAAAAGCGTAAACGTTGAAAACGGTTACGCCGAGGGCGTCGACGACACTTGCGTGTTTTCAGTCGAAGAGTCGTCGGGCGATATGGTCCTTTTGAAAAGCAAGAGTACCAATTTATACCTTGCCAAACCTACGGGCGCGGGATTTGGTCTGACGGACGACCCCGAAGAGGCGACCTTTTCTTCTTCCGCGCCGTATAATTGGACGAACGGCGCCCTTGCCAGATATTATTACTATAACGGCGAAAGGATCGCGGTTACAACGAATGAGGAACAGGCGGGAAACGTGTTCGCTTTCGTCGGAGAAACCAAAATCGTTGTCGAAAAGATAACCCTTTACGGAAAGGACGGAGCGGAGTACGAAGAGATCGACGCAGGGACCTCTTTTCCCGATTACGATTGGGGAGAAAACGGAGTTTTCCTCGGTTGGAGCAACGGGAAGAAGTTGTTTAAAGCGGGAAGCGATTCTCCCGAAGAAGCGGAAAATTATTTCGCCGTCGGCGTAGGGTTTGCTCCCGACAAAGGAGCGAGCGTAAGGGTAATGGAAAGTTCTTCCGAATCGGGGATCAGGTTTACGTTGAGCGTAAATTCCGACGACTTCGAAGACGCTTTGCCGTTTATTTCCGAGTACGGAGCGATAATATCTCCTACGGATATTTTCGAAGGGGTTTGCAATTTCGATCTCGACGATCTTACGGTCGGGAAAACGGTGGTTATGATAAAGTCCACCAAGAGTTATACGGAAAACGACGAACTGAAATACAGCGTCGCTTTAATAAAGATCAACCCCGTGAATTACGACAGGGAATTTTCGGTCAGAGGGTATATGAAGATCGTATACGACGACGGAGAAGAGTTCGTGTATTCGGGGTATTCAAAAGAAAATAATTCAAGATCTATAAGAATGGTCGCGGAAATGGTAAGATCTGACGGTTATAAAGACCTTTCCGATAAACAGATCGCGATAGTGGATTCTTATATATCGAACGGAGATGAATTATGAAGAAGTACGTTCCGCATATAATAGAAATATTCATAAGGGATACGCCCGATGTGATTTGTTCGAGCGCTCAAAAAGATTTGGACGATACGACGGAGGATATATTTTTCTGATGGGAAAAAAGATCAGGGAAAAAATGTCGAAAGCCGAGTCCGAAGTCAAAAGGTTGGAAAATATCGAAAAAGAATTTTTTGAGATAGACGAAGAAGCGAAACTTGCCAAAATAAGTTTGTCATTTTTAAACCCCTCGTCCGTTTTCGACCTGAATTACGTTTCGAAGAAACCCGTTTTCAGCGACGATTTTACCGATTGGATAAAAAGCGCTTTCGATATAGTTCCTTCGAAATACAAGATAGATCTCGAAGTGGAGTTCGAGGATATGCAGGGGTTTAAAGAGGACGAATTACTCGAAATATTCAAACTCAACACCATGCTCGAATACAGAACATTAAAAAACTCCGCGTCTAAAAGGAACAAGATCGCTCTCGGACTTTTAGGCGTAGGAGCCGTGTTTTTCGTGATTATGCTCGTGGTAAACAGAGTGTGGACGAACGACTCCTTGTTTAAACAAATTTTTTCTTACGTCAGCGATATTGCGACGACCGTTACTTTTTGGGAGGCTTTGACCATTCTCGTCGTCGAAAATAAAGAGGACAGGGATTACAGATTGGGGCTTTTAAGCAGGTTCCATTCCATCTCTTTTCATAGGAAATAGGATATGTTTTTAACTATACTTGATCAAACGATATTTTTGTTTATTTTTATCGCTTTGGGATTTTTGTTCGGGAAACTGAAATTTCTTCCCGAAAACGCCGCGCTTACGTTGTCGAAACTCGAAACCTATCTTTTCGTTCCGGCTCTCGTTATGAGCGCTTTTATAGAAAATTGCAATCTCGAAACCATAGCGGAATGCAGATCCCTTTTGCTTTGCGCGATAGCGGAAATGTTTCTCTTTATAATCTTGGGATTGATCTTTTCCAAGATCTTATATAAAAGGGGAAACGTCAGGAACGTAACCACTTACGGACTTGCTTTTGCCAATTTCGGGTTTATGGGTATGGCGATAATAAAAGGCGCGTTTCCGGAGATCTTTTTCGAGTATACCGTTTTTACCCTTCCTCTTTGGGCGGGGATTTACCTTTGGGGAGCGCCCGTTCTTTTGATCGCCGACGCGGACGGAGAGAAAAAGAAGAGATCTTTTAAAGACATAGTCAAACCTTTTATAAATCCCATTCTCATCGCGATGATGGTAGGACTTATCGTCGGGCTTACGGGACTAAGACTTCCCTCGCCGATAGTTATTGCGATAAATTCGGCGGGAAATTGTATGTCGCCCGTCGCAATGTTCTTAACCGGTCTTACCGTTGCGGGAATAGATCTTCTTAAAATGATAAAAAACTATAAGTTGTATATTATTTCCGCCGTTAAACTGATTTTGTTCCCCGCGGTGTTTATCGCCGTCGCTCTGCTTTTGAAAGGGGTTTCGTTTATAAATAATACGGCCCTTATTTGCTGTATGAATTTCGCCGTTATGCCTATCGGTATGAACGGGATAGTCATACCCGCCGCTTACGGCAAAGACGTTACCGACGCGACGGGAATGGTACTCATAACTCACATATTATCGATCGCGACTATTCCGATCGCTTATATGATATTTCAAAATTTATTGATCGTATAGACCTCGTCAGGCTTTTACGACAAAGGAGAAAAAATGATAAAATACAAGGTGCTTTACAATCCCGCCGGCAACAACGGCAAAGGCAAAGAAAACGCTGAAAATCTTAAGAATATCTATTCCGAAGACGAACTTGAATTTATCGATCTTACTACGGTAAATTATTCCGAGTTTCTCGCATCGCTCGACGAAGAAGATTCGGTCGTTTTATGCGGAGGCGACGGAACCTTAAACAGATTTATAAACGACGTTAAAGACGAAGAGATCAAGGTCCCCGTATTCTACTATCCTTGCGGAAGCGGAAACGACTTCTGGAAAGACGTAAACGACCAAAACCTTTCCGAACCGCTTAATATCAACGAATATATTCACGATCTTCCCGAAACCGAAATTCAGGGAAAGAAGTATAAGTTTTTGAACAACGTCGGGTTCGGTATCGACGGTTATTGCTGCGAAGTGGGAGATAAATTAAGGCAGACGTCTAATAAGCCGATCAACTATACTTCTATCGCTATAAAAGGGCTTTTATTCAACTATAAGCCTACTTGCGCGACTATAACCGTAGACGGAGTAACAAAAGAATACAAACACGTTTGGCTCGCCCCGACGATGAACGGAAGATATTACGGCGGCGGTATGATGCCGACGCCCGCTCAGGACAGAAAAGATCCTTCGGGTACTCTTTCGGTAATGGTTCTTCATTGCGCGAGCAAACTTAAAACGCTTATGATATTCCCATCGATCTTCAAGGGCGAACACATAAAACACGTTAAGAACGTCGAAGTTCTGACGGGAAAAGAGATATCCGTAAAATTCGATTCTCCGAGGGCGGCGCAAGTCGACGGCGAAACTATTCTCGGCGTAACCGAATATACCGCGAGAGCAACTAAATAAGGCAAGATGATATTCCTTTGGATAGTTTTAGGCGTGGTCGGCGGACTCGTCGGTCTTATCGCCTTATGCGCTCTTTTCACGATAGTTATATCCTTGTTCGTCAAGGATAAGGATTATGATAAAAACAGCGGGTTTTTCAGGTTTTTACTTTACTTTTGGACTGTTTTCGGAATTATAACCATAAGAATCAAGATAAAAGTTACGGGGAATAACGATCTGCCGAAAGGCAGGATACTTTTCGTTTCAAACCACAGGTCGAAATTCGATCCTATTTTGTGTTGGTGGATTTTCCGTAAATATAAACTTGCTTTTTTGTCGAAAAAAGAGAACTTCAAGGTTCCTTTTTTCGGTAAAATAATAAGAAAATGCTGTTTTATGGCTATTGACAGGGAAAATCCTCGGAACGCGATGAAAACAATTATACGTTCAGCCGAACTTATAAAAAAAGACGAGGTTTCTATCGGCGTTTACCCCGAGGGTACGAGAAGCAAAACTCTCGAACTTCTTCCTTTCCACGACGGCGTTTTTAAAATCGCGAAAATGGCGGGGTGTCCCGTCGTCGCGATAACCGCCAAAGGGACCGAGAATATTTCCAAAAATTTCCCGAAGAGAAAAACCGAAGTCTGTTTCGATGTCGTAGACGTCGTTTCCGCGGAAGAGGTCGCGAACCTTTCCACTCACGAAATAAGCGCGAGGGTAAGGGCTAAAATGATTGAAAATTTAGGAGAATAATGTGAATAATATGAATAAATGGATAGGCGAAAGCGTTTTTTACCAAATTTATCCGACGAGTTTTTACGATTCCGACGGGGACGGGCTCGGCGATCTTAACGGTATAACTCAAAAACTCGATTACGTCAAAGAACTCGGAGCAAACGGAATTTGGCTCAACCCCTTCTATCCCTCTCCTTTTATGGACGGCGGATACGACGTTTCCGATTATTACGGCGTAAATCCTCAACTCGGAACGATGGAAGATTTCGAGAACCTTATTAAAAGAAGCAAAGAACTCGGCATAAAAGTCGTCATAGATCTCGTTATCGGGCATACTTCTTTTAACCACGAATGGTTTAAAGAGTCGGCGAAGGACGAAAAAAATCAATACTCCGATCGCTATATCTGGACGGATAGCAATTTCAATAAATACAAGGATAAGACCATTCACGGGCTTTATCCTCGCGACGGCGGCTATTATATAAACTATTACGCTTGTCAACCGGCGCTCAATTACGGTTTTAATAAAGTCGAAAAACCCGGGAAAAGAGAAAGCGAATACGATCTCGGGACCGATTGGATGATGCATTACACCGACGAAAGATTGAAGCCTTTACGCGAAGAGATATTGAATATTATGCGCTTTTGGCTGAATAAGGGCGTCGACGGGTTCAGGGTAGACCTCGCCAATTCCCTCGTCAAGGGCTGCGTTTACGATTCGGACAAGGACGAAGATATAGAAGGGCTTAAATGGCTTTGGAATATTCTTATCGGAACAATCAAAAAGGAATATCCCGAAGCGGCGTTCGTCGCAGAATGGGTTTACCCCTCGAACTCGGTCGGCAAATGCGGATTTGACGTCGATTACCTCGGACACGATCGCCCCGAATATAACGACCTGTTCAGAAACGAAAAGGATACGAATATCCTGCCGAATTTTGAAAAAGGGCATAACTATTTCTCTCCGGACGGAAAAGGTAGCGTCGAAAATTTCCTTAAATATACTCAAAGACTTTATAAAGAAGTGGAAGGCAAAGGGTATTTTTCGGTTCCGAGCGGATACCACGATATAGTCAGACAGGGAGAGAAAAAGAGCGAGAGCGCGTTAAAGGTTATTTTCGCTTTTCTCCTCACTTATAAACACGTTCCGTTTATCTACTACGGAGATGAGATCGGAATGACTCATTATTACGGGATCAATAAAGACGGGGGTTATATAAGGACGGGTTGCAGAACGCCGATGCAATGGTCTGACGGTAAAAATTGCGGTTTTTCGACCGCGGACGGAGGCAACCTGTATTTGCCCGTTAAAGGGGATAAAGGCAGAAACGTCGAGGATATGGAAAAGGATGAAAATTCCCTTTTAAACCTCGTTAAAAGACTTATAGCCCTTCGTCGTAAGTATAAAGCCTTTTCGGCGGACGGCGATCTTAAAATCGTCGAAAGCGAAAACGGCGGCTATCCTCTCGTATACGAAAGGTCGGGAGAAGGGAGATCTTTCGTAGTCGCGATATTCCCCAAGAAAGGAGAATATGAAATAGAGAAGTACGGCGAGATCGTCGAAGGTCGCAACTTTAAAGAAGTAGGCGACAAAATAAAGTTGACGGGCGAAAGTTTCGTTATCTTCAAAAAATAATAATTCGCCCTACTTTGACGGGAAAGCCGTTAAAGTAGG
>JAFVCP010000112.1 GCA_017479185.1 Clostridia bacterium
AGAACGGGAACTTACGTTTCCGCAACTCAGGAAAAGACTATCAAAGGTCTTATTCCTTACAAGGCTTAATAAGGAGGCAATAGGATATGCGTATTAAAAGAGGCGTCAACGCAGTTAAAAAGCGTAGAAAGATAATGAAACTCTCGAAAGGATATTTCGGGGCGAAGAGTAAACTTTACAGAGTGGCAAGACAAGCCGTTATGAAATCGCTTGCTTACGCTTACGTAGGAAGAAAGGCGAAGAAAAGAGATTTCCGTAAACTTTGGATAGCGAGAATAAACGCTGCCTGCCGTTTGAACGGAATGTCTTACAGTACTTTTATGCACGGTCTTAAACTTGCCGGCGTCGATCTCAACAGAAAGGTGCTTGCAGATATTGCGGTAAACGACGCGGCGGGATTTACCGCGCTTACCGAAACCGCAAAGGCGCAAATCAAGTAATTTAAGGATCTTCGCCAAAACGCCGAAAAACAAGCGTTTTGGCGAAAGGTCCGAAAGAGCCGAAAATATTGCGGCTCTTTGTTTTTAAAATGCAAATAACATCAAAAAGCAATCCTAAAATCAAGAAGATCGCCTCTTTAAAACAGAAGAAATACCGTGAAGAATACGGCGAATATCTCGTCGAGGGATATAAAATGGTAAAAGAGGCGTTCGAAACGAGGCAGGACGTTTTGATCGTCGCGGGAACAGCGGAAGGTCTTATGAGATCGTCCGATTTTGTCGAAAAAACAGACGTGGAAATTGTCGAAGTTTCGGAAAGCGTTATGGAATATATTTCCGATTCGGTAACGCCGCAAGGAATTATTGCGGTAATAAAAAAGCCGAAGCCTTCTTATAAGGGAGATAAAGTCAGCGTTTTGCTCGACGGTATTTCCGATCCCGGCAATATGGGAACGATAATAAGGACGTCGGTTGCGCTCGGAATAAGGGAGATATACCTTATAAACTGTTGCGATCCCTTTTCGCCGAAAGTTATACGTTCGTCTATGAGCGGAATATTTTCCGTCGATATTTTCGAAGAGAGTTTAAAAGAGGCGACGGAAGATCTTAAAGGTATCCCGCTTATAGTCGCGGATATGGACGGCGAGAATATTTTTTCTTTTACTCCGCCCGAAAAGTATTGCGTGGTCATCGGGAACGAGGCTAACGGCGTATCGGAAGAAGTAAGAAAAAGGGCTGACAAAATCATTTCTATTCCTATGGAAAAGGGAATGGAAAGTCTGAATGCGGGCGTATCGTTCGCGATAACGGCGTATACGCTTAAATATTTAAGGAGATAAAATTATGTCAGGACATAGTAAATGGGCAAATATAAAGAATAAAAAGGCAAAGACCGACGCCGTTAAAGGTAAGGTTTTCACTAAACTCGGCAGGGAACTCGCCGTTGCGGCGAAGGGTAACCCCGATCCCTATACGAACAGCAAACTCGCGGACGTTATCGCCAAGGCGAAAGCGGCGAATATGCCTAACGACAATATCAAGAGGAGCATCGCAAAAGCCGCGGGCGAACTCAATTCGGTCAATTACGAAAATCTCACTTACGAAGGTTACGGCGTTGGCGGAAGCGCGGTGATCGTTACGACTCTTACCGACAATAAAAACAGAACGGGCGGCGACGTAAGGCACGCGTTCAGCAAATACGGCGGGAATATGGGAACTACCGGTTCGGTTTCGTATATGTTCGAAAACAAGGGCGTGATTGTCGTTGAAAGGACGGTCGATCTCGACGAGGACACTATGATGGAAGTCGCGTTGGAAGCGGGAGCGGAAGACGTCATCACTTCGGACGACGTTTACGAAATAAGGACGGCTCCGTCCGATTTTTCGGCGGTCAGAAAATATCTCGAAGAAAAAAATTATACCTTCCTCGAAGCGGAAGTTATGATGATCCCGACCGACAAGATCACACTCGACGAACATCAACTCGAAACATTCAAAAAGATGCTCGAAGTGTTCGAGGACAACGACGACGTTCAGGAAGTTTACCACAACGTAGATATTCCCGAAGAGGACGAAGAAGAATAATTTAAAAAAAAGGAGAAAATTTTTGTTGAAAAAACGAGTTTTCTCCTTTTTTTTGTAAATTCTACGAAAAGTAGAGAGATTTTTCCGTAAAATGCTTGCTTGTTACCTTGCGTTATATAATATAATGCATATAGTTCGGAGAAAAAATATACCGGTAAAAAAGTCCGAACGAAGGAGGTTATATGATTCGATATACGACGGGCGAAGTTGCCGAAATTTGCAACGTATCTGTCAGAACTGTTCAATTCTACGATAAAAAGGATGTCGTTAAACCCTCTTGGACGTCGGAGGGCGGAAGAAGACTTTATTCGGAAGAAGATTTGGCTAAACTAAAAAAAGTATGCTTTTTGAGAGACCTCGGTTTTTCTCTTTCGATGATAGTAAAGATAATGTCGGAAGGCAATTCGAAAGAGGTTATATCTCTGATCTTCGACGAATACGAAAAGACTTTAAAAGCAGAGATTGAAAAAAACCGCGAAAGACTTAAAGTTTTGGGAGGAATAAGAGGACGGGGAGAGCAAACTGATGGCGTTTCGCTTGAAAAAATCGAATCAAAAGTAAAGAAAATGGAAGAAAAGAATTTGCGTAAAATGAGATTAAAAATGCTTGTATTGGGTGTATGTATGTGCATATTTGAAATCGGGAGTATTCTCGTATGGATATTCCTTCACACGCCCGTGGCGTTTATAATCGTATATTCCGTTGCGATACTCTTTGGGGTGTGGTTATCGGTTTACTACTATAAGAGGGTAAAATATATCTGTCCGGAATGCAGAAAAGATTTTAAGCCGACGTTTAAACAGATGTTTTTTGCAACTCATACTTTAAAGACGAGAAAACTCGTCTGCCCGCATTGCGGAAAGAAGAGTTATTGTCTTGAAAAATACGACGAAGCGTATTAAATGATAAACTTACGGAGAAGGGAAAATCCCTTCTCCGTAAGTTTTTGTAAGCGGAAATAATAAAATAGGTATAAAAAATAGAATTATAGGCAAATTATAAACGTCAGCAAAATTTAAACCTGCTTTTTGGTCGCGGTTTAAGAAAAGTTTTGCTGCTTAATATAAAATCTCTGCTTATCGCAACTAAAGAATATAGGTAAGGGCGGTTACGCTCTGCCTTTATAAGCAGAGCGTAACCGCCCGCGTTACCGCAGGCGGTTGATTTTTTTAAAATACTATATAACGCCGAACATAACGGGGAAACGCATATTTTGGGCGGGTTTATCTCGTTCTCCCGCGACTGAAAGACAAGCGTTTTTCTATTTGCCGAAAGCCAAATAAAAACGCCCGCTTTCGGCGGGCGTTTGCGATATCAATGCTTGTCCTTTTTATTTTTTCCGAGTTCTGCGCTCGTCGTCTGATCCAAATGGGGAATGACGTTCCAACCGACGTTCTTTTTAAAGAGAGCGATAAATTCGAGCGGGATCGCGATCCACATAAACAGCGGCCATATAAAGAGGGAAAGAAATGCGACGAAAAAGCCGACGTGTTTTATTCTTTTTCCTTCTCTTATATACAGTATCAACCCTATAAGCATCGTGCCGACGTACGAAACTATCGAAGTCTTTAACGTGTCGAACAGAGAGGCGTATATCACGCTTACGTCAGAACCGAAGAGGGGCGCGAGCAGCGGTAAAATAAGGTTTATAAGGAGCGTACAGCCCGAAATGAAAAGTACGGGCAGAATATTTATCGTAAGATCGTAAATGGAGAACTTATGAGGACTTCCGCCTTTTTTCTTCGGCGTAAACAGCGATTTTATAAGATCTTTGAAACGGGTGATGCAAACGAGCAAATGTCCTTTTTGCCAGCGAAGCCTTTGCGTAAACATTATTTTAAGCGAAGTGGGCTGTTCGTCGTAGAATATCGCGTCGTCGCAGTAAATGACCTTGTTTCCGTCGATTATCTGATCGGCTGTAAATTCCCAATCCTCGGTAAGGGTAACGTAATTCCAACCGTTTTTGAGAAGATTGGCGCCTACCAAAAATCCCGTTCCCTGAACTCTCGTGGAACAGCCGAGTAAAGTTCTTCCTCTCGCTTCGAAGGCGCAGCCTTGAAGGAAATACAGCCCGTAACAAGCCGAAAGGGGATTTTTTCCGAAATTTTTGGAATTTCTGTAAGAAGTGATTATATTTTTCTTGTCCTCGGCGATAAACGCGTCGTTCATCTTGTCGAAGAAGTTTTCGTCGACTACGTTGTCGGCGTCGAGGAAGTAAAATCCGTCGAAAGAATTTTCGGGAAGATCTTCGTTTATTTTGTCGATCAGATATCGGAGAGCGTATCCTTTCATCTTTTCGTTCGGGTTGTCGTACTCGTATACGGTCGCCCCGAGCGAACGGCAAACTTCGGCGGTTTTATCCGTGCAGTTATGCGCGATGACGAATATGCGCAATTTTTCTTGGGGATAATTGCTGTTTCTCACGCTTTCGATAAGGTTGCCGATAACGCTTTCTTCGTTTCTCGCGGATATTATTACCGCGTAGTTGAGTTTTTCGTCCGTATGCGGGAATTTCTTTTTAAAGAAAAAACCGACGAGGGCGAAAAAGACGTAGTGAATAAGCATTACCGAGTTTATCGCGAGCAAAACGTAAGATATGATCTTCGCAACGGTCAAGTAATCCATCATTACCTCGGTACTGTGTTATAAAAAGCCTTTAAAAAGGACTTGTCGACCTGACGGCAAACCGAGTCCGCTTTTATTCGACTATTTTATATGATAACATATTTTATAATAAAAAGCAAATATTTATTTATATTTTATTATCATTTTTTAAATATATATTATAACTCCTCGCGGCGAAAAAACAATTTTCACAAATCTATAATATTTCAATCATAAGAGCATAATAATTAAGGGATATAATTATTTAACAAAATAAAAGAGGCTTAGGTTTATGCGATCTATGGGGAAATTTTTAGCAGGATTGGCGCTTGTCGCCGCGGTTTCGACGTCTTTCGCGTCGTGTACGGGAATGTTTACCGACGGAAGCAGACCTTCCGCCGAGGCGCCGCAGACCGAAAGCGAATCGGGAAACTTTCTTAAAAGCGAGGACAAGGGTATTACTTCTAACGTTCACGTCGTAAACGAAACTCCGACTTCGTCGGGACTTGTGGAAGTTCTCGATAAAGCAAGACCGTCGGTCGTGGAGATATACGTTAAACTCAGCAACGGAACGAGCGCGGGAAGCGGCGTTATCGTCGACTTGCAGGACACCGATCAAAACGGCAAAAACGACACCGCGTATATAGTAACCTGTCATCACGTCATAGAGGACGCTTTGTCTACTTCGGTAAAATCAATTTACGGCGTTCAATTCGAAGCGTCGCTGATAGGTTCCGACCCGAGGTCCGACGTCGGCGTTATAAAGATACGCTCCGAAAACGAGGAAGATCTCGAAGGGCTTACCTATTCTTCCTGGATAGCGGACAGCGACTCTTTAAAAGTGGGAACGAGCGTCGTCGCTGTCGGAAATCCCCTCGGCATTCTGGGCGGAACCGCTACTACGGGTATAATAAGCGCCATAAACAGGGGCGTGGTCATAGAGGGCAATAAAATGACTCTTTTGCAGACCGACGCCGCGATAAACGGCGGCAATTCGGGCGGAGCGCTCTTCGACGCAACTACGGGCGCTTTGGTCGGAATAGTAAACGCGGGGTATGAGTCGTACGCTGCGGAAGGACTTAATTTCGCTATCCCGGCGAACGTCGCGAGAGAGGTCGAAACCGAACTTATGTCGACTTACGGCGGCGAATACGAGTTCGGGTACGTCGAGGGCAATTATTCGTTCGGCGCCGAATTCAGATTGGTGTCGAGGGCGGTCGGTTGGACTTCCTATCGTTACTACGTCGCGGTTTCCGCTATAGATTCTTACGGCGCCCTCGCCAAAGAGGGCATCGCCGCGGGCGACTATATATTTTCGGTTACGGTAAACGGCAAAACTCTCGATCTGTCCACGATAACCGCGAACACCGTTTCCGATCTCACTTCCTTCCTTTCGGATACGGAATATAACGTGGGCGACGAGGTTAAGATAAATTACGCCCGTTCGTCCGGCTCATTGAAAGAATATACCGCCGAGTTCAAAATACGCCAATACGTTTACGGATACGACGGTTGAAAAACAGAAAACAAGTAGTAGGATACGCCCCGAAAGATACCCTGTCTTTCGGGGCGTATTTTACGCTTTTTTCTTTTTTTGCCGAAATCGCCGTATAAGGTTGACTATTCGTCTGTTTTTTAGTAAAATGTAAAAGTAAGAAGTTTTAATAAGAAGATATGATAAAATGATAATACTCGGAATAGATCCCGGGCTTGCGACGATGGGCTGGGGAGTTATATACAGCGACAAGGGAAGAACGCAGGTCGTCGATTACGGAGTGGTTTTGACCCCCAAAGAACAAACCCTTCCCGAAAGACTTTGTACTCTCGAAAACGGCGTTATCGCCCTCTTTGAAAAATTCAAGCCCGACGAGGTCGCGATAGAAGAACTTTTTTTCAATACCAATATCACGACGGGCATAAACGTTGCCCACGCGAGGGGAGTAACGTTGCTCACTTGCGTTAAAAAATGCAAAAAACTTTACGAATATACCCCTCTTCAAATAAAGCAGGCGCTTACGGGTTACGGCAGAGCCGAAAAAAGGCAGATGCAGATAATGGTAAAGACGCTTTTGAGGTTGGATAAAATACCCAAACCCGACGACGCGGCGGACGCGTTGGCTGTCGCCCTTACTCACGCGCAGACCAATAATTTCAGTTCGGGCTTCGGAATAAGATAGGAGAAAGTATGATAGCGTATTTAAAAGGAAAAGTTATAGATATTTTCGAAGGGGGCGTTGTCCTCGAAAATAACGGGATTGGTTATGAAATTTTGTGTTCCGCTTCGGCGCTTACGAGGCTTAATCTCGGCTCCGAAGGGGAATTGTATACTTATATGCAGGTAAGAGAGGACGGCGTTTCCCTTTTCGGGTTCGACACAAAGGCGGAAAAGAGAATGTTTTTGAAACTCATATCGGTTTCGGGAGTCGGACCCAAAATGGGTATCGGTGTACTGTCCGGAATGAGCCTTGCCGATCTTGCGACGGCGATAGCGACTTCGGACGTAAAAACCCTCTCGAAAGTCAAAGGACTCGGCAAAAAAACGGCGGAAAGAATAATTCTCGAACTTCGCGAGGGAGTAAACGGCGAAGAGTTTACGTCGTCGGCGGGATCGGTCAATACGAGCGTTCCTTTGTCGAACGACGAAGAGGACGCGGTCATCGCCCTTATGGGATTGGGATTTGGCGGCGCGCAGAGCAGAAACGCAGTCAAAACGGCGAAAGAGTCGGGGGCTGAAACCATCGAGGAAGTCATTTCTTTCGCTTTGCGTTCGATCGGCAGGTAAAAATATATGTTTGACGAAGAAGAAAGTTTGATAGTAAGCACTAAAACCGAATACGACGAAGTCGAAAACGTTTTAAGACCGAAGTCTATGGAAGGTTACGTCGGGCAGGAAAAGGTCAAGACCAACTTGTCCGTGTTTATGCAGGCGGCGAAACTCAGAGGAGAGCCTCTCGATCACGTTTTGCTTTACGGACCTCCCGGACTCGGGAAAACCACGCTCGCTCACATTATAGCCGCCGAAATGGGCGTTCAGATAAAGGTTACGTCCGGTCCGTCGATAGAAAAATCTGGCGATCTCGCCGCGATATTGACAAATTTGAACGAGGGCGACGTCCTTTTTATCGACGAGATACACAGGCTCAATCACAACGTCGAAGAGATACTGTATCCCGCAATGGAAGATTTTTCCCTCGATTTTATTTTGGGGAAAGGACCTTCGGCGAGATCGGTGCAAATACCGCTTAAAAGATTTACTCTGGTCGGCGCGACGACGAGGGCGGGTATGCTCAGTTCCCCCCTTCGGGACAGGTTCGGAGTCATTTGCAGGTTGGAAACCTATTCGGTCGACGAACTCGCGGAGATAGTACGCCGTTCGGCGATAACCCTCGGAACCGAAATAGACGAAACCGCTTCGAAAGAAGTCGCGAGAAGAAGCAGGGGAACGCCGAGAATAGTCAACAGACTTCTTAAAAGAGTGCGCGATTTTTCGGCAGTAATGAGCCACGATTCGATAACCCTCGAGGACGCGAAGCACGCTCTCGACAGGTTGGAGATAGACGATCTCGGGCTTGATAATATCGACGTGAGATTGTTGAATTCGATGATAGATAAATTCGGCGGCGGTCCGGTCGGGTTGGAAACTCTCGCCGCGACTATCAACGAGGACGCTAACACGATAGAGGACGTGTACGAACCATATCTTCTGCAACTCGGCTTTATTTCCAAAACGCCGAGAGGAAGAATGGCGATGCCCAAAGCGTACGAGCATCTCGGGAAAACGGTAAGCCCCAAGGCGAAAAAACAGATCTCGCTTTTCGACGAACAGAATTGATTTATGAAAACTTCGGATTTTTATTACGACCTTCCCGAAGAACTCATCGCCCAGACTCCGGTCGAGCCGAGGGACTCTTCGAGATTGCTCGTTTACGATAGAAAAACAGAAAAAACAGAACACAGAATATTCAGAGATATTACGGAATATCTCGTTAAAGGCGACCTTCTCGTAATAAATACGACCAAGGTCTATCCCGCGAGGCTTTACGCTTATACCGCCCACGGCGGAAAGGTGGAGATACTGCTTTTAAAAAGAATAGATCTTACCGATTGGGAAGTTCTCGTAAAGCCGGGCAAAAAATGTCGGGAAGGCGTAGAACTTACTATAAACGAAGAACTCAAAGTCGAGATAATTTCGCGTACCGAAGAGGGCGGACGGATAGTCCGTTTTAAATTCGACGGGGTTTTCGAGGATATTTTGTCGAGGGCGGGCGAAATGCCGTTGCCGCCGTATATTCGCGAAAAACTTAAAGACAAGGACAGGTATCAGACCGTCTATTGTAAAGACGAGGGGTCGGCGGCGGCTCCGACCGCGGGGTTACATTTTACTAACCGACTTATAGACGAACTTAAAAGTAAAGGCGTCGAGTTCGCGGAAGTCGATCTTCACGTCGGGCTGGGTACCTTTCGCCCCGTAAAGGTCGACGATCTTACCGAACATAAAATGCACTCGGAGTTTTTCCGCATAGACGAAGAAAACGCCGAAAAGATAAACAGGGCGAAGAGGGAAGGTAGGAGAGTTATTGCCGTCGGAACTACGAGCGTGAGAACTCTCGAAAGCGCCGCGCTTCCCGATGGGACTGTTCGGGCGACGTCAGGAAATACTCAGATATTTATTTATCCGCCTTATAAGTTTAAAGTTGTCGATGGGCTTATAACGAATTTTCATTTGCCCGAAAGCACGCTCATAATGCTCGTCGCCGCGTTTACCTCGCGCGAAAAGATACTCTCTTTATACGAAACCGCGGTGGAGAGGGGGTATCGGTTTTTTTCTTTCGGCGACGCTTGTCTGTTTTTATAAACGGCGCATTTCTACGATTTTTATTCGGCGACGATTTTTTAGTTATTGAATATTTTTATTCGGACGACTGTCAGTCGTTTTGACGATTTTTAGACAACTATGGAAAAATTTTATTTTAAACTCATTAAACAAGATCCCGATACGGGTGCAAGAGCGGGTGTTTTACATACTCCGCACGGAGATATAGAAACCCCCGTTTATATGCCCGTCGGCACGCAGGCGACGGTAAAGGGCGTATTTCCCAGAGATCTAAAAGAGGCGGGCGCGCAGATAATACTCGCGAACACCTATCATCTCTATATGCGTCCCGGGGACGAACTCGTCAAAAAAGCGGGCGGACTTCATACTTTTATGAATTGGGACAGACCGATACTTACCGACAGCGGGGGATTTCAGGTCTTTTCGCTCGCCAAACTCAACGATATTAAAGACGAGGGGGTAACTTTCAGATCCAACGTCGACGGGAGCAAGCATTTTATAACTCCCGAAAGGGCTATGGAGATAGAAAACAATCTCGGCGCCGATATTATAATGGCTTTCGATCAATGCACCGAATACGGTATAGACCATAAGGGGAGCGAAAAGGCGATGAAGAGGACCCTTCAATGGTTGGACAGATGCTATAATAAGCATACGAACGACGATCAGGCGCTTTTCCCGATAGTTCAGGGCAATCTCTATAAAGACCTTCGGAAAATATCCCTTAAAGAAACCGCTCCTTACGCCAAATACGGCATAGGTATAGGCGGACTTTCGGTAGGGGAGCCAAAACCGTTAATGTACGAGATCCTCGACGAAATGTATCCCGATTATCCGACGCGTATACCCCGTTATCTGATGGGCGTCGGAAGCCCCGATTGCCTCGTGGAAGGTGTTTACAGGGGAATAGATATGTTCGATTGCGTTTTGGCGACGAGGATCGCGAGAAACGGAACGGCGATGACTTCGAGGGGAAAAGTCGTCGTGAGAAACGGAAAATACAAAGAGGATTTTACTCCGCTCGATCCCGAATGCGACTGTTATTGTTGTAAAAATTACACTAAAGCCTATCTTCGCCATTTGATAAACGTCAACGAGATGATGGGCGGAATGCTTTTGAGCCTTCACAACATATCCTTCCTCACCAAACTTATGAGGGATATAAGAAAGTCGATAATAGGCGGCTATTTCAAAGATTTCAGGAAGGAATTTTACGCCAAATACGGCGAATGATCGGGATTTTTGACAAAATTTTCCAAAAAAGACGCGAAAATCCTTGATTTTTATCGCCGAAATATGTTATCTTAATATAAAAAGGAGAATACGAATATGAATTTTATTTTTAATTTACTTGAAAGCGAATCTCAAACGGGCGCCGCGAACGCCAACGCGCCGCAGGGCGGCTCTTGGTTTTTGTGGGTTTTCGTCGCGCTTATGGCGTTGTTCCTCGTCTATACCTTTATTTCCGGCAAAAGAAGAAATAAGAAGATGGAAGAGGAAAAGGCGAAGTTGAGCGACATTCATCCCGGCTATAAAGTTACCACGATAGGCGGTGTGGTCGGAACCGTCGTCGAAGTTGACGACGAAACCAATTCTTTCGTCCTTAAAAC
>JAFVCP010000113.1 GCA_017479185.1 Clostridia bacterium
ACGCCAGACCTAAAAAAGTTTTACATTTCCAAAAACCAATAGATTTATTTAATGAAAATCTCGCAAAGTGTTGCACTTAACTTGACAATTCACTCAGACAATATAAAAAAGAGTCCGTGATCGGACTCTTTTTTGTACAATACCCGTCAAATGACGTTCATTTCTTCGAAAACGGTAAATTTAGGACCTTTATATTCTTCCCTTATAACGCTGCTATCGGAAAACCTGACTTTTTTCAAGACCTCGCTCAGCCTTCCGCTCATCGAAACGCCCGTTATCGGCGTAACTTTATCTCCTTCGTGATAATACGCCAGCCTTATTTCGCCGCCTATATAATCGTTATAGATATCGACCTGTATTCCCGACATAGAAACCACTTCTACGCGCGGGGTATTTTTTATATCATCGTATTTTACGCTTCCCGTATCTACTTCAACGCAAGCGAGAGAACCGCTTATCTCCTCTTTCGCCTTTCCGAGATATTGTCCGAAGCGATTGTCGCCGTAGTAATTCGCGACTTTGCCGCCGTCTATAACTCTTACGTCCTTTAAAGTTACTCCGTCGCCGTCGAACGCGGAAGAATATCTGCTTCCCTTCAATTTTCCTCTCATCGTAACGCCGAGTTTGTCGCCCGTAGAACCTTCTTGCATATCGTCGCCCAACTTAAAGATATTCGCGCGGGCGTACACGGCGCCGTAAGAAAGCCCGTAAGTCAACTCTTTTATGAGTTCGCAGGTTTCCTGCGGGCGTAAGGTAACGACGTAATTTCCCGTTTTTGCAAGTTTTACGGCAAATTCTCTATCCCTTACTTCCTTCATCTTTCCGTCGATCTCGGCGGTTATTTCGTCGGCGTTAAAATCGGTAAAATTATACTGTTCGTAGAGTTCGACCGACTCCTTTTCGGTCGTCCAGGTAGGTATAGCCTCGATCATCGCCCTGTAAGACGTCTGACTTTTGTCTACGCCTTCGGAGTTTACGACCCTTTTATTCTCCTGATATACGAAAATTTCAAGCGCGTTTATGGAGCCGTTTTTATAAGAGTCCGCCTTAAACACCGCGTCGGCGATCTTAAAAGCGAGTGTTTCGAAATCGAAATCTTTTATATTCGACTCTATCTCGTATTTTTCCTCTCCGCCTTCCGCAAGAGAATAGGGCTTATTGCGAATGAGTTTCGCCCGTTCGACCGCTTGTTTGGTCTTTTCCCTTATCGCCTCGTCGGTCATAGATTGATAAACGGCGAAAGTACTGTCGCCCATTCCGTCTCCGTTTTTTGCGTATACCGAAACGCTTTTATCGACGACGGAAGTCGATCTTATCGTTTCGAGTTTCCTTCCGACGAAAAACAATTCTTTGCTTATCGTCCTGACTTCGACTATTTTGTACGCGTCGACGCCTTCGACGCTCTTGATTATATTCAAAAGTTCTTTCATGCGAGTTTCACCTTCAATTTAAGATTTGCGCCTCCGTCGGAAACGTATACCCATTCTTTATAGCCCTTTCCGCACATACCCTCGCCGGCGACGTTAAACCCGTCGGAGATCATGGTTATAGATTTCAGAAGTTCGGGTACCGAACCGCTCATAACCACGGGAGAAACGTAATTATCGGTAAGTTCCCCGTCGATTATCTCTATTCCGTATTCCGCGGTGCATTGTATCTGCCAATTTTTGGGATCTTCCATTCCGTTATTGGTTTCAAACAACATATATCCGTGTTTGACCGATCTTATCATATCTTCGAGTTTATCCTTACCTCTTTCGAAGAAGGTATTGGTCATTCTCGAATAGGCTTTTCTTTTGAAACTTTCCCTTCTGCCGTTTCCGGTAGGTTCGGTTCCGAGTTCCATCGCACTCGTAAGGTCGGAAATACCAGCGATCAGAACGCCGTCTTTTATAATTTGCGTATCGTGCGCGAGAACTCCGTCGTCGTCGAAGAAATAAGACGCGGCGGAAAGCGTGGAAGCCGCTCCGTCTCTCATATTGGTTATGGGAGAAGCGACGTATTTACCGACGTATTCTTTCGCAAGCGCTCTGTTTTTGACGAATTGATCCATTTCGACGCCGTGTCCGAACGCCTCGTGAGCGATAAGCCCCGTGATCGACGTATCGGTTATAACGTCGTAAACCCCCGGCTTTATCGGTTTAGCCGAGCAAAGTTTCCGCGCTTTACGGAGCAGTTTGTCTTTAAGCGTCGGCAAAACGTCCGTTACCTCTTTTATTTTATGGGAATACCAACCTTCCCTCGCCATAACCGTTCTTTCGCCGCCGTAAACAACCATCATTCTGCCGTTTACCCAGCCGTAGTTCTGATCGAGTTCTCTGTTTTTCGATATAAATATTTTAGAAACCTCGTATGGGGCGAGCATAACGATAGCGTTGAGAACTCTTTCGTCCGCCGCGACTATCTCCTCGTTCAACTTGCGGCAGAATTCGAGCGCCGCAGCGTCGGAAAATTCCCCGAAATCGCTCTCCCTCGAAAAAGATTTTTTCAACGGCTCGTCCGAAGGGATAGCGGGATCTACGTTTTCGTAAACGTTCTCGCCCTTTTTGCAACTTGAAATTATCTCTTCCGCGATCTCATTCACGCCTTTATTTATATTCGAAACCGAATATTCGTAAAAATTCTTTCCGTCCGTCATTTTAAATACGAAACCGCATTCGCCCCTGCCGTCGGAAATCTGCGCCGTATTTCTGTCCACCCTGTAATTGGTCGCGCAAACGTCGGTACCGAGAACGCTCGCGTAAGCGAATTCTTCGCCCAATATGTCGACGATCTCTTTAAGTTTCCCTCTCGTCTTATCGAGATAAGCCGAAAACGCCATATATTACTCCTTTTTCGCCTTTTTTTAAGGCGAATATTTTTTGATAAATTATAAAACAACTTACAAAAGTTGTCAAGTCGTTTGCGGCGCAAGGCGCGATTTACCGCAAATTTTCACTTTTCTTTCCCAAGCGCGACTCAAAACCGACAAAATCTCTTAAAAAGCGGGAAATTTTCTTAAAAACCAACTCTTTACGAATAGTAAAATTATTCTTGCTAAAAATAAAGAGATCGGCGAAATCGATTTCGGAAAAACGCAAGGAGAATTTTAACGATGAACGAAGAAAAACCAAACAACAGAGTATTTATAAGAGGAGAGATCGTAACCGAAGCGAGATATTCTCACGAAGTATACGGCGAAGGGTTTTACGAAACCGACGTCCTTGTAAAACGCCTTTCCGGTCAAGCGGATATTTTACCTCTTACAATTTCCGAACGACTTATACAAAGCAACGGACTTAAACCGGGTTCGCAAATAAGCGCGCTCGGTCAATTCCGAAGTTATAATAAATTGGTGGGCGAAAAAAGCAAACTTATGCTTACCGTTTTCGTCCGCGAACTCGTTGAAGCGGAAGACGCGAAAAATCCCAATAACGTCGTCCTGTCGGGATACGTCTGCAAACCGCCCGTATACAGGACTACCCCTTTCAGCAGGGAAATATCCGACGTCCTCGTCGCCGTAAACCGCGCTTACAACAAGTCCGATTATATTCCCTGCATCGCCGGGGGAAGAAACGCGAGGTTTGTAAAAAATCTCGCGGTAGGCGAAAGGATCGCGCTATCGGGAAGGATACAAAGCAGGGAATATACCAAAAAAATATCCGAAACCGAATCCAAGACGATGACCGCCTACGAAGTTTCGATCTGCAAACTCGCCGCGTACGATAACGTCGATTCTTTCGATCTCGACGAAGAATTCGGAATGACTTTTCCGTCGAGCGAACCTCTTACCGGTATCGGCTGAAATAGGTTTTTCCGCGTTCCGAAAACCTTCGCGTTTTCGGAACGCTTTTTTTTCACAAAAGTGTTGAAATCAATTTAAGTATGTGTTATAATTGTCTATATACAATTAGTTTATTATGAAAAAGAAGAACACAAAAATATACGCTTCGAGATTTATCGTCGTCGCGCTCTCGATAATCGCGCAGGCGGTTGGTATTTGGGCGCTGATTTTTATCCTGAATCGCGAATTTTTCTCGGTTCAGGCGTTTATAACCACTATCGGCGCGATCTTATTTCTATCGATAGTCAACCGTGAACAGGCAGCCGTATACAAGATACCTTGGATCATAATTTTCCTGATCTTTCCTTTCGCGGGCGTTATGGTCTACCTTACTTTCGGAAACGTCAGGATAAGCAAAAAGCAAATGCGTAAATTCCGGCACGTTTACAGCGAAAGCCACGACGAATATTACGGACAAAAAGCCGTTCTGAAAAAACTCGAAGAAACCGGAAATAAAGGCGCGGGAATGGCTAAATATTTAAAAAACGCAACCTCTCTCCCCGTATTTAACAACACTTTTACCCAATATCTCCCGACAGGCGAGGAATTTTTCGACAAATTGAGGAAAGAGATCTCTTCGGCGGAAAGATACGTCTTTTTGGAATATTTCATAATAGAAGAAGGGGTAATGTGGGACGGCTTATTCGATATTTTGACCGAAAAAATCAAAAAAGGCGTCAAAGTATATCTGATGTACGACGACGTCGGAAGTATGCCGAAACTCCCCGCGAAATTTTACAAGCAATTACAAAAACAGGGTTTTAACGCGACTAAATTCAACAAATTCACTCCCGTCGTTTCCATTTCTCACAACAACCGCGACCACAGAAAGATCGCCGTAATAGACGGTGAAAAAGGTTTCGTGAGCGGAGCCAATATTGCGGACGAATATATAAACGTTTCCCGTCCCTTCGGAAGATGGCGCGATAACGCTATATTTATGAAAGGACAGGCGGTCGACAGTTTGGTCAGGCTGTTTATTCAGTTATATAATATGTCCTCCGTCGAACAACTCGTGGAAGAGCAATTTATTTTCGATCATCACGAATTTATACCCGACGGCTTCGTTTTTCCGTTCGGAGATTCGCCCTCGCCGATCACTTACGAACATATAGGCGAAAACGTCTATCTCGATATTATAAACAGAGCCGATAAATACGTCTATATAACGACGCCCTATCTTATAGTCGACACGCCTATAACGGACGCGCTCAAAAAAGCGGCGGAAAGAGGCGTGGACGTCAGGATAATAATTCCCGAAATTCCCGACAAAAAACTCGTTTACCTATTGACTAAGAGTTTTTTGCCCTCTCTTATACGTTCGGGCGTAAAGATATATAAATACAAGGAAGGATTTATTCACTCGAAAACCTTCCTCTCCGACGGCGACGTAGGCGTCGTAGGTACGATAAATCTCGATTTCCGTTCCCTCGTACACCACTTCGAATGCGCCGTTTGGCTATATAAAACTTCGTCGTTAATCGACATATACGCGGATTTTTTAAGATTATTCGAAGTCGATTGCGAACAGATAGCAGAAGAAAAAGCAAGGCTTAAATGGTACGAAAGATTGATAAAATCTTTGCTCAATCTTTTCGCTCCGCTTATGTAATAAATTACGATCAGGAGAATAAAAACTATGGAACTCAAAGGAAGTAAAACCGAACAAAATCTTCGCGCGGCGTTTGCCGGCGAAAGTCAGGCTCGAAATAAGTACACTTATTTCGCGAGCGTCGCAAAAAAGGAAGGCTACGAACAAATAGCCGATATTTTCCTTAAAACGGCGGACAACGAAAAAGAACACGCTAAAATGTGGTTTAAAGCGCTCGGAGAACTCGGGGGTACCGCCGACAATCTTCGCCACGCCGCCGAAGGCGAAAACTATGAGTGGACGGATATGTACGTTCAATTCGCCAAAGAAGCGAGGGAAGAAGGATTTTTCGATCTTGCCGATAAATTCGAAGGCGTCGCTAAAATCGAAAAAGCGCACGAAGAGAGATACAAAGCGCTTTTAAACAACGTTGAAATGCAGGCGGTTTTTGCAAAAAGCGAAGAAAAAATGTGGGAATGCAGGAACTGCGGTCATCTCGTGATCGGCAAAGAAGCGCCGGAAGTATGCCCCGTTTGCAATCATCCCAGAGCCTATTTCGAGGTCAGAAAGGAAAACTATTGATTTTTTAAAAAATCGAGGCGGACGCAAGATCATGCGTCCGCCCGTTTTTTTTTAATTCTTTCCTGACAAGATCCAAATCCCCGCAAGTCAATATCGGTATCAACTCATTGATCTTCTCAACGCCTTTGTTCCGCCGTTTAAATTCGAGCAACTGTTCTATCAATTCATCGTCAAAGCGCCTTTTTGGGACAATTTTTTACGCATTCCATACATAAAATACATTCGGTACCGTTTCTTCGCTTTCTTGAATTGTCGGTTACGTCAACGTTCATAGGACACACGCGCTTGCATTTTCCGCAATTAACGCACTTATCTTTTTTACATTTGACTCGAAGCAACGAAAAATAACTCATAGGTTTTAAAAAAACGGTTATCGGACAAATATACTTGCAGAACGCTCGGTTATCTTTAAACGCGAACGCGAGCGCTATGCCTACCCCGTAATACGCCGCGTTACCTACTATAAACGCCCAAAACATTATTTTTTCAATATTGCCCGCTTTTGCAAGGAATAATGACGAAACAAATACGATAGACAAGGCGAACGTAATATATCTGATCCACCCGATCTTCTTTCTTGGCTGCGTCGGGGTCTTATATGGCAGAAAATCTAAAACCATTGCCGTCCAACAGGCATACCCGCACCATCCGCGTCCGAATATCAAAGGTCCGAATATTTTCGCGACGGCATAATGAATGGTCGCCGCTTCAAAAACGCCTGTGAAAAGATAATACCAAAACCCCTCTATCTGCATATTTTCATTGCAGATCAAGCCGAGATATACAAGCATATATAAACCGACGAGTAATTGAACGATACGCCTTGCATATTTGTATTTTCTTATAAACAATACGAGTCCGAGAGATATTGATGACCCTATATAACTGAAATTAAAAAGATAGAACAAATTGTTCTTTGTCAACCACAGCGTTACCGCGACGACTTCAAAAATAATAAATATTATAAGAGGATGCAAATACTTCTTTAGCGATTTCATTTTTACTCCATAATTATACGACCGTCGATTTCTTCGTTTTTTTAGTTATACTCGCAACGATAATTCGCCCTGAAATAAAAGGGTCTCTCTTGTTTTATAGATTATCGGAAAATTTCAGGAATCGTAAAAATTCTGTCCGTCGTCCGTTACGAGCCTTTCGGTCTTGGGGTATTCGAAAATATTCCCGTTTTCGGCGTTTTCTTCCAAATACCGAACGAATTCTTGCGCATACCATTTCGCCATTTCGAGATTATGCATACGGAAACAGCCGCAATTTTGAGCCGTTGCGCCCGGCACGGTCTGCGCCTCTTCAACTGACTTAAAAGCCCTTAATATCAAGTCGTATAACGCCTCGGGTTTACGATCTCCTTTAAGTATAAGATAAAATCCCGTAAGACAGCCCATCGGACCCCAATAAACTATTTCGTCTTTCCACTCGGGATCGTTACGAAGAAAAGTCGCGAGAATATGTTCAAGCGAATGCATAGCCGAAACGTCGATCGCGGGTTCTACGTTCGGTCTTTTTAGTCTTATATCGTAAGTCGTAACACAATATTTTCCCAACTTATCTACTCTGCTCGTAAAAATGCCGGGGATAATTTTCGTATGATCTACCGAAAAACTCTGTATAAGTTCCATTTTGATTTCTCCTCTTTTTTTATTTGCGTCGTTACCTATTCAGTATGCCTGCCAAGAATAAAACGATCCACGCTCCAAGCATCGTCTTTTATGCTCTTTTCGGCGAGTATTCGCGTAATAAATTAGTATTCTATTCCGCTCATCCTCGCCGAAAACACTTACAAAATACGCCGCTTGGAGTACAAAGTATCAAAACGCCGAATTTTTGAGTAAATTTTTCAAAGGCGAACGCAGACGTATACAAATACGACAAGAACGAATTTGCGAAAATATGCCGAAATTTCGGCGTTTTGACGAGTTCAGATTATTCTTGTCCGACATATCATATAATCAATCAATTTTCAAGCGTTGAACGCTTTTTTCACGGCGATCCGGCCTATATTTACCACAATAAAGGCACTACCATCCGATAGTGCCTTTATTGTGGTGGACAGGGGTGGATTCGGACCACCGAAGTCAGGTGACGACAGATTTACAGTCTGTTCCCTTTGGCCGCTCGGGAACCTGTCCATATATTGGAGCTGGCGATTGGAATCGAACCCACAACCTGCTGATTACAAGTCAGCTGCTCTGCCAGTTGAGCTACACCAGCAAATAGTTGGTTAAAAAAATGGTGCCCGAGGGCGGAAGCGAACCACCGACAGAGGGATTTTCAGTCCCTTGCTCTACCGACTGAGCTACCAGGGCATTGTCCTTATCCCTCTTTAAGACAGTATACGGATAAAAATTGGCGACCTGGATGGG
>JAFVCP010000114.1 GCA_017479185.1 Clostridia bacterium
ACGCCGACATTGCTTCCGCGCTTTTAAGTTCTATCGCCTGAATGACGTCGTATCTCTCTTCCCAAGACGAGGGAACCGCTTTAAAACCCAATTTATCGTATATCGCGGCGGCGAAGATCGCTCCCTTTTCGGCGCTTGCGACCACCGTCGGCGCAAGGAAAAACCCCTGATAAAAACTCTGCATAACGCCGAGGCTCGCCCCGACTTCCTGTCCGAGCCCCGGAGCCGAAAGACGATATGCGCATCTGTCTATATATTCTTTTTTCCCGCAAATATATCCCCCGATAGGAGCGAGTCCCCCTCCGGGATTTTTAATAAGCGACCCTACGACCATATCCGCGCCGACGTCGGACGGCTCTCTTTCCTCGACGAATTCGCCGTAGCAGTTATCCACCATAACGACGATGTCGGGCTTTATTTTTTTGATAAAAGAAATGAGTTCCCCTATCCTTTCGACCGATAAAGTCGGTCTGACCTGATAACCCTTGCTTCTCTGAACGGTTACGAGTTTGGTCTTGTCGTTTATCGCCTTGCGAATATTTTCATAATCGAAATCCCCGTTTTCGAGAAGATCGACCTGCCTGTAACTCACGCCGTATTCTTTTAAGGAACATTTGCTTTCCCTTATCCCGATGACCTCTTCGAGCGTGTCGTAAGGTTTGCCGACGGGAGAGAGAAGTTCGTCGCCGGGAAGAAGGTTTGCCGACAGCGCGACGGCAAGAGCGTGCGTTCCGCAAACTATCTGCGGACGGACGAGCGCCGCCTCGGTGTGAAAAGTATCGGCGTATACCCTTTCTATCTTATCCCTGCCGAGGTCGTTATAGCCGTACCCCGTCGAGATATTGAAACACGCCGCGTCCACCCTGTTTTTACGCATTGCGTTTAAAACTTTTAATTGGTTGAGTTCGGCTGTTTTTTCTATTTTTTCAAATCTTTCTTTTAAAGGAGCGAGCGCTTTTTCTCCGAAATCGTATACTTTTTCGGATATTCCCGCCTCCAAATATTCTTCCAAAATACTCATTTTCAGTCTTTAACGAAGATCCCCTGTTCTTTAAGCCAATTAACGCTCATATCCACCCAATACGAAACGTCTGTCGAGAGTTGCTTTTCCACCTCGTCGTAGATCGCGCCGTAAACCGTTTTGTCGGCGAGCGAAAGCCCGTGCCAACCCTGTCCGAAAACGTGAATTGAAAAATTCAACTCGTTTTCTTCGTAAGCCGCGGCGATCGCGAGCGAACTGCGGACGGGAACGCACCCGTCGTTTCTCGTCGCCCATATAAAGGCGGGGGAGGAATTTTTATTTACCAACTTATCCGCCGCAAGCGACTTTTTGAGTTCTTCGTTATCCCCGCAGAGGTTATCGAAACTGTCGTTATGCGACTTTTCGCCGTAAGTAATTACGGGGTAAGACAGAATAACGGCGTCGGGACGAGCCGAAACCGACGGCGTAAAGACAGGCTTTATATCCTCGCTGTCGAAAATGCTTCCGAGCATAGCGCAAAGGTGTCCGCCGGCGGAAAAGCCGACAGCCGCGACCATAGCGGGATCGGTACCCGTTTCGCCCGCCGTAAGTCGGATATAATTCATCGCCATTACCGCTTCCGCGAGTTGATAGGGATGACGGACGGGCGCGACAGAATATTCGAGCATAAACGCGTTATACCCGTAAGAGAGGTATTTTACGGCGACAGGCTCCTCTTCTCTGAAACTCGTCATTCCGTATCCCCCGCCGGGGATGACGAGCATAGCCGGCTTTTTTCTTTCGGGGTTTACCTCTCTGCTGTTATCGAGAATATAACAAGTGAGCGTTCCCGCTCCATTTTCGGGCTTTTTGACCCCGAAGTGTTCGTATAGGTCGATTTTAAATACTTTCATCCTGACTTTTCTCCTTGTTTAACGTATATTCGTACACCGCTTCCGTCGCGAAATGTAGTTTGGTGAGCGGGTTGAATTTATTTAGCGGAAAGACGAAATAAGTGTCTTTCAACGTGCAGAGTTCGAGCGCTCCGCCCCTCTTTTTATAGTCGTATTCTATATGGCAGGAACGCATTGTTTCGGGATCTCTGTGAAGATAGAAATCGCTTCCGTCGTACAGTTTTCCTTCTAACGTAAACCCGTCGTAACCGTGAGTGAGTTTTACTTCCCCTATCGGCACGCACCCCGCCGCCGAGGACTTTAAATGCTCTACTCTTACGGTATCTTCAAAGAAGTATTTTCCCGAAGCGACCTCTTCATTGACCTGTTTTCTTTCGAAACGATACCAATCGGAAACGAGATCGAATTCGGTTTCGCCTTCGGTCGCTTTAAGTCTGCCGAGGGTATCCATTTCGTAGGTCGCCCCGCAATTTTCGCACCATATTTTGGTCTTTTCGGACTTGGTGGTAAACTCCTTTTTGCACCTCGGGCATTGGTAAAGTATCTTGTGGATATTGCGCGCCCTGTATTCGCTGTCTATAACTATTCCGTTATCTCTCTGCCACTTGTATTCGTCGTAGTCGAACTTCTTTTCTATCCTCTCCTGAATTTGGGCTGCGGAAAGAGTTTCCGCCTCTTCCCTCGTAACTATCTGCTCCATAACGGCGCTGACGGGGACCTTTCTGTACGGGTGCTTGTTCCATTGCGGCGACAT
>JAFVCP010000115.1 GCA_017479185.1 Clostridia bacterium
CGAAAGGTTTACCTTTGAAAACGTAGTCGCATACGCCTTTCACGAACTGTCCCGCAGTCCTGTCGTCCATTGCCCATATCGCTTGGGCGTAACTTTCCCTTAACTTAAAATGTCTTTCCTTCAATTTTTATTCCGCTCCTTTTTTTATTTTTGCCGATGTTTTAAGACTCTCGGCGCGTCTATAACTAAACCATCGGTATCACCCCGTTTGTTAATATTTTTATTTAATTCTTTTGTAATAACTCAAAAGTTATTGACATATAATAATTTATATGATATAATTTAATCACAGAAAAGATAAGGGGTTTTTATATGCCTGTTATATCCAGATTCTACGGTATGGTAGTCAAAATGTTTTTCCTTGCGTCCGAACACAATCCCCCGCACATTCACGTCGTTTACGGCGAGTATATGGGAATTATTGATATCAGGACGGCGCAAATGCTCCAAGGCGACTTGCCGAACAAAGCGCTCGCTATGATCCAAGAATGGACTGATCTTCACAAAGAAGAATTACTCAAAATGTGGGAGACGCAAGATATTTCCGAACTGCCTCCCCTTGAATAAAATATAAGGAGATGCAAATATGTTTGTTAAAATAACTTCTCTTGCAACTTTGCCCGATTATATTTTGCTCGTCGGCTTTGCTGACGGCGAATATAAGAAATTCGACGTTAAACCGCTTATTAAAAAGTATCCGCCTTTTAAGGCTCTCGTAGAAACCGAAGGTCTGTACGAACAAGCAAAGATAGACGTGGGCGGTTACGGTATCGTCTGGAACGATTATCTTGACCTTTCCGCCGACGGCGTTTACGAACAAGGCTTTTCTTGCAAACTGCCCGACAATATAGAGGTTTACAAGCAACGCATTTTGGAACAACTTGTAAAAGTTCGTAAAAGTGCCAAACTTTCGCAAAAGCAACTTGAAATTCTTTCCGGCATCGCTCAACCCTGTATCGCCCGAACGGAAAAGGGCGCAACTGATCCGAATCTTACCACTTTGCTTAAACTGCTCGAACCGCTCGGACTTACTCTTTCTATAACACAAATTTAATACGTTCTTTCTTCGGCGGCTGTTACGGCATAACGCAAACAGCCGCCTTTTTCTGTCTTTACCTTTTCTATCCGTTCTTTCGCTAACTCGCAAAAACTCGGATTTAGGTCTATGCCTATATAGTTTCTGCCGAGTCTTTTTGCAACCGCCCCTGTCGTTCCGCTACCGAAAAACGGATCTAACACTATTCCGCCCGCTCTGCTTCCTGCCAAAATACACGGCTCTATGAGTTTTTCGGGAAACATGGCAAAATGCTCGTTCATTTTATATGTATTTGTGCTTACTTCCCATTGTCAACTGTACCAACTCTGTCTTTTGCAAAATAAAAAACCAAACCGCCGTGTTTAGCGATTTGGTTATATTTAATAATAATGTTAATTCTTATCCGTTTTAACTTTGGTCGTTAAGGTTTTTACTTCAAACTCGTATTGCTCTTTCGTTAAAAGTTTCCTTTCGTAAAAAATTTTTAACGTTTCTAATTGCTTTTCAAGCAAATATTTATTGTCCTTTCTCGTGTTAATATTTTTCATGTCTTTTTTTTCGTTTTGGCGGCAACTTTGGTGGCAACTTTGGTGGCAACTTCTATATATTGTGGTTATAAAAACCCGAAAACCACTATATAGTGTGGTTTTCGGGTTTTGGCAGGGGAGACGCGATTCGAACACGCAACCTACGGTTTTGGAGACCGCTACTCTACCGTTGAGCCACTCCCCTTCGTCGGCAAACTCTTCGCTTGCCGTTTTACTTTATATATTCTACATTAATTTGTTTTTTTAGTCAAATATTTTTATCATCTTTTTAAAAATATTTTATTTCTTTTCTACTACGCCGCCCGCGCTTTACTCTTTTCTCGCTCTATTTCTTCGCGCCAATCTACGACCTCTTCGCCTATCGTAAACATATATTCGTCGTTTTCGTTGGTTTCTACCGAGAAATTTATTCTTCCGCCGGACAATATCTTCATTACGACGCTTCCCTGCAAATCGGTTCTGTATAATCTCGACGTTTCGCTATCTCCCGCCTTCATAAGCGCCGCGCTTAAATTGTCCAACGCGTCTTTCGTCGGGTGTTTATAACTGTTTCCGACTCCGCAAGATATAACGGCAAATTCGGGTTTTACTATATCGAGAAATTCTTTTGTCGACGAATATTGGCTTCCGTGATGAGCGACTTTCAATACGTCGCAATCGTATTCACTCTTATCGCCTTTACCCGCCGTATCGACGAAGGCTTTTTCCGAACCGTTTTTCGCCTGATTGCCTATATCTCCCGTAAACATTATTTTCTTGCCCAAATACTCTACGGTAATTATAGCCGAAAAATCGTTGGGATCTTTAAACTCGGAATAATCGTCTAACGATTTTATATAAGGCATAGCGAAATCTACCGTATAAACGTATTCCTCTCCTTCAAAAGATATTGAATTTGAAAATCCGCTTTTATCGGTAAAGAATTCCCAATTTTCGGGCGTTTTATCGTTTACGCCCTTCAAATAATCGTAATACGCTTTCGTATTGTTTTTTATATTTACGCCGTCGTTGAAATTCTTCGGAAATTTCGCCGCGTCGGAATACCCGCTTAAAACGTAAGGTCTGTACGAATATCTGACGTCGTAGTTTTCATAAACGTAATCGAGAGAACCGACGTGATCCTCGTCGGGATGAGTCGCAACGACGTAATCGAGGGTTATCTTTTTACCGTCGACGGTAAGATATTTATCGAGGGCTTGCTCGTTGGTCTTATTTCCCTTTCCGCCGTCAATAAGCATATACTTGTCGTCGGGGAAATTTATAAGTATCGCGTCGCCTTGACCTACGTCTATAAAAGTTACGGTAAGCGATCTTAGTTCGGTAGTTTCGGTAACCTCGCGCACTTCGGGCGGCTTGACCGACGAATCTCTCATACGAATTATGATCGCGACGACGACGACGCATATAATTATTGCGATCGATACGATAACGTAATAAAACGAATTTTTCTTTATCTTAATATTTGTCTTTTTGCTTTTCTTAAGCATATCACTCCACCACCTTTATTACCGCGACTTTAAGATATAAGCCCTCGTCGTACCCGATCGCCGAGGCGTGATCCTTTCCCTGCGACCTTATTTCGACAAGTTTGGCTTTTACGCCGCTTTCTATAACGCTTTCTCTTATCATCTGCAAAAACAGATTTAAAGTCAAATGCTGGGAACAACTGCAAGTAATGAGATAGCCCCCTTTTTCGACGAGTTTAAGCCCCGATATATTTATATCTTTGTAACCCCTGTAACCCGCTTTTACCGTATCCGCAGTTTTAGTGAACGCGGGTGGATCGAGAACGACGACGCCGAATTTTTTATTTTCTTTTCTGTAACTGCGCAAAAGTTCGAACGCGTCGGCGGTTACCGTATTTATTTCAAATCCGTTTAAAAGAGCGTTTTCTCTGACGAGATCTATCGCCTTTTGGCTTATATCCACCGCGGTAACTTCCCTCGCGCCGTATTTTAAGGCGCAAAGCGAAAATCCCCCTTCGTTACAAAAGCAATCGAGGACGCTTTTCCCTTTAACGTAGTATTTTAAATCGTCCCTGTTTTCCTTCTGATCGAGAAAATAGCCCGTTTTCTGACCGTTTTCTACGTCTACGATAAGTTTCAGCCCGTTTTCTTCGATCTGTACTCGGGTATCGAATTTTCCCCTCAAAACGCCCTTCTTTTCTTCAAGACCTTCCTTGTTCCTTACCGAAACGTCGCTCCGCTCGTATATTCCCGACGGCTTCAATACTTCTTCCAAAATATCGCATATCAGGTCTTTTATAACTTCCATTCCGAGCGATAAAAATTGAACCGAGAGGTATTCGCCGTATTTATCGACGATAAGTCCCGGCAAGTAATCCGACTCTCCGAAAATCGCCCTGTAATTATCTCCGTAACCGAGTTCCCGCCTGTAATCGACAGCCGCTTTTATCCTTTTATAATAAAAATCGCGGTCGATTTCCTCATCCTTTAACGTGAGCATTCTGACGAGGATCTTGGAATGATGATTTATAGTTCCCTTTCCCACGAATCTTCCGTCGTTGGATCTTACCAAGGCGACGCTTCCCTGTTCGCCCTTCCCTTCCACTTTATATACTTCGTTGGCGAAAACCCACGGGTATCCGCCCAATATTTTTTTCTCTTCGTTCTTTTTTAAAATTACGGTATACATTTTATCAATTATATAATTTAGCGAGTCCGCCCTTGGAAGTTTCTCTGTATTTACCCGAAATATCTCTCCCGGTGTCATACATAGTCTTTATCGCCATATCGAGCGAAATTTTCCTCGAATCGCTCAAAAACCCGGCGAGCGTTACTTCGTTTAACGCCCTCAAAGCCGCAACTGCGTTTCTCTCGATACAAGGGATCTGAACCAATCCGCATATAGGATCGCAAGTAAGCCCGAGATGATGCTCTATCGCTATTTCAGAGGCGTATTCTATCTGATCGACCGTCATATTGTAAAGTTGAGCGACTCCCGCCGAAGCCATCGAGCAAGCGACGCCAACTTCCGCCTGACAACCGCATTCCGCGCCGCTGATCGAAGCGTTGGTCTTTATAAGATTACCTATCACGCCGGCGGTCGCAAGTGCTTTTAAGATCTCCTTTTCGGGAACCTCGTTTTTTTCCTGCAAATATCTGAAAACCGCGGGAATAACTCCGCACGAACCGCAAGTCGGCGCCGTTACCACTTTTCCCCCGCCGGCATTTTCTTCCGCGGCGGCGTAAGCGTAAGAACACACGATCCTGTTTTCTCTCGTTTCGGGTTTTTCATTTAAAACGTATTGATCGTAAAGAGTTTTCGCCTTGCGTTGAGTATTTATCCCACCGGGCAAAACCCCGCTCGCTTTAAGTCCCCTGTCGACGCATTCGTTCATCGTCTGCCATATCTCCGAAAGATAATCCCAAAAGCCCTCGCCCTCGAAAATTTCGGCGTATTGCCATAATTTTATATGGTTTAAAAGGCAAAATTCCTTGATTTCTTCATAAGATCCGTGAGGATATACTTCGGGAGAGGCTATTTCGGCTTTTCCCTTTACTTTTATCGCGCCTCCGCCCACGCTCGTAACTTCCCATTTGGCGACCGAAACGCCTTTTTTAAGCCCTTCGATATACATAGTATTAGGATGAGGAAGTTTGGTTTTTTTGCCGTCGAAAATAACCTCGGTTTTTTCCTCTCCGAGAGTTTCTTTTACGACCTTATCGGTAAGATGCCCTTTACCCGTTGCGGCAAGCGAACCGAAAAGAGTAACTTTATATTCATCGCACTCTCCGTTTTCCTTGACGAAAAGCCGACAAGCCTTTTCAGGTCCCATAGTATGCGAACTCGAAGGACCTCTCCCGATTTTATACAATTCTCTTATTGATTTCATAATTTTTATTGACAACAGATCAAAAAGGTTTTATAATTTTATTATGGTCAAATTGGTATTTAACGACAGATTGAAGATCAAGGTCTTTTCGGAAGGAAAAATATCCGAATACGCTTGCTCGTTTCACGACAATATCGTAAACGCCGCTAAAAAAACCGCCGAAAACGACGCTTGGAAAACGCAGGGGTTCGGCGCGGAATTCAGAGGGGACGCCGCAGCCGATCTCGCGAGATCGAGAGCCTTTCAGGACGATCGCTCGGAACTTAGATCGCTGGATTTTTACCCCGACGGAGAAAAAATTCTTTTTTCAGCCGTCGTAAACGACGTTTCGGGTATTCTTTCAAAAGATTTAAGCGATGAAAAAGGCGAAGAATCTCATATCGTTCATTCGGCGAAAGAAAGATTTTCGGGCGGGAAACTAAACGCCGACGGAAACAAGATCGTAACCTGCGTTTCGACCAACGAAATAAATTCTCACCTCGCGATATACGACCTCGTCCAAAACGACTATATGACGCTGACCGACGGAGATTGTTTCGACGCAAATCCTTCTTTTTCATCGTACAACGGCGAGATCTTATTCGACACCAAGGGCGCCGGAAGAAATGCCGACGGCGACTTCGTTCAATATTCCCCTTCTTCGATCTGTTCGTATAACGTTAATTCAAACGAAATAACCGAGATACTTTCTTATCCCGACCGTTCCCTGTCAAAACCCTTCCGATTGCAAAACGGCGACCTTTATTTCGTCGAAAAACCGATAGCGAAAGAAAAAATCGGGATCGGGAGAACCATACTCGACGTTATTCTCATTCCTTGGAGATTGCTTACCGCGCTGTTTTATTTCTTCGAAACCTTTACCATCGCTTTTACGGGCAATGGTTTTAACAAAAACGGCTCGAATCCGGCGAAAAACAGAGATAAATCCGACAGAGATATATTTATCGAAGGAAACCTCGTCAACGCCGAAAAAGAATATAAAAACAACCTTAAACGAAAAGAAGAATTCGCGGGATACGCTCCCGCAAGTTGGAAACTTATAAGGCTTAGCGAGGACGGAACGAGATCGGTAATCGCGAACGGCGTAATAGACTACGCCCTATCGTCGGACGGCTCCGTCGCCGTAACCAACGGGAAAACCGTATACCTCGTTTTACCCGACGGTAAAAAAACCAAGATCGCCGACGCTTCCCTTTGTTCCCGCGTCGCAATAACAGATAAATAACAGCATTTGACCGAGGCGATGATCATCGCCTCGGTATTGTTTTTTTATTCGTTGGGCGCTTCCGTCTTTTCGGGATTTGCCTTCGCCCTGATCTCCCTTTCTATTTCGTCTTTGATATCCTCGTGATCGGCAAGATATTCCTTCGCTTTATCTCTTCCCTGGGCGATCTTCTCGCCTTTATAGGAGAACCAGGAACCGCTCTTTTCGAGTATTCCGAATTCGACGCCGAGATCGACTATACAGCCCGTCTGCGACACGCCTTCTCCGTAAATTATATCGAATTCGGCGGTCTTGAACGGCGGGGCGAGTTTGTTCTTGACTATTTTCGCTTTTGTCCTGTTTCCGAACATTCCGTCGCTGTCTTTAAGCGTATCCGTCTTTCTTACGTCTATCCTGACGCTTGCGTAGAATTTAAGAGCCTTACCGCCCGGGGTAACTTCGGGATTGCCGAACATAATACCCACCTTTTCGCGAAGTTGGTTGATGAAAATAACGCAGGTTTTGGATTTATTGGTAATACCCGTGAGTTTACGGAGCGCCTGCGACATAAGCCTTGCCTGAAGTCCGACGTGGCTGTCGCCCATATCTCCTTCGATCTCCGCTTTCGGGGTAAGCGCGGCGACCGAGTCGATGACGATAAGATCTACCGCTCCGCTCCTTACCAGACTGTCGGTAATATCGAGCGCCTGTTCTCCCGTATCGGGTTGAGAAACGTAGAGATTTTCAAGATCGACGCCGAGTTTGGACGCGTAAACGGGATCGAGAGCGTGTTCTGCGTCGATAAACGCCGCGATACCGCCCATTTTCTGCGTTTCGGCAATAACGTGAAGGGCGACCGTCGTTTTACCGGAAGATTCGGGACCGTAAATTTCGATTATCCTTCCTCTCGGAACTCCGCCGATACCGAGCGCGAGGTCGAGAGTAAGACATCCCGTCGGAATGACGTCGATATGAGTGTCGGCAGCGCCCTGCCCGAGTTTCATTATCGCCCCTTTACCGTACTGCTTTTCGATCTCTTTTAATACGAGATCGAGGGCTTTTTGCTTTTCTTCTACCATAATTTACTCCTTCTATATTTTAAACTATATTTCTTTTAATCTTTTTATCGCAAGGAAAAGAGCGGTTTTCGCGCCGTTTTCTATGATCGTTGCCCTATCCCCTTCGAATTGGTATTTAAAGACTTGTACTTTACCTTTATAACCGACGCCGAAATAACACAGACCTACGGGGAATTTACTGTCGTCCGAATTGGGACCCGCTATACCCGTGGTCGAGAGCGCGACCGTCGCCTTCCCGCTTTTAAACAGACCTTTCGCCATTTCCCCGGCGACTTGCGCCGACACGGGTTTAGACTTGACTATCGAACTTCTCTCAACGCCGAGTCTGTCTATTTTCGCTTCCGAATCGTACGCGACGATACCTTCGTAAAAGACCTCGCTCGCCCCCGAAACCGAAATTATCGACCTCGCGACGCTTCCGCCCGTAAACGACTCAGCCGTCGAAAGCGAGCAATTTCTCAATTTCAAAAGATCCACGAGCCTCTGTTCTATGCCCACGTCGTATTCCGCGTAAACGCGATCGGAAAACTCTTCCAAAAATCTTTTCTGACAAGCGTCGTAGTCCATTTTCGTCGACCTGTCGTCGTAAATGATCTCGACTTTATTGTCAAGACCTTTCCCCACGACGTTGAAACTTACTTCCAACCCCTTTCCCATTTCGGAAAGTTTCGCCGTTATTTCTTCCTTTTTAAGCCCGAAAATTTTAAATACGACTTTACCGTAAGACCGCCCTTCTTTCGCCTTTAAAAAGGAAATAAAATTATCTTCCACCGTCTTTTTGAATTTTGCGTTATCCGAAACGAACATAACGTCCGCGTTTCCGCATTTAAACACGCAATTTATCCTATCGCAGCCCTCTATCGCCTGCGTAAGTTCGAAATCGTTACGCTCACAGTCTAACACCAAAACGTTGTCATACGACTGTCTGTGTTTTTCAAAAACTTCGATAAACAGATCCTTTTTACCTAAAATCACCGAGATCTCGTCGGCGCAAAAATTAGCGGAGTTTAAAAGTTCGACGACTTGATTAAGTTTTTCCTCGGGAAAATAACCGTTTTTTTCCCGAAAAGCGATTATCGCCGTTCTCATCAGTCTTTAAAGACCTCCGCGTTTTTGACGAGGTAAGATATTCCCGAAATAAGCGTCAAAATCACGGACGCCCCGAAAAGGACCAATCCGACTATGGTCGCGATATTTCCCAACTCGGGCTGTAAGGCGTAAAAATCACCCGCGAAAATAAGTACGATCACCGCTATATCGGTTACGAAAGTTTTTGCCTTTCCTATGTTTTCCGCCGCAAGGACTATCCCCTTTCTCGCCGCCATCATCCGAAGCGTGGAAACCGTGAGTTCCCTCGCGATTATTATGACCACGCCGACCCCTCCGAAAATAAGATAGCCGTCGCCGAAATGCTTGAAAATGTTTGTGTCGTAGGGATCGGACAACAAAACGACGAACGCCGCGAGGACCAACACCTTATCCGCGATGGGGTCGAGAAATTTCCCGAGATCGGTAATAAGGTTTTTCTTCCTCGCTATTCTCCCGTCGAAAAAATCGGTTGCGGCGGCTATCGCGAAGATAGCGAGCGATACGAGATAATGCCCCGTAAAATTCATATAAAACGCAACCATAAAAAAGGGTATGAGTATCAATCTTGCAAAAGTCAATTTGTTCGGTAAATTCATAAAGTTTCTCCGTATAAATCGTAATCGTCGGCGGAAGTTATCCTGACGGTATATCTTTCGCCCTGTCTTATCTCGCCTTCCGAAGTAAAATATATCACTCCGTCTATATCGGGAGCGGAAAAATACGCTCTCCCGTAAAAACTCTGTTTGTCGTAATCGACGCCGTCGGTCAGCGCTTCGAGCGTTTTACCTATAAATGACTTGTTCCTCTCCGCAGAAATTTTACGTTGAGCCTCGTAAAGGGCTTCCACTCTCTTTATTTTGACTTCCTCGTCTATTTGTCCGGGAAGTCTGTACGCGGGAGTTCCTTCTTCCCTCGAATAGGCGAAAAAGCCTGCGTTGAACAATTTTTCTTTTTGAATAAACGTCAAAAGATTTTTAAAATTCTCCTCGCTTTCTCCCGGGAAACCCGCGATAAAGGTCGACCGAATGGCTATACCGTCCACTTTTTCCCGAAGTTTTTTTATGAGCGCTGAATAACTTTCTCCCGTCCCCTTTCTGTTCATCCTTTTAAGAACGCTGTCGTCCGCGTGTTGAAGAGGAATATCGAGGTACTTTATTATCTTGGGATTATTTGCGATCTCGTCGATAAGATCGTCTGAAAGCATATCGGGATAAGCGTAAAGAAGCCTTATAGACTTTATACCGTCAAGCGCGGACAACCTCCGAAGAAGTTCTATAAGTTTTACCTCGCCGTAAATATCGATCCCGTATCTCGTTATATCCTGCGCGACCAAAATGAGTTCTTCCGTTTCCCCTAAACTCTCCGCCTCGGATATAAGGTCTTCGATTTTCTCCGACCTGTACTTTCCTCTGATCGAAGGTATAAGGCAATACGTACACTTATTGTCGCAACCGTCGGCGATCCTTAAATAAGCGTAATGTTCGGGAGTCGTAACAACTCTCTTCTCGGTCTTGAAATTATCCACCGTTTTAACGTAATTTACCCTCTCCCCTCTATACGTCCTTTCAAGACCTTCGACAAGCCTCGGGTAATCTTTTATCCCGATAAACAAGTCTACTTCGGTCAATTCGTCGAAAAGATCGTCGATGAATTTCTCGGGAAGGCAACCCGTCAAAACTATTTTTTCGAGTTTGCCCGACCCTCTGTAAGAGTTACACTCGAAAACCGTATCGATCGCCTCTTTTCTCGAACTTTCCAAAAAAGCGCACGAATTTATTATAACGATATTCGCCTCGCTGAGATCCTGCGTTATCTTACCGAAATCGAGAAGAGCGAGCATCTTTTCGGTGTCTATTCTGTTTTTGTCGCATCCGAGCGATATCACTCCGACGGTTTTATCCTTTAAAATCATAATAATCCGAATCTGTCTTCAAATTCTTCGACTGAAAATACTCCGCCGTATTTCTCATCGAATTGTTCTTTAGTTAAGGTTACCGGCTTTTGTCTGCCCGCCGCCCCGGAAGCAAGGTATCCCTCTCTTTCCATCCAATCGACGATAGCGCCCGCTTTCGGGAAGCCGAAGTGAAGTTTTCTTTGCAACAAAGAAATGGAAACCGAACCGAGTTGAACGGCAAGATAAAGCGCCGACAAGTTATCTTGCGAAACCGCTCCGCCGCCCGAAGAACCGCCGCCGCTTCTCGCCGTAACGTTTTCTATCTGCGGGGAAACCTCGCCGTTTATATCCGCGAGCGCCGCTTCGTTGAAATAACACTTATTGTTTTCTTTAAGATATTTGACTATGTTTTTGATCTCTTCTCCGTCGACGTACGCGCCCTGCGCTCTCTCCACGCTCGTCATATCGCTCATCTTATAGAGAAGATCCCCTCTGCCGAGAAGTTTTTCGGCGCCGACTTCGTTTAAAATGGTGTTTGAATCTATCGCGTTGGACATTTTGAACGCCATTCTCGAAGTGAAATTGGTCTTGATGGAGCCTTCCATTATATTTACAGAAGGACGTTGAGTCGCGAGAATGAGATATATTCCCGCAGCCCTCGCCTTTTGGGCTATCCTCGCTATTTTATCTTCGATATTCTTCTTATCGACGCTCATAAGGTCGGCAAATTCGTCGACGATCATTACTATCCTCGGCATCTTTCTGTCTTTGCGAGGATCTATCTGCATATTATATTCGTCGATATTCCTGACCATCGCCTCGCGGAGTTTGCCGTATCTCGACTCCATTTCCTTTACCGCCCACGACAACGTCGCGATCGCCTTTTGCGGTTCGAAAATTATCTCGTCGAAAAGCATATGCGGTATTCCGCTGAATATGGTAAACTCGACCTGCTTGGGATCTATTATGATAAATCTCAATTCCGCGGGACTGTATTTATACATAAGACTTACGAGCAAGGCGTTTAATCCCACGCTCTTACCCGTTCCCGTGGCGCCCGCGATCAGAAGGTGGGGCATCTTGGTTATATCCGCGACAACGGGATTTCCGATTATATCCTTTCCTATCGCGAAAGTCAGCGAATTTCTCTTGGCGTTTTTAAAAGTATCGCTCTCTATTACCGAACGAAGCCCGACCGTCGCCTGCTTATCGTTGGGAACTTCGACGCCGACGTAAGGTGTTCCGGGTATCGTTGTAAATCTAATATCGCTCTTCGTCGCGAGCCTGAGTTTCAAATCGTCGGTATACTTGGTTACGTTTTTAATAGAAACGTTTTCGGGAATTGCGAGATCAAATCTCGTTATCGTGGGTCCGTGAACTATATTCACGACCTGCGCGTTAATATTGTTTAAAACCTTTAAAGTATTGAGTATTTTAGCCGCTTTTTCCCTCTTGAAAACCTCTACGGCGCCGTAATCTTCCTCGCTGTCGTAAACGCCCAAAAGTTCGACCGGCGGCGGGTTGTATTTGAAGTTTAAAGGCATCTCGTCGTATGGATTGCCCTTTTCCTCTTTTTGCGGTTTCGGCGGAGTTTGCGAAGTCGGCTCCTCGACGCTTTGCTTTTCTTGGGTTTCGCTTTGCGGCGCTTCGCCATCTTCCTCGTCGGCAAAACCGAACTGCGCTCCGATATCGGCAAATTCGTTATCGGACGCCGTTTCGTCGTCTATATCGTCGTAAGCGTCTGCTTCGTCGTTATACTCGTCGTCATACGCCGAAGCGTTGTCGTTTTTGACCGCCTCTCTGTAATTTTCGGGTATATATACTTCCTCGTTGGGCGTAGAATCGTCTATTGCGCCCGAATAATCGTCGGACGACATAGCCGAATTGAACATTGTGGTATTGACCGTCTTTCCAAGGTTCTCGGGATCGATCTTCTGCGCCGTTTTGACGTAATCGAGTTTTTCGGAAAATTCCCTGTTGTATTCGTCGCTGTACGCCCTGCCGTAATTCGACGAAGCCTCGAAGTCGTCGGTTTTTTGAACGCTTTCTTCTCCCTTCATCTCGAACTTCCCGCCGGTTACGACCAGCCGTTTTGACGAACGGCTTCCGCCAGCGTAGATTCTTTCGGGCTTTTTGTTCGCCGCGGGCTTTTCAACGGCGACCTTTTCGTCTATTTCGACCCTCTCTTTCTTTTTGCGTTTTCCGAATATCTTACCTCTGAAAACGATAAGGATCGCGAGCAATATCACCGCCGAAAAAAGAATAATTCCGCCGGCGAAAGTTATTCCCGAAAATACGGGATATATTACGAGCGCGGCAAACCATCCCCCGACGGAAGCGTTTAAAACCCCTTCGGCGGGCGCCGTATACGCCGCGGTCAAATATTCGCCGAGCGATCTGTCGCCGATAGGAGAAACGATAGCGTGCGTAAGAAGAAAACCGAACACGAAAGCGACGCCTATCGCGACCGCCGTCGCAACGCCCTTTCCCTTGACCGGTTTTTTGCCGAAAATAAGCATTATCCCCGTAAAAAGATCGAAGAATAACAACGGGAAAGTAAAATACCCGAACAAGCCGCTTATAAATTTCGCGACGTAGTCCGAAACGAACCCGACGTTAAAAATCGAAAGAAAAGTAAACGCTAAAATCGCGACGCTGAAAAACGTCATCGTCATCCCCCAAAATTCCCGCGTTAAAAACTTGGGCGTCTTTCTTCTTTTTCTTACGACTTTACCCTTCTTCGCCTTAGCCACTTTCCTTACCTCGTATAATAAATATTATATTTATTATATCATACTTTTTTTTATTTTACAACGATTAACGAGCAATAATTTTCCCTTAGCCGAATAAAAATATGACCGAACTATCATTAAAGCGTGTCTTTTCAACCCTTTACGGCTTAAAGCCCATCGCAATACTTATATGACTTCGTGTTTTAAACCGTAAATCATTAAAATACATCGCTTTAAGGTTCGATGAACGTGTTTAACTTTGTTTTCATTCGGCTAAAATAAAAAATTACCGCGAGGCTGACCTTGCGGTAAAATTTCTTTTAGATTATTAGATTATTTGTTGATGACGGCGACTATATCGGCAACCGTTTTAAGAGAAGCGGCGTCGTCTTCGGACACGGTTATACCGAACTCGTCTTCCATTGCCATAAGCATCTGAACAACGTCGAGCGAATCTGCCCCGAGATCCTTTATAATATCGCTTTCGGGCGTTATATTCGCCTTATCGAGCCCGAGTTGTTCGGCGAGCAAACTTACAACCTTTTCATAAGTATCCATAATTTTTATTCCTCCTCAATTTATTGAGCCTTTACTATTTTAACAGACCGACGGGATTTTGTCAATGATTTTTACGCTCTTTCCTCATCGTAAGCCCGATCCTGTTCTTTTTCGCGTCGACGCTTATTACTCTGACTTTTACGACCTGTCCGACTTTCAATGCGTCCGACGGGTGCTTTATATAATTATCCGAAATTTCGGAGATATGCACCAAACCGTCCTGATGGACGCCGATATCGACAAACGCGCCGAAATCTATAACGTTCCTGACCGTTCCCGTAAGTTCCATTCCGACCACGAGATCGTTTATATCCATAACGTCGAAACGTTGTTCGACCGTTTGAACCGAATCTCTTACGTCCCTGCCCGGCTTTAAAAGTTCGACTACTATATCGTTCATAGTGGGAACGCCCGAACCGCATTCTTCCGCAGCTTTCGCTTCCCCGTAAGCCTTTATTTTCCCCGGAAGATCGTTGAGTTTTCTCTCCGCGACGTCCTGATCGGTATAGCCGAAAAGTTTTAAGAGTTTTTCGGTCGCGGCGTAAGACTCCGGGTGTACGGCGGTGTTGTCCAAAATATTCTTTCCGTCCCTTATACGAAGGAAGCCCGCGCACTGCTCGAACGCCTTCGCACCGAGTTTCGGAACTTTTAAAAGTTCTTTTCTCGACGAGAATTTTCCGTTTTCTTCACGATAGGTTATAACGTTGTTCGCTATCGCGGCGTTAAGCCCTGCGACGTGAGATAAAAGCGAAGGACTCGCAGTGTTCAAGTCTACCCCGACGCTGTTTACGCAATCTTCCAGAACGCCGTCCAATACGGCGTCCAGCCTCGCCGCGGGCATATCGTGCTGATATTGCCCTACGCCTATCGCTTTAGGATCTATTTTTATAAGTTCGGCAAGGGGATCCTGCAATCTCCTCGCTATCGAGATCGCCGAACGGAGAGTAAGGTCGTATTGCGGAAATTCTTTCGCCGCGAGAGGAGAACCCGAATACACCGAAGCCCCCGCCTCGCTGACCACCGCGTAACTGACCTTTCCGCCGTAGTCTTTGACAAGTTCGGAAACGAAAATTTCAGACTCCTTTGAAGCCGTGCCGTTTCCTATGGAAATTATATCGACTCCGTATTTATCTATCAAGTCTTTGAGTTGCTTTGCCGCCTCTTCCTTTTTGTTCTGAGGCGGTGTGGGATATACGACGGTAGTCGCAAGCACTTTGCCCGTTCCGTCCACGACGGCTATTTTACAGCCCGTTCTGTAAGCGGGATCGAAACCCATCGTTACTTTATCCTTTACGGGCGGTTGCATCAACAGAGGACGAAGGTTTACGTCGAACATTTTTATAGCCTGCTCCTGCGCGCCTTCGGTAAGAACGTTTCTTATTTCCCTTTCTATCGAAGGATGAATAAGCCTTTTATACGCGTCCGCGACCGCCGCTTTGACACAAGGAGTAGTTACGCTGCCCTCTTTTACGAATCCGACTTCGCACACCCTTACCGCAAAACTCTCGTCTATCGTAACTTTTACTTTGAGATACCCCTCGTCCTCGCCGCGATTGAGCGCGAGTATTCTGTGGGATTTGATCTCCGAAACGGGTTCGGCATAATCGGCGTACATTTCGTAAGTTTTCGCGTTTTCCTCTTCCTCTTTTTGTATTTTCGAGGAAATTTCACCGTTTTTAAGGTATATTCTACGCAGTTTTTTACGGAGTTCGGCGTCGTCCGAAACTCTCTCCGCGATTATATCTTCCGCGCCTGCGATCGCCTCTTTTTCGTTTTTTACGCCGAGTTCTTCGCTTACGAACGGTTTCGCGATATCCTCGACGCTCCCCTCTGTTAAGTTTTGAGCGAGAAGTATATCCGCCAAAGGTTCGAGTCCCTTTGCGATAGCGACCGTCGCCCTCGTCTTTTTCTTTTGTTTATACGGTCTGTATATATCTTCAACTTCGGTCAAAGTTTCCGCCTTTTCTATCGCCGCGGCGATCTCGTCTGTCATTTTCCCCTGCTCGGTTATAGACGAAACCACCTCTTCCTTCCTCTTCTCGATATTCCGAAGATAGGTAAGTCGGTCAGCGAGTTCTCTTAAAACCTGATCGTCGATATGCCCCGTCATCTCTTTGCGGTAACGAGCGATAAACGGAATGGTATTTCCGTCGTCCAAAAGCGAAACAATATTTTTCGCGTGTTCGTCCCGAAGTTTAAATTCTTCGGTAATTCTTTGAATTATTTCCATTTCTTTCTACCCTTAATTGTTTTATTTTTGATTTATCCTCGTCCGAAACCCTAAAAGAATCGCAGATCTTGGACAAAGTTTTGTCGAAAATCCAATCGTCCATTTCGCAGGACTTTAAAAAATCGTAAGTTTTTTCGGGAAATTTAACGAATACAACCGACAACAGCCACGCGACTGACATATCGACGTAATATCCTTTCCCTCCGTATTTATTCGGAAAAGAAAAAATAAAATCGAGATTATCTTCCGAAATAAAAAACGCGAGAACGCTTACGATGTAAAAGCGAAGTTCGAAACCCTGTGAATTATCTATCCTGCTTTTTATAAAGAGAAAAAACTTTTCGCCCTCTTTTTTTGCGCAAACAATAGACGAAACGAAACTGTCCACAAGCCCCCAACTGTCCACCTCTTTAAAATAAACGTCGAGAAAAGACGCGAACCTGTCGAAAGGAAAGGTCGCGATCAAAAAACCGTATATAAGCGTATCTTCGAAATAGGCGAACTTACACTCCGAAAGGTATTCGTCGACCTTTTTCGATCGGACTATCTCTTTCGCGATCTTTCTCAGTTCCGGAATTTTTACCCCTATAAGAGGTTTTTCGCCGTTGATTATTTTCGAACTGAAATCGACGAATTTTTCGTCCGCGCTATCATTTAATCTTTTTAAAACATCCCGATAAACCGAATGACACATATCGTAAAAAATTACAAAATTTATTATAAATCAACGAGTTTCAGAAAAAAACTTATCCAAAAAACAAATCCATTTTTCCCTGTCCATTCCCACGTTCGCGGGACTTGTCGAAGGAAGGCAAACGGCGAGCGGAAGCAAGTTTTTGTACGCTTTCGAAAACAATTCGAAAGACTTTTTGCCGTTAAGAATTATTCCTCTTATTTTCGCTTTCGATAAAACCCTGTCCAAGTCCGCAAGACGATAATTACTTATTTTGGAATCGGAAGAGCCTTCGATCTCGCAACTTTCCACTATATCCCATAACGCGATACGTCGTTTTAAGAGGAAATTTATCTTTTCTTCCCTTTCGTCGCCGAATTTGTCATTAAAATAATCCCTTAAAATTTGCCAAAAGACGTTCCTTTTGTTTCCGTAATAAAAACCGTCCTCTCTCGATTTTACGCTTGGGAAACTTCCCAGAATAAGTAATTCGGAACGCTCGTCAAACACGGGGTCGAAACCTTTAAACAAAATCGTGTTCCCCTTTGTAAAAAATTGCAAAATCGTAGGTGTCAAGCGATATTTTTGATAGATTTACGTTTTTCGTAATTTCGACGGCTTCCTCGTTCAAGACGAGATCTTCCCTTTCGCCGCAGTTGATAACGACGGTCAATGACGACTTCTTTCCCCTTCGGGAAAATCCGAACACACCCCTTCTGTAAAAAAGGTCTGTAGTATTATCGTCTATCGAAAAGCAATCGAGTTTTTTTCTTATATCGCCCAAGAAGGAATACCAATTCAAAATCTCGGAGTTTCCATTTTCGGGTTGAAAACAAAATCTGTTAAATGGATCTTTATTTCCCTGCATCCCTATTTCGTCGCCGTAATATATCGACGGTATCCCGTACAACGTATATTGTAAAAGGGTCGCGCATTTTAATGCCTTTACCGCGAAAGAATATTCTTCATCGGACAATTTTTCATCGATCATATCCTTTCTTTCGCTCTTTAAATTTCCTCTTTTACCGAGATAAGTAAGTATTCTCGGCGTGTCGTGAGTTCCCAAAACGTTCATCAACTGAGATAAGACTTCGGAAGGATAATTTTCTATCTGACTTTTCGTTATTTCGTAAATTTCTTTGGCGTTGCCGCTTAAAATATATGATATTATCCCGCTTTTTAAGGGATAATTCATTACCGACTCGAGTTCGCCGTCGGAAAAATACCTCTTTCTTTCCCCGTAAGCGATCTTATCCGTCGCGTCTTCCCAAACTTCGCCGATAACCAAGTTTTCCTTTCCGAAAGACTTTACCTTATCGTTTATTTTTTTGATAAATCCATCGGAAAGTTCGTCGACCACGTCGAGCCGAACGCCTTTTACGCCGAGAGAAAAATATCTGTCGAGGACCCCGCCGTTGCCGACCACGAGTTCTTCAAATTCTTTTTGTCCCCTGTTTAATGACGGGAGAACGTCTATTCCCCACCAACAGCGATATTTATCGGGAAAATTCTCGAAAGAAAACCAATCGTGGTATGGAGAATTTTCCGATTGATACGCGCCGACGGAATTATAATTGCCGTATTTATTGAAATAAACGCTGTCGTCGCCGACGTGATTGAACACGCCGTCGAAGATAACGCATATCCCTCTTTTTTCAGCCTCTTTAATAAGTCTTTTGAAGTCCTCGTCAGAACCGAGAAGCGCGTCGAACTTCATATAATCGCCCGTATCGTAACGATGATTGCTTTTCGCTTTGACTATGGGATTGAGATAGACGATAGTTACGCCCAGCGAGGAGAGATAATCGAGTTTTTCCTCTATACCTTTGAAATTACCGCCGAAAAAGTCGTCGTTGGTTATCTTTCCCATTGGGTTCGGTAGGTAATCGGGCGTATCTCCCCATTTTTTCATTCTTTTTCCTGTTTGGTCGCCATAGCCTTCGGCGCGGCAAAACCTGTCGGGAAAGATCTGATATATTATCCCGCCTTTAAAAGACGAAGGATATTCGTAACCTTTTTCTACTACCGTAAGGCGAAACTCGCTCCCGCCGAATCGCGCGAAACCGTCTGACGAACGACCGATCTCTTTGCCGTCGAGATAAAAAAGGTAAAAATACAGTCCTTTTTTAAGTCCGACGATCGAAAACTCAAATCTTTCGCCTCTTTTTTCGCCTTCAAAGGTAAAAAAACGATTGTCGTCGGTTCTGAAAACAACAGAACATTTTTCGCCGTCCGAAAAAAGGACAAGCCCGAGTTCGGTATCCTCGCCGATCGCCCCGCGTTTATCCTTGCATTTTAAATCGGTCGCGTCGTAATAAAGCGTCATTTTATCTGTTTTAACTTCCAAATATTATCGGCGTATTCTTTTATAGCCCTGTCCGCGGAGAAAAATCCCGCTCCGGCGATATTCATTACCGACATAGATTGCCATTTGTAAATATCCGAATAGGTTTCGTCCGCGCGTTGATGAACGGCGATATAATCGCTGAAATCCGCCATACACATATAGGGATCTGCGACGGGCGAATTGGTAAGAAGATAATTTGCGATACCTTCGAAACTCACCCCGTTAAATCCCGCCTTTAATGCCGCGATGACCTTTTGCAAAATGATATTATCGTTATAAAAAGCGGTCGCGTCGTAACCTCTCTTCCATAAATTTTCGACCTCGTGAGCGTTTAAGCCGAAAATGAATATATTTTCGCCGCCCACTTGATTAAGCATTTCGACGTTGGCGCCGTCGAGAGTGCCGATAGTAAGCGCTCCGTTTATCATAAACTTCATATTGCCCGTTCCGCTCGACTCTTTTCCCGCGGTCGATATCTGTTCGGAGATCTCGGTTGCCGGCATAAGGGTTTCGGCGATCGTTACGTTATAATCTTCGAGGTATACGACCGAGAGTTTCTTCCTTATTTCGGGATTGGGATTTTTGCGAATATCCTCGGAAAGGCAACAAATAAGTTTGATTATCTGTTTCACCATATAGTATCCGGGAGCCGCTTTCGCGCCGAAAATAAAGGTCTTGGGCTTTATCGGAAGCGCGGGGTTTTCTTTAAGCGCGTTGTATAAATGAATTATATACATTACGTTTAATAGTTGTCTTTTATATTCGTGCAATCTCTTTGCCTGAACGTCGAAAATAGTGTCGGGATTGAGTTTTATTCCCTCTCTTTTCATTACGAACTTGCAAAGTTGCTCCTTTTTAATCCTCTTAATCTTGGCGAGTTTGGAAAGAACCGCCTTATCGTCTTTAAAATCGGCGAACTTTTTCAGTTGAGAAGAATCGAGAATAAATCCGTCGCCGATACAATCGCATAAAAGTTCGGTAAGTTCCTTATTGGATTGACACAGCCAACGCCTGTGCGCGATACCGTTCGTAACGTTTGTGAAACGTTCGGGATAGGCGTCGTAAAAATCTTTGAAAACGCTTTTCTTTATTATCTCGCTGTGAAGGGACGAAACGCCGTTTACGGAATGGGAACCGACGACAGAAAGGTTTGCCATTCTTACCTGTCCGTGGGAAAGGATAGACATTCTCTCGATCTTATCCCAATCGCCCGTAAACTTGTTCCACATTTCTCCGCAAAATCTTTGATTTATTTCTTTTATTATAGTAAATATTCTCGGCAATCTTCTCTCGATAAGATCCTGATTCCATTTTTCGAGAGCCTCGCTCATTACGGTATGATTGGTATACGCGACCGTCCTCGTAACTATATCCCAAGCGTCGTCCCAACCGAAACCGTGTTCGTCCATAAGTATTCTCATAAGTTCGGGAATACAGAGGGCGGGGTGAGTATCGTTTATATGGATCGCCGCCATATCGGGAAGAGTATGGAGATCGCCGTACCTTCTCAAATGTTCGTTTACGATATTCTGCAAGGTCGCGGAAACAAGGAAATATTGCTGTTTGAGCCTCAAAGATTTTCCCTCGTAGTGATTGTCCGAAGGATAGAGAACTTTTGATATGAGTTCAGCCTCGCTGTCTTGCTGAATAGCGCGCATATAATCGCCTTCGGAGAAGGAATTCATATCGAAATCCCTTACGCTCCTCGCAGCCCAAAGCCTTAAAACCGAAACGGCTTCGCCGTCTTTTCCCGATACCATCATATCGTACGGTATCGCCTCGACTTCCTGAAAATCGACGTGATTTACTTTCATTCCGCGTTCGGTCCACTCTTCCGATATCCTACCGTCGAATTTTACCCTTACCGTCATATCCGACCGTTGAGTAAGCCAGACTTCTCCGCCCGGAAGCCAAACGTCGGGAAGTTCGGTTTGCCAACCGTCGACGATCTTTTGTTTAAACAAGCCGTATTCGTATCTTATTGAATAGCCCATCGCGGGATAATTCTGCGTTGCGAGCGCGTCTAAAAAACAGGCGGCGAGCCTGCCCAATCCGCCGTTACCAAGCCCTGCGTCGGGTTCCATCTCGTAAAGATCGTCGAGGGTTACTCCCTTATCCTTTAAGGCTTGATTTAACGCGTCCTCTATTCCGAGGTTATAAACGTTGTTTTTAAGCGATCTTCCGAGCAAAAATTCCATACAAAGGTAATATACCCTCTTGCCTTTGACCGCTTTGGTCTTGTAGTGATACGAGTTTCTTTTTTCGAGCAAAATATCTCTGACGCACATTACGACGGCTTTGTAAAGTTGTTCGACGGAAGCCTCTTGAAGGGACACGCCGAAGTATCTCGAAAGTTTACCGTTTACGCCGTTTTTTGCGTCGGTTGGAGTAAAATTTGAAGTCATTTATATATTGAATCTCCTAAAAAATAAAATCAAAATCAAGAAAGCATATCGAAATATAACTTTTTATATTCTTCAGCCGATCTTTTCCACGAAAAATCGGTTTTCATCGCCCTTGCGACCAACTTTTCCCATACCTTTTTATCTCCGAAAGTATATATAGCGTCTTTCAGGACGTAAAGCATTTCGTGAGCGTTGTAATTGGAGAAAGTAAAGCCGTTTCCGCCCTTTCTCGACTCGTCGTTAAAAGGAACGATGCTGTCGGCAAGTCCGCCCGTTTCCCTTACCACGGGAATTGATCCGTACCTGCAAGCGATCATCTGCGAAAGTCCGCAAGGTTCCTGCTTGGAAGGCATAAGGAATATATCCGATCCCGAATATATCTTACAAGCGAGATCTTTATTATAGGCTATTATCGCTCTGCACTTTCCGCTGTAACGCTCCGCGATAAATCTGAAATAATCTTCGTATTCCCTTTCGCCCTTTCCGAGTATTACGACTTGAACGTCCTCTGATAAAATATCTTCGAAAACGCATTTTATAAGGTCGAAACCCTTATGTCCCACAAGTCTTGAAATTATCGCGATAACGGGAACTTCGGGTCTTTCGGGAAGAGCGAGCATTTTTTGAAGTTCCGCCTTACAAATCGCCTTTCCGCTCATATCCTTAACGTCGTATCGGGCGAAGAGTTTATCGTCCGTCGAGGGATTGTAGACCTTTTCGTCTATCCCGTTCAGGATCCCGCAAAGTTTATATTCGTTTTGCGAGGTCATATATTCGAGTCCGTGAGCGAAATATGGATTTTTGATCTCGCTCGCGTATCTCGGACTTACCGTGGAAAATCTTTCGGCAAGTTGCATCGCTCCCTTCATAAGGTTTATACAGCCGTCGTAATCGACGATATTTAACGCGTAATCGGGAAGTCCGAACAGATCGCCCAAAAGTTCGTGTCCGTATTTTCCCTGATACTCTATATTATGAATGGTAAACAGCGCTTTGATTTTGGAATAGCCGTATCTGTCGGCGTATAATATTTTAAGATAAATAACGCTTAAAGCCGTCTGCCAATCGTGGGCGTGCAACACGTCGGGATAATAATCGAGATAGGAGAGCATTTCGAGCGCCGCTTTGGAAAAGAAGGCGAAACGTTCGCCGTCGTCAAAATAACCGTACAAACCCTTTCTCTTGAAATAATATTCGTTGTCTACGAAATAAAAGGTTACGCCTTCGTATTTCAGACTGAAAAGTCCGCAATATTGATTTCTCCAACCGAGGGGAACGTTGAAATTTCCCTCGAAACGGAAATTCGCCCTGTACGCTCCGTCAAGATCGGAATATAAAGGAATAACTACTCTTACGTCGAGATCTTTATTCTTCGCGAGCGCTTTGGGAAGCGAGCCGATAACGTCGGCAAGCCCGCCCGTTCCGACAAACGGATTCGCTTCGGACGCGACGAACAAAACCGAGCGTTTTTCGACGACTTTGACTTCCACGGGTTTTACGAGTTGATTTTCTTCTTTTCTTCTCTCCGTCATGATTTTCCCCCTTAAATGACAGTTCCCTTCGCTATGAAGAAGGGATGATTTTCGCATCCCGACAAATTTCTTCCGTCTTTTACTACGACGTTTTTATCGGTTATTATACAATTCATATTTACCTTTTCGCCGGTTATCGTATTCTGCATCAGTATACAATTTCTGACGACGGTACCCTTTCCTATTTTGACTCCTCTGAAAATAACGCTGTCGTAAACCTCGCCCTCGACCACGCAACCGTCTGCGATAAGCGAATTTCCGACCACGGCTTCGTCGCCGTATCTCGTCGGCGAGGAATCCTTTACCTTCGTATATACCGACGCCTTTTTCAGCACTTGATTTCTTATATCGGCGTCGAGAAGTTTCATACTCTCGTCGTAATATTTTTGAAGAGAATTCATCTCTTCGTAATATCCGTCGTGTTTATACCCCATTATCCTAAGATCTTTAAGTCTTGGTTGAAGTACGTCCTTTATAAAATGATTGCTTCCCCTCGCGACCGCTTCGGCGATAAGATTGAGAAGGAACGCCCTTCCGATCACGCAGATATTGGTATATTCGTTTTCTCCGGCATTATCGTCGAAGGAGATCCCCGTAACTCTGCCGTCGTCTATCGAAAGATATGCCCCTTTCGCAATCGAATTTTTATTCCTGCCGACGTAGATCAGAGTAATATCGGCGTTGCGTTTCGCGTGCTCTTTGATTATCGGCTTAAAGTCGATATTGCATACCATATCCGAATCGCTCATAACAACGAGATCCTCTTCCGATTTGGATAAAAATCCCGAAACGTTTTTAAGAGCCTCCAACCTCGTGGTATAAAGAGAGCCGTTCTGACCTTCGAAAGGCGGAAGTATAAACAAGCCGCCGTGGTGTCTTGCGAGATCCCAATCTTTACCGCTACCTAAATGATCCATAAGCGAACGGTAATTGCTCTTGGTTATCACTCCGACTTTTGTGATCCCCGAATTTACCATATTCGAAAGGGCGAAGTCTATAAGGCGGTATCTTCCGCCGAAAGGTATAGACGCGACAGTCCTTTTTGCGGTAAGTTCCGGCATATTGCTGTCGTGAATATTGGAAAAAATCAATCCGAGAGCGCTCATAAACCACCTCCGACGTCGCCGTCAACCATTTCGCCCGCGAGGACTACCGCCCCGTCCTCGACGTTTATATCCCGTCCGAGGACCGCGATCTTATCCTCGGAATTTTCCTTGCCTATCTTCGCGCCCTTTCCGACGCCGACGTTTTCATCGATTATGGAATAATCGACGACTGCGTTTTCTCCTATCCTCGCTCCCGCGAACACTATCGAATTTCTGACTTTAGCCCCTTTGCCGACTATTACATCGTGCGAAAGTATGCTATTCGTGACTTCTCCCTCGATCTCGCAGCCCGAAGAAACGATGGAATGTCTGACCTTACCTTCCTTTCCGATAAAGTGCGGCGGAGCGATCGGGTTTCTCGACCTTATCCTCCAACCGCCGTCGTCAGACTCGAACGCGCGACCTTCCAAAAGATCCATATTCGACGAGAAAAGCGAATTTATCGTTCCCACGTCTTTCCAATACCCATCGAAGGTATAGGAATACATTTTTTCTCCCGACAAAAGCATCTTCGGCAAAACGTCCTTTCCGAAATCGTTGGAACTCAACGCGTTCGCCTCGTCCTCTTCGAGATATTTATAGAGTTTGTCCGCCGTGAAAACGTATATACCCATAGACGCGAGATCGCTCTTGGGCTTTTGGGGTTTTTCTTCAAATTCGTATATTTCACCGTCGTCTTTTACGTTCAAAATACCGAATCTCGAAGCCTCTGACAAAGGCACCCTTATCGCCGCTATCGTACAAGCGGCACCCGTCGCCTTATGTCTTTCTATCATTTTTGAATAATCCATTTTATAGATATGATCGCCCGACAAAATAAGGACGAACTCGGGATCGTATCTCTTTATAAACGGGATATTCTGATATATAGCGTTCGCCGTACCCTTATACCATTCGGAACTGTTCTTCGCCTGATATGGCGAAAGAACGTGGACTCCGCCGTAAGACCTGTCGAGATCCCACGGTTCTCCGTTACCGATATAATCGTTTAATACGAGAGGTTGATACTGCGTCATAACGCCCACCGTATCTATCCCCGAATTTACGCAATTCGAAAGCGGAAAATCTATTATTCTGTATTTTCCCCCGTAAGTAACGGCAGGTTTAGCGATCTTATTTGTCAAAGCGTATAATCGGCTTCCCTGCCCGCCCGCCAACAACATGGCGACGCATTCTTTTTTGTTCAATTTGTTTTTCCCCCTTTTATCTTTTTCATATAAACGAACGAAAGCGCGGGCATTTCGAGGAAAAGAGAATTCTCCCTTCCTCCCCACTCTTTTTTCTCCGTTTTATAGATCCTTTTTCTGACCTTTCCATACCCGCCGTACCTTACCGAGTCGGAATTGAATACGACCTCGTACTTCCCTTCTTCCGCGCCGAATCGGCACCCGAAATCCACGCCGCTGAAATTTATTACGGCGACAAGGCTCTCGCCTTTATATCTCCTTTCGAAGGCGATCGTATTATAGTCGGAGTTATCGGCGTCGAGCCAACAAAATCCGTCCCAACCGTCGTCGTCCCCGTAAAGCGCGGGCGTAGAAAGATAAAATTTATTTATTTCTTCGTAAAATACCGAAAGTTTTTTATGAAGGGGATAATCCTTCATAAAAAATTCCAAACCCTCTTTATAGTTCCATTCCTTAAACTGCCCGAACTCCGTTCCCATAAAGTTGAGTTTTTTGCCGGGATGAGCGTACATAAACCCGATGAGCGCCCTGTTTCCCGCAAACTTCTGTTCGTAAGAGCCGAACTGCTTATCCAAAAGCGATCTCTTCCCGTGGACCACTTCGTCGTGAGAAAAAGGAAGAATATAATGTTCGCTGAAAGCGTAGACCATTGAAAAGGTCAATTTACCGTGATCGTGTTTCCTGAAATAAGGATCGGTCGAAACGTAAGACAAAACGTCGTTCATCCAACCCATATTCCACTTATAATCAAAACCGAGTCCGCCCTCTTGAACGGGCTTGGTTATTTTCGCGAAAGCCGTGGACTCTTCGGCGATCATTATCGCCTCGGGAAAATAGCGGTGTACGGCGGAATTGAGTTTTTGCAAAAAGGCTATCGCCTCTAAATTCTTATTTTCGCCGTAAATATTGGGTATCCATTCCCCCGGTTTTTTATCGTAATCGAGATATATCATCGAAGCGACAGCGTCTACCCTGATGCCGTCGATATGAAATTTTTCAAAGAAAAAACAGGCGCTCGACACTAAAAACGACTGAACTTCCGTCCTTCCAAAGTCAAATCTTCTCGTTCCCCAAGTCTTGTGTTCTATCCTGTCCCAACCGTGAGCCTCGTATAACGGCCCGCCGTCGAACTCGTAAAGCCCCGGCAGATCTTTGGGAAAATGCGCGGGTACCCAATCGAGAATGACTCCTATCCCCGCGGCGTGAAAAGCGTCGACCAAAGCCATAAAATCTTTTGGCGAACCGAATCTCGAAGTTACCGAATAATAACCCGTAACCTGATAACCCCAAGAACCGTCGAAAGGAAATTCGGTAAGGGGCATAAACTCGACGTAATTGTACCCGTTTTTCAAGACGTAATCGACGAGTATCCTCGAATACTCGCGATAAGAATAATAATCCCCGTTTTCCTTCCTCATAAACGAGCCGAGATTTACTTCGTAAATATTCATCGGAAGATTATGATGAGAAACTTTTCCCTTTTTCGCAAGATATTCCCCGTCGTTCCATTGATAGCCCGAAAGATCGTAGACTATCGAAGCGGAAGCGGGCGCTTGTTCCGAGTAAAAGGCGAAGGGATCGGATTTCTCGACTTCTCCCCCTTCGGAGAGAACGACAAATTTATATTTATCCCCCTCTTTAGCCCCGTCGACGAAGAGTTCGTATATACCGCCGTCGTTGAGCCTTTGCATCCCTCGTTTTTCCCAACCGCTGAAATCACCGCTCAGAAAAACCTCTTTCGCGGACGGCGCCCAAACTCTGAAAATCACACCTTTCCCGTCGGGAGAAAGGTGGGCGCCCAAATATTCGTAACTTTTAAAATTTGTTCCCTGATGAAAAAGGTACTCGGCAATATCTTCTCTCATAATTCCACATTATATATTGTACCATAATTTTGTGTATTTTTCAAGACAAAATCACATTTTTTTAATTTTTAATAAAAAATTTACGAGGCGACTCGGCTTTAATGTACGAAAATTAAAGATCTTCCCCCGAAAAGGAAGATCTTTATCTGCTAAATTATAAATTTAGGATCTTTCGCGGGCGCCGAATCGAGTTCGTTCTTCTTGCCCTCGTATCCCTTTCTGCCCAAAAGCGCGAAAGTAGCGTTTTTGCCGTTTTCGACTCCCGGTTGATCGTACGCGTTGATATTGAGCATTTCTCCCGTAAACGCCGTTTCCATTTCAAAGAAATATATAAGTTCGCCGACGGTATACGCGTTGATCTCGGGGAGGTATATAGTCTTGTTTATTCTACCCTTTTGGCAAAGCGCGAATTCGGTCGCGACTCTCTCCGCCGTGATGAGTTCGTTCATAGTATGCCCGCAAAGGAAATTTACGTCGGGAATACCTTCGCATCCTTGGGGGATTACCACTTCGGAGCGGTATTTATCCACGGCGAGGAAGGTTATGACCTTATCGAAAGGACCTTCGGTGTAAAGTTGGACTTGGGAATGTTGATCGGTAACGCCGAGAGATTTTACGGGCGTCTGACCGACGCGAACGAGATTGCCGTCGTTGTCGGCTTCTTTTCCAAGACTTTCAGCCCATAACTGACAGTACCAATCGGCAAAATATTTAAGCCCGTCGCTATACGGCATCATTACCGAAATATTCTTGCCGTCTTTCATCGCGATATACGATAAAAGCGCGCTGATCAAAGCGGGATTTTTATATAACGACTTTTCCGAGCAAACTTTATCCATATAAGCGGCGCCCGCAAGCATTTCGGCTATATCGATACCGAGAACGGCGGCGGGAAGAAGCCCCACGGGACAAAGTTCGGAAAATCTTCCCCCTACTCCGTCGGGAATATAAAACGCCTTAAATCCTTCTTGCTTCGCAAGTTTTATGAGGTTACCCTTCTTCGAAGAGGTCGTCGCGATGACGTTATCTTTCGCCTTATCTCCGAGTTTTTTCTTCAAAAGATCGAAAATAACGAGATACTGCGTCATCGTTTCGGAAGTGGCGCCGCTCTTGGTTATAACGTTGAAAACGGTGTTTTCGACGTCGATTATATCCAAAAGGGCGTTCATCCTCTCGGGATCGACGTTATCTTCGACGTAAAATTTAGGTCCTTTTCTCTCTTTTTGAGTGAGTTCGTTGTAATGAAGGTGGCAAAGGGATTGGAACACGGCGATCGGTCCTAACGCGCTCCCGCCTATCCCCAAAACGACGAACGCCTTCGCGCGCTTTCTCACGTCTTTGGCGACTTCGTTTATCTCTTGGACTATTTCTTCCTGATTAAAGGGAAGATCGCACCAGCCCAGCCAGCCTTCGCCCTTTTTTGCCATAACTTTTTCGTACGCGACGCCGGCGAATCTCTTGTATTCGCCGATCTTCGCTTCGGTATAACCCTGCCCCTCGGCAACTCTGCCGTATAACATATTGTTATAGTCGAGCCTTAACGCCATTTGCTTTTTCCATTCTCTTTTTTTGTACCTTTTTGACATTTTTATTTCTCCCGTATGAAAAATTTTTCTTTTAATTCTCTTAAATATTCAAGACTTTCGACGAGTTCTTCCTTCTCTCCGTAATCCCCCGCGTATACCTCTATAAGCATATTCCCGCGAAATCCTACGAAACTCAATCTTTCGAACAGATCCTTAAAGTCGAAAAGTCCTTTTCCCGGCAATCTTATCCTGCCGCTTTGGTCGATGTCGGACAAATGGACGGTTTCAATATCTTCGCCCATTTCTTCGATATATTCGCGATAACTCTGCCCTGACAATCTCGCCTGTTTTATATCGAGGACGCCTTTAAGATCCGGAGCGTATTTCTTTACCTCTTTAAAAAATCCCACTCGATTATAATACGACCATTCGACGTTTTCAAGGCACAATTTAACGCCGTATTCGCCGGCTATATGGGATAGTTTATCAAGTCGCTCTCCAACGCTTTTATAATCGTCGTAATTTCCCTTTTTCTTTATCCTCGCCTTACCGTGCAAAGTATAATGGTCGGCGCCGAGGATATTCGCGGAAGAAAGAACTTTCCTGAAAGTTCCTTCGGCGACTTTGTACGACCTATCCCAATCCGAAAAAAGTTCGGGTTCGTAGTGCATCGTATAGACGTGAACGGAATGGGCTTTGAGGTTACCCATCCTCGATTTTAAAAGTTTTGCAAACTCCTCTTCGTATTCGGGGAAAGTTTCGAGAAAAACTTCGGTTACTTTCGCGCCGAGTTCGTCGAGGGTTTTTACCGCGTCCTCGTTATTTTCTCTCGTAAAAAGCGAAGCGGTTGAAATTCCTATTTCCATAATCAGTTTTTTATATAAGTTATTCTGTCGTATTCGGCGTACAAGGTTACCTCGTCCCCTCGCTTTATCCTTCCGCTTATCAATTCTTCGGAAAGCATATCCTCGATATTTCTCTGTATCGCCCTGCGAAGAGGTCTTGCCCCGTAAACTTCGTCGTATCCGACGTCTATTATTTTATCCGTCGCGCTCGCCAGAACTTTGAGTTCGACGCCGCTCCCTTCTTTTAATCTCTTTTTTAGTTTTTCTATCAGTATCTCGGCTATCTTTCCGCAATCTTCCCTCGAGAGTTTTTTGAACACGATTATATCGTCGAGTCTGTTTAAAAACTCGGGACTGAATTTCTTTCTTAAAGCCTCGTATACCGTATCCCTCGTTTCGTCGTCCTCTCTCTCTCCGCCGCCGAACCCGAAAGACGGGCGGGCGCTTACCACCGACGCTCCGACGTTGGAAGTAAGTATTATTATGGTATTCTTAAAGTCGACGAGTTTGCCTTTACTGTCCGTCAGCCTTCCTTCGTCTAAAATTTGGAGCATAACGTTGAATATCTCGGGATTTGCCTTTTCTATTTCGTCGAACAAAACGACCGAATACGGCTTTCTCCTTACCTTTTCGGTAAGTTGCCCCGCCTCGTCGTGTCCAACGTATCCCGGCGGCGCGCCTATGAGTTTGGAAAGCGAACCTTTATCCATATATTCGCTCATATCGATCCTTATAAGTCCGTCGTCATCCCCGAAAACAACTTCGCTAAGAGCCTTCGAAAGTTCGGTTTTCCCCACGCCCGTAGGTCCTACGAATATAAACGAACC
>JAFVCP010000116.1 GCA_017479185.1 Clostridia bacterium
AAACTCCCTACCCACGAGTTTTCCGCCCCTTCGGAACGCGATTTGACCTGAAACACCGCGCTCAAAGTCGAAAAAGGAGTACTTCCCGTCGGGGAAGCGGTTACTTTAACGTATACGTTTTTTGTCGTATCTACGAAATTGTCGTCCAATGTAAGAACGTACGCGTCGTAATTAGCGGCGTTTTTTCCTAAACTTCCGCTAAACGAGGCTCTTAAATTTTCGCTGTTTATTACCGTCGAAGAAGATTTTTTTATGGTCGCCGTAAAGGAGCCGAGATCGCCCGTAAGCGCTCCCAATTCATTATATTTCTTTCCCACCGAATCATACTCGACGAAACAAGCCGTGATAGTATAAGAAATATCCTTATCGTAAGGAAGAGATTGTTTGCTCTGTTCGTAATTACAGATTGTTATTATCGCGCTTGCGGGCGCGGAACCCGTCTTATAAACGGTTTTGAGATTGGAGTCGCTTTTGGCTAACACGTTGGATGAAAACCTGTCGCCGTTTGAACCGTAAGTAGAGATGGTCCTCTGGACCGAAAGACTCTTGGTGTAGACCGCAAGCGAGATCGAACTCAATATTAAAACCAAAGAAAACGACGTTATAAGCGCGAAAATCATTATTTTAAACGCCGTTGATCTCTTTTTCTTCATATATAACTCCTCACTATGATACCGAGAACGATTTCGCCGCGATGCAGATAACGTCGGTTTCTCTGTCGACCGTCATCTCTCCCGCCGATCTTACTCTTAAAATATAATAATGCGCGAAATCTCCCCTCAACTGTCCCGCCAAAACGTCGGTAGTCTGCCACTATAGAGGCTGGGCGGATTTATGAACGTTTCCGACCGAATAATCTCCGTAAGTGCTTTCGTGTAAAGAACTGTCCGCTAAAATATCGGTCCCGCTCTGATTGAGATAACCGCCTTCGATCTTGTCGCCTTTTATTTTGTAATAGTAGGTAGTAGGATCGTCGGTATGCGTCGTATACGTTACGATAGTACTCGCCGATTCTTCATTTTCCTCCTCCGCTTCGTACAATTCGTAGGTGAACTGCTTATTCGTCGTAAACGCCAACTGTATCCTGTATCCCGAAACCATTTTCCCGTAAACGCAAAAGACCTTATCCCAATGAGTCCCTGAACCTTCGTCGTCGAGTTTTTGTTCCATAGTATCGAAATATATGTAACGCGCCTCTTCAAAATGATCCGAGTCGCAATGCCCCGCGCCGATGTACAGAGATTCGGGAGAAGATACGGGGGCGTATATCGCCAGATTATAGCCGAGATAAAACCACGCGAAAACAGGCATAGCGATAAGACTTACGATCATCGCCGCTATAACCGTTATCATTCCCGCTCTTTTAAGTTTTTCGGGCGTAGTTTTTTTCATATTCTCTCCTTATTTCGCAGTAACGTAAACCACAAGACAATCGGCTCCGTCGCCTATGATCTGATCGCCGTCGTTATAAGCGTCGCTAAGCGCTTCGTCGGAGGCGTCGCTTTCCGGGGTTACCGCAAAAAAGTATTCGGAATGCTCTGCAAGATAACCGCTTACTTCAGACGGGTATTTTTTTTGCTCCCCTTCCGTTGAAACTTTATTTATAAGATCGTCGTAAATAATTATCCACTCCCAATACAAGACCACTTTATAAAGATCGGTTTTC
>JAFVCP010000117.1 GCA_017479185.1 Clostridia bacterium
AACGTTGAAAACGGCGGTATCTCCGCTAAGCCCCAAAAGATCGGCGATCTGCCGCGGCGAATATCCGCCCTTAACGTACATTTCGAAAATTTGTCTGACCTTTTTCGCCTGTTCTTCGTCGACGACGAGATTGTCCGCTTCCTTTGAATACTTATAGCCGAAAGGGGGATTTCCGCCGCCCTTCCAATGTCCTTCGCTCGCCCGCTGTTCGCGTCCAAGCGTAAGTTTTGCCACGATCGCGTCGTGATCGAGTTCGGCGAACATCGACAAAATGGAAATAAGTATCATATAGGTCTGCTTATTCCTCGAATCGACGTTTTCCTTGACCGCGAGGAAATCGCAGCCCGCGAGAGCGCAATCTTCCTTTAAAAAACGCAGGATAAGCATCTGCGTTCTACCCACTCTGTCGAGAGAATAGGCGATGACCAATTTGATCTTCCCCGCGCTCATAAGCAGCCGCATCTTTTTAAAAGCCGGTCTGTCCTCGTTTACTCCCGTATACCCGTCGTCTATAAATACGACGGGATTTTCTATATCGTAAGCCTTGACGTACCGCTCTATCGCGTTATACTGAACGTCGAGTCCGTATCCTTCCTGCGCCTGCGAATCGGTAGACACCCTTAAATAGATCGCGGTAATACCCGAAAGATCGTCGCTTATCTTATCGTAAACGGGAAAAGCAAACTTTATGTTTTTGCTCTTTTCCTTCATTATTTAAGCAGGTTTCTCCCGTATACCTTTCCGACGAGTTCGTCCACGAGTTTGCTCGTGCAGATATAATTTTTGTATTCTTCGGGCTTTAATATCTTTCCGTCTATTTCGACTACCACTTCTTTAAGCATAAAATATCCTCCCCGTAGATTTTTCCCTATTTTTAAAATAATAAAACGGGAAAATACGGGAAGGAATATCGAATGTCTTTGCCTTTAAGGCTTTATTGAGATGAAAATTCCATTCTTTTTATTATGTGATTTTGGTAAGCCGCGTCGAGTTCGTTGAAATATCCGCTCCAACCCCAAACGCGAACTATCAGATCGGGATATTTTTCGGGGTGTTTTTGCGCGTCGAGAAGTTTATCGCGATTTACGGCGTTGAGTTGTAATTGATGACCGCCCGCGCTTATGAAATACTTGACGAGCGCCGCGACTTTACCCGTTCCCTCGTCGTTTTTAAAGACGGTATCGTGAAATTCGAGAGTTAACGGACCGCCGTTACACACCCTTTTAAGGTCGGGTTTTACGAAGGATTTTATCACCGATATAACTCCGCTCGGCTTAACGCCGAGAGAGGGCGAATAATTGGCGGCGAAAGGACTGCCCTTTTCCCTTCCGTCGGGCGTCGCGCCCAAATTTTCCGCGCTCCATATATAATACATCGCGCTTCCCGTTCCCGCGCGGAATATTCCCCCGCGGTCGTTTTTCTTCCCCTCTAAACTATCGGCGAAACAATCGAGAAGTTTTACGGCGATGCCGTCGGCGTAATCGTCGTTATTTCCCATTTTGGGAGCCTTTAAGAGCCTGTTGCGAACCTCGGCGTAACCTTCGAAATCGCTTTCGAGGGCGTTAAGCAGGACTTCCGCGCTCACGCTACCCTCTTCGAAAACGCATTTTTTAACGGCGGCAAGGCTGTCGGTCGCGGTGGACAACCCCGCGCCGTGAAATCCGTAATTATTATATTTCGCGCCCTCGGAAATATCTACGCCCTCTTCGATCCTGTCCGTCATAAGAAGGGATTGAAAGGGAGAAGGCTGAATATATATGTTTTTCGTGGAAGCGACCATTTTTTCCGCTTCGACGAAAATATTTTCCCTTACCCTTTCGAAAAGTTCGTCGAACGACTTTACCTTTTTAAGGTCGGAAAATACCGTATCGCGGACTATTTTCGGAAAGTTCAACGCTTCGATATTGACTATATCCATAGCGACGCCGGGAATAATAAATTCCCAACAAGCCGCTACGACGTAATTTCTCGCGTCCTCTATATCGTAACCCCATTTTACCAACGCGGGAATAACCGCGTCGTCGTTGGAATATTGCGGAAAACCAAGCCCTTGTTTAGTAAGTTCGGTTCCAAGGAGATATACTTCGTCGGGAGTGTTTTTATCCACTCTTATATTTATTTTGGGATCGATTATTTTAAGTTCGAGAGAGGCTTCGAGGCAAAGTTTGCTAAGATCGTTGAAAACGCTCTTACCGTTTTTATCCACGCCGCCTAAAACCATACTCTGACCGTTATCCCCCTGCTGTACGCCGGGGTAAAGGTCGGCGTCGAAATTAAGGCTTATGAAAAACTCCTGCGTAAGAGAAAAAGCCTCGTCGTAAGATATCGCCCCGCTCTTTATATCCCGCTCGAAATAGGGATAAGCGTATTGATCGAAACGACCTAACGTGATATGTTTATTGCCGTTGAGCCAAAGGGTAAAATTAAGGAGCCTTAAAAACACGAGCGCCTGATAATAACTCTTCGGCTCGTACTTCGGAACGACTTTAAGGGCTTGAGCGAGTTCGGTATTTCCCGATCTCTCCGCTTCCGCCCGATATTTTTCGGCTATGATATAAAGCGCGTCGACAGAATCGAGGCAAGCCTTATAAAAGTCGCGTTTTTCATCGCCTTCCGATAATTCTTCGAGTTTTTCCGAAATAAAAGCCCTCTTTTTTTCCATTCCTTCCGAAAGGGTCTTGCCGTAGTCGCTCGCGATATTGAAAACTATTCCCCCGTCGAAAATAAAATGATCGGCAGAAATTTCGTCGTACTCTTTTTCGGTAAGTAAAGGCGGGACCTTTTTTATCGTCCGCATCATACCTATCCTGTCCTCGGGGAACAAAATCGCCCTTTCGAGTTCGGCAAGTCTTAACAGTCGGTCGCCCGATCTTTTAGCCGCGGAAAGACCGACCGAAGCGTACTCCTTTGCAAAATCGTAAGACGTGTCCCTTCTCAACTTTTTGTACTCTTTACTTAAAAGTCTTTCGTAAATTATCCTTACTCTGTTATCCATATTTTCTCACTTTATTTTATAGGCGACGCCGTTTTTTATAAAAGCGCCGAGATCGTAATTTATCTCGCGCGTCGTATCGAACGACGGTCTGTATTCTCTGCCGACGAGTTTATACTTGCCGCCCGCCATTTTGTTGTACGGCATAAACTCGACTTCGGCTCCGCTGTCTTTGACTATATCCGCGATCGCGCCGAGGTTTTCGGCGGTATCGGTAACGCCCGGAATAAGGGGGACGCGTACTGTAAAAGGCGCGCCGCTTTCGCAAAGCGCGCCGAAATTTTTCAAAACGACGGAAATATCTCCGCCCGTATATTTTTTGAAATTTTCGCGGTCTATGATTTTCAGATCGTAGTAAACAAGGTCGATATTTTTAAGCAATTCGCGGAATTTTCGGGTATCCCCGTAACCGCTCGTTTCGATCGCGATATTTATTTTGCCTTTAAGAGTACTCGTTACTTCGAGCAAAAAATCGACCTGCGCCAGACATTCGCCGCCCGAAAAAGTTACTCCCCCGCCCGTTCGATCGAAAACGTCCTTATTTTTGAGAAATATCCCGGCGAGTTCTTCCGCCTCGAAATATTTCCCGCTTTCGCGAATAAGTCCTCTTGGGCAGAGGTCGACGCAACTTTTTGTCAAAACGCCGCCGTTTTTTTCCGCCTCTTTATAGCAGGCGCCGCATTTTACGCACCCGTTGGGGCTGCGAAGTATCTGTTGTATTCCTTCCAGCCCCTCGGGATTATGACACCAATTACACCTTAAAGGACAGCCTTTGAAGAAAACCGCCGTCCTTATCCCCGGTCCGTCGTATACCGCAAATTCCTCTATCGAGAAGATTAGTCCTCTTCGTCCGCCCATTTTTTATTTGGAAAGATGGTCGTATAGACTGTAAAGTTCTCTCGAATAGGCGTTCGCTTTCGTCCTGTAATTACTTACTATCCTGTTAAACTCGGCGAGAAGGCTTTCGTCGGACTTGGAGAATTTGGTCTTGTTATCCCAAACGTTCTGCGTAAAATTGTACATTGCCTTTCTCTCGGTAAAATGAGTGTTTACGAGATCTCTGTTGGAAAGATAGAGAAGATAGTCGACGGTGGGATTTACTATATAGTTTTCCGCCTTTCTTACTTTTTGGATCCAACTCTTTTCGTCCTCGGTATACTCCCTGTAAGTAAGGTGAGAGATCGCCTGATTTTCAACGAGGGTAAGTATTCCCGAATAGGGCTTTTTATCGTAAGAAAATCCCGCGGGATAGGAATAGGTCCCGTCGCCGTTATCTATCCAATGAACGCCCTTTTCGCCGTAACGGCAGATATTGTAAGTATCGGCGCTGCCGTATACCCAATTCATAAAGGCAAGCAATTCCTTGTAATCTGGAGAGTTGGCGGTTACCGCAGCCATAAAGGTGGAAACCGAATTTCTCTGATTGCCCTTCGCCGTCGAGGTCTTATCCTTCGTAAGTCCGCAAAGGACGGTAAATTCGGCGTCGGGATTCTGCGCCTTGCAAGCCCTTTCGACTTCGATAAGGTGTTCGATCGTTCCGTTCTGAAGGAATATACCCGTACTTTCGGCGATAAATTCCTCTTCGCATTGATTTACTATTATAGCGTCGGGAGATACCGCCAAAACACCTTTTTGTATCCAACGCGATTCGACTTCGAGAACGTCGGCGTAAAGAGGATTTATATATGCGCCGTAATCGGCTATATCGTTTCCGTTATCGTCCTTCATCGCCGTCGTGGAATAATATCCCGCGTCAAGCCCGTAAGCCCCTAAAAGCCCCGTCTTTTCGACTTCGTATATCGCGCCCGAAACGGCGTAATTTAAGCCGTATTTATTTTTCATCGCGATCGCCATAGCCTCGAAATCTTCGTAGTTATCCACGAGCGTAAGATCGGTTTTCGCGGGATCGTCGGTATAGCCGCAAGCCTCCATCCAATCCTTTCTGACCAAAATGCCGAACTTATACGGCGTAATGACCGAAGGTATGCCTATTATCTGACCGTCCTCTTTGGTTACTCTATCCAAAGCGTTTACCGTAAGGCTCTCCCCGTCGCTCCACTCGGTGTACTTGCCGAGATTGGCGTATCTGTCGTAGTCCTTACTCAAATCCCTGTAAAGGGTGGTAGACTGACCGAGCATCCAATCGTCGAGTCCGTCGCCCCCGCCGACGTGGCTTATTACGACGTCGATGGTTCCTTCGGTTACCTGATTTACCATAGTGGTCTTCATATTCTGCGCCATAAACTGAACGTTGAATTTAAGGCGGGTTCCCGTTTCCTCGTAATAGAGATCGGAAATATATTGATATACTTCCTCTTCCCTGCTTCCTTTTACCCATTGATACTCGCTCGATCCGCCCGCGTAGATAGTGATCTCCACCGCGTCGTCCTTACTTCCGCTTTGTCCGCCCGAAGAGGGTTTGCCCGTATCGTCGGTCCCGCCCCCGCAAGCGGCGATAGCGAATACCATTGCCGCCGAAGTCAATGCGCATAAAAATTTGCCCGTTCTTTTCATAATTTATCTCCTTTGTGTTTTTATTTTCAGCCCGCGAAGGGGTTTTCGCCATAATATCTTACGTTGTCGATATAAACCTGAGCCGTTTTCTCCGAAGTGGTGGGGTAAGCCGAAATATCCACGCCGTGGAATTCGTTTCCGCTGTAATTCGCGAAAGCCTGATACTCGACAACGACCGTATACCACTCGTTTTTGGAATAACCGTCGGTAAGCGTTCCGTTTTTATATCTCGTTATCTTGGTACTCGTTCCGTCGCCCCAGGTTCCGAATATCCGCTTATAAGTCTGTTTGACCGCCGTATACGAAGTTCCGTCGTCCGTAAGCGTATATTCGGGCGAACTTACCGCTATTCCGCCCGATACGATATAAATATCGAAGGTAACGTACTTATAATTTTGACCCAACATATTATTGAGCGCGTTATTTACCGACGAGAACACGCTCGTTCCCATATGGTTCGCGGCGTATACGCCTATCTTATCTTTCCAATCGGTAGCGGTCGAATTGAGTTCGTAAACTCCCGTTCTGCCGCCTATCGTCCGATCGGAAAGAGCGTAATATCCGCCCGTAAGTCCGTTTTTCGTCGCGACGACGAATTCGCTTCCGTCGTACCCGACGTAACCCTCTTTTTCGGCGTATCCGTGATCGGTATAGCAACTCTCGTCGAAATAATATCTGATATTATCGAAATAGGTTACTCCATAGCAGCCCGCGAAATCTATCGCCGACCAAACGTTCGAACTCGTCGGTTCGGTCGAATTTTTCCTGTCAACCACTATCGTATACCACATACCGGGATAGATCTTGTTGGTCGTGAGAACTTCCGCGCCGTGTTGATATATCTTTATAAGCGAATTGTTGCTTACGATCTGCGAGCCTGCGAAATAGTTATTGGTCGCAAATTTCGTACCGTCGGAATTTATCGACGAAACTCTTAGTCCCGCTCCGCTTTCGAGGTAGACGTCGATCGATACGAAATTATACTTTTTCGCCGCCATTCCCTTGTACGCCAAAACCGAGTTCGCGTAAGGAACCGCGGGATTTACGACTATCGCGTGCGAGGACTCGTAGACGTGAAGTCTGTCGTTCCAATTTGTTCCGTTGGAGTTGTCGAATTTGTAAACCCCTTCTCTGCCGCCTACCGAAATTCCTTCGGCAACCTTTTCATAAGAGGAATTTGTCTGCCTTGCAAGCAACATTTCCGAGCCGTCTTTTTGAACGTACCGTCCGTATACGGTTACCTTAATATCGATGAAAATATCTTCGTCGTAAACGTAGGCGATCCTTACCGTCGCGCTTCCCTGCGCCTTGGCTATAAGCATATTGTCTTGCGTAAGTTCGACGACGTCGGCGTCGTAATCGACTATGGTAAACTCATCGCCTATCTCGTTACCGTCGCTGCCGTAAACCGAAGCGACGAACTCTTCCCTGTCGTAAAACCCTTCGCCGCTTATTTCCCCGTTATCCCAAAGGAAATATTCGGTCTTTTCGGCGACTATCTTCTTGTCGGAAAGTACGGTGATATTCCAACTTCTCGTCGCGGTGTAACCGTCCTTACTTACCGTCGCGGTCAGAGTCGCTTTGCCCCCTTTAAGGAAGGAAAGAACTCCGTTTTGATAACTTACGACGCTTTCGTCGGAAAGGGTTATAGTCCATTCGCCGTTTTCGAGCGTATCGTAACGGTAAGTCGCCGTGGGAACGAAGGTCAGACTTTCGCCCGCGAGATGTTCGCTTTCAAGTTCGCCGTCTATTACGAGAGTTTCGTATTCCGCGAAGTCGTCCATCCAACTTTGGTCGTGATAATACCTTAAACCGTCGAAATACACCGCTCCGCCGACTTCGAAATGTATAGCCGTCCAAGCGTTATCTCCCAAGATCGCCGTCTTGTGATCTATGACCATCGTATACCACTTATTCGCCTCGACGGTTCCCGTTACTTTTTTACCGTCGGCATAAAGGAACACGTTTTTGTTATCTTGCTTTCTCGTTACCGACGATCCCGCGTAGTAGTCGTTTCGCCTGTCCCTGTCCCCCGTTTTATCGGGCGCGTTTACGCGAAGAACGGAACCGCTCGTAAAATAAACGTCGATAGTTAAATAATTGAAATATTTAGCGGTGAGATTTTCAAAAGCCGCCGTGGCGTTTTCAAACGGAATACCGCCCGAAACGCCGTTCCCCGAAACGGGATGCCCCGTTTCGTATATCATAAGTCTGTCGTTCCAGGACGCGTTCGCGGCGGGCGCGTAATATTTATAAACTCCCGTCCTGCCGCCGATCTCTTCCTCTTCCAAACCGAAGGTTATTTGTTCGTCGGTACGGTTGCCCCATATAAACTCGTCGTTTCCGCGTTTTCTGTATTTATCGAACGTAACGACGCTCAACTCCTCTTCCACGACTTCGCCCTTCGAACTTTCGAAATAGACCCTGACTTTCGCCTCGCCTTCTTTTACGGCGGTTATTTTACCGTCGTCGAGGGTTATATACTCCCCGCCCGACAATATCTCGTAGGAAAGTCCGCTTTCGTCTATCAAAACCTTGTCGTCGTAAGCCTTCGCCGAGATTGCGTAGGTCTTATCGAAGCCGTATTCCGAGTCGCCCGCGTATAATTCGACGTAGGTTTTCTCTAAAATTATCCTGCTGTCGGGAACCGCCGTAAGTAGGAAAGACACCTCGTAACGGTACCCGTCTTTTTCTACGACGACCGTCGCTTCGCTCTCGCCCAAGCCCTTTATCGCGATAACTCCGTTCGAATACGTCGCGACGGTATCGTCAGAAAATACGACCGAACTTATTTCGTAATCCGAAATTTTGGTTCCGAGCATACGGACGTCGAGGACTTGTTTTAAGTCGAGCCTGTCGCCGAGATAATAAACTCCCTCTATTCCGTCGGCGTGAGCGCGAATGAGTTCGTTGGTTGCGTAATCGTAAAAATATCCGTTGTCTTTATAGTAATAAACCTCTTTGAGATAGAACACGGAAGCAACTCTCGAAGTAATATTGAAATTATCCTTCGCCTTGCCGTCTATCCTTATTGCGACGGAGATCCACTCTCCCATTGAAAATTCGTCGATCTCCCTTCCGTTTTCGAATAACTTTATACCTTCCGAAGGGGTTTTCGCTCCCTCTTTCAAAACGAAAGTGAAATCCTTGTTTTCGTACAGGTCGCGATATATTATCTTGCTCTCTCCGCTCTCGGCTAAAATATCGAAAACTATATATTGATAGCCGAGTTTTACCGCGTTGCCGTTCAGATCGTTATACGCGTCCACCCTGCTCCTTCTCTCTATATCGAAAGACTTCGCGGCGGCGCTGTCGTATTTATAGCAAGAAACTCCGTCCAATTCGGTTTTTTCAAAAGAAACGTAGACGTTGGAATAAGCGACGAACTCATTATCCTTGGCGACGCCTTTTGATGAGTTTTGGCTATCCTCTTCGATCGGGCGTTTATCGAGGTCGAGTTTGTTTTCGTAACCCTTTAACACCTCGTAATCGTACCAATAGCGAATATCGTCTATATAGCAAGTGTCGCCGACGTAGTTGCAGGAAAGGAAAGTATTGCAATCCGTCCTGTTTTCTATCGTCGCGCCCGTGATAAGAGCGCCGAGGTCGAGATAGACCGTCTGCCATTTATTGCGTTCGAGCGTGTTGGTAATCTCTCCGTCCGAATTAACTATCATCATATCTTCGCGGTCGTTGTGAACGTCGACGTAGAAATAGGAACTGTACCCCGTAACGCCGAAGAACATTCCGTGTTCGCCCGTGTAATAGACGTCGAAAGAGAGGAGTTTATATCCCTCGTTTTTGATATATTCGTAGGCGCTCTTGCCGTTAAGCGTCATAGTCGCCGCAAATTCGAGACGGGTGTTCCAATTCGCCCAAACGGGATTGGTCGCGTTGTAATTTTTGGGATCGTCTTTTATCGTATAATCTATAACTCCCGTTCTTCCGTCAACTTCGCCGTCGTATTCCTTTATTTCTATCGCGGCGACCTTGGTGTCGACAAGTTCTTTAAGCCCGTCCATAACGACGTAGTCGGGATAGACGTTTAAGGTAAGAGGGGCTTCGACTTCCTCGCCCGAAACCGTCGTTTTGACTATGAGGCGAGCGGTTATCCCGCCCGTCGGCGGCGTTTTGACGACCTTGATAGTATTCCCCGTTATTTCGAGGTATTCGCCGTAAGTTAAAGCCGAAATGCTTATCGTCGGAGAGTCGACCGCGACTCCCTTATCGAAAACTTCGGCGTTTACGACGTAAGTATCGCTCTTTACTCCCCCTTCCGCGACCGCGTAGACGCTCGCTTCGTCCCGCTCTAATATTATTATCCTCTCCGCGTAGACGGTAACGACGGCAAAGCCCTCTATCTCTGCGTTTTTCCATACCGCGCGGACGGTGATGGTCGCGCTTCCTTCTTTGACGCCCTTGACTTCGTTCCCTTCGATCTCCGCGACGGAAGGATCGGACGAAGTAAGCGAAATGCTTTCGGGCGCGTAAAAATCATCTTCGTAACTGACTTTTACGTCCAACGCGACTTTGGCGTTTACGAACGCTCTCGCCGCGGCGACTTCCAGAATGGGCGAAATGCCCCTGTCCCTTACCATAACTTGGCACTGCGCCTTCGCCGAACCTCTTTGAGCGGTAACGACTGCGTCGCCCCTCTTTCCGAGAGCGATCACCAAGCCGCCGACCACCTTTACCACGCTTTCGTCCGAGGACGACCATAAAACTTCGCCCTCGCCCGAAGCGGTAAGTTGTATCTCGTCGTAGATATTCATCGAAAGCGAAGTCTTGCTGAGTTCGAGCGTCGCGTCTTCTTTTTTATCTCCGCCACCGCCGCACGCGGCGATGATAAGCGTGAGAAAAAGAGTGAAAATCAAAACACCCGCTTTTTTTGCCTTCATAATTTTTACCTCCCCTTACATATTGCTCCGATATAACGACTGCGGTTATCGTTCCCCGCCGCGTCGAGTTCGGAAATTTTCTTTATATCCGCGCCCGAGTCAAGCGCCTTTCGGCTTTTTGGCGCGAAAAATTTTATCTTATCTATTCCGTCGCGGTCTTTCGGCGGCTCGATCAAAGGATCCTCGCCGACTATCCCCCCCGTTTCGCCTTCCGCGGGCGACACGTTATAATATAGGTTGTTTATAAACCGCGAATTTTTCATCATCTTGACCGTCATTTTCGCCCCCCTGTCCACGGGAGAGTAAAAGATATTGTTCGCGATGATATTGCTGTAACAGAATGTCGATTCGTCCTCGGTATGTATAACGCTCTGACCTTCTATATCCGTTCTTAAAACGACGGTATTGTTATACGCGAGGGCGCGATCGGTCTCTCTCGCTATGGTAATAAACGCCGAACGGACGGGATCGCGAGGATTGCCGTTTTCGTAAAACAGGTTGTTCCTGACGATATTATTAAACCAACGCCCCGTTTCTTTTTCGCTTTTCGGTTCGCCCTTTTCGTCGAACTCTTCGGGAGTTCCGTCCGCCTTTCTCTTTACCACGGGCGTCGCGAGATTGCAGAACAATATGCCGCCGCCCTCGTTATGATGAGAATAATTATGCTGTACCAAAAGGTCAACGCAAGCGTTGTCTATATCGAAGCCTTCCGAGTCTTCGGCGCCGTGGCGCATCCAGGTGTACGCCGCTTCGTTGTATTGAAACACGGCGTTTTTTACGTTGTAGACCCAAAGTCCGCCGTTCCAATACCCCGTTCTTCCGAGCAAGTTGGAATAATAGGTCTTATTCCTTTCGACGAAAACGTTTTCGGCGGAACTTACCACAAAACCGTCGCCGCCGGCGCACTCGACGTAATTATCGTTCCAATAAATATTTTTACTTACGAAATATCCGAGCCCCGTTTCCACGTCGTTATTTTTGAAGTCGTAGCCCATCCATTTATTGTATCCGTATCCTACGCCCGGTTTATCCACCCACTTGTTATATATGGTCATTCCCGTCCTCGCCACGTTTTTGACGATATTTTTGACTACCCATATATTTTCGAACCAACTCGGGCCTATCTCGTTATGGAAGATGATCCCGCCGTAATAACGATACCAATACCTTCCGAGCGTCTTTCCGTCCTTATGAAAATGCGGACAGACCTTTTCGACGTCTATATCGTCGGGACAAGTGTCTTTTGGTAGAGTTTTATATATCCAATTAAAGTTGATATCGTGAACGTAACAACCCTCTACGACTATGTTTTTCATAGCGCCCTTTTTATCGGGCAAAACGTGTATTCCGCGATACGCCGTACGACCCGTAACTTCGAGATCGTACAACCTCACGTTGGAAACGCTCACTTTTATTACCGAATCATCGCCGTAAAACACGGGGCGGTCTTCACCGTCGCCGTAAGACGCGATAATAAGAGGGAACCCGTCGGAAGGGCGAGCGCCCGACAAAGTGAAGTTTCCGACAAAACGGCTTCCTCTTTTAAATAAGAGCCTTACCTTGTCTTTTTCGGTTACCCCGCGGCATATACGCTCCGCTTCGGCAATGGATTTTTTAGCCGTTATTGCGCTTTTGCCGTCGAACTCGTCGTTCCCGTCGTCGCCGTCGAAATAATAGGTCGTATAGTCCGAAATATCGACTTCGGGATAATCGGGAGCGCGCAATATCTTTTCCCTTACCTCTTCGCCTTCGAAAAGGTCTATATTATCTTCGCCCGTAAGTATCCAGCCTTCGCCTTTTTGGTATTTAATCATATCCGCCTCTTTTAATTAAGTCCCGAAAACGCTCCGAGATAATTTTTCCCCGTTGCGTCGTCGCCTTTAAAGTCGTATTTAAGCATAATCGCGATCCTTTCGCCCCTATCGTACAGCGAAGGTTCCGCCCCCGCGAACGAAAACGCCTTTTCGTACCCTTTCGCGTCCGCCGTTACGCTTATTTTGGGGTCGACGCCCAAAATCGCCTTTTCATCGTCGGAAAACGCAAGTTCGCCGTAAAGGGGATCGCCGTTTTTGATATTATAATAGAGATTGTTTTCGAATACGGGATTTTTAAGCGTGGGTATATATATGACCGCGCCTGCCGACGGGTTTTGACAATAGAATATATTGTTTCTGTAAATATGCCCCGTGGCGAGAACGTTATCCTCGCAATCGATTATATGTTGATTTTTTATCTCCCCGCTTACGACCACCGTATTGTTTTCGAAAACGACGTCGTTTACAGAACGCGCGACAGTCAGAAACGCCGAGCGTTTATACGCGTCCGTTCTGCCCGAAGGATTTCCGTTGTTTACGAAAAGATTATTGCGGACGTAGTTGTTTTCCCACTTTCCCTTATAGCGCTTTACGCCCTCTTCCGAAGGCTCGCCGTCGGGAGAAAATTTTAACATACTCGTTTCCTGATTGCATATAAGCATACCCCCGCCCTCGTTGTGATGAGAGTAGTTATATTGCATATAAATATTTTCGCAGGTATTGTCTATATCGAAGCCCTCGCCGTCGGAAGAGCCGTGGCGAAGATAGGTGTACGCCGCTTCGTTATATTGATAATATCCCGTCCTTACGTTATGGAGCCATATGCCGCCATTCCAAAATCCCGCTCTGCCGAGGTAATTGGATTTATAACTCGTATTTTTCTCCAACCACACGTTGTCCGCGCCTGCGACCACTATGCCGTCGCCGCCGATACAGTTGGTATAGTTTCCGCTTACCACGACGTTTTCCATCGGGAAATATCCCAAGCCCGTCCGATAATCGTTATGTTCCGAACTGTCGTCGACGTATTTATTATATCCGTACCCCACGCCCGGACGGTTTACCCAATAATTGTAGAAATTTATGCCGAGGTGAGAAACTTGTTCTACTTTGTTGTTATTTATCCAAATATTCCTGAAAGTTACGGGCGCGCCCAAAGAATTGGTTACGTCCCCCGTAAAAACGCATATACCGCCGTACAATCTCCTGTAACGGTTGACTTCCGTAGCGGGAGTTACGCTTTCGGGATCGATATCGTCGGGATCTGTTTTGTCAGGCTCGGTATCGTAATTCCAAGTCCAATTTACGTCGTGAACGAAGCAGCCGTCTACCACGATATTTTCGTAAACCCCGCCCTTTCTCGGGAAAATATATATTCCGCGGGCGCAATCACGCCCGGTGATCTCGATATTAAGTATTCGGGTATTATCCTCTTCGAGATGCAAGACGTTGGTAAAGGTGGTTTTAGTTCCGCTTCCTAAAATCACGGGATAACCGTCCCCTTCGCCGTACGCGTCGAGAATAAAGGGACGTTCTTTCGTCGCTTTATATCCCGTAAGTTTAAGATTGCCGTAAAAGGTAGTACCCCTCTTTAAAAGTATCCTTAAAGGATACCTGTCGCCCACCGACTGTATTATATCGGTTATCGAAGTCAGCGATTTTTTGGGCGAAGCGGCAGTCAGACCGCTGTTTTGATCGTCGCCGCCTTGGGCGTCGAAATAATAAGTTTTATAATCGCTTTGGAAAACTTCTTCCGCGATCTCGCCGTACTCGGGCGCGGACGGAAGGACGAGATATTTCGTAGCGTCCTTTTCTTCGTCGCCCCCTTTAGATCCGCTTTCAACGACTTCTCCACCGCAGGATACGGCGAAAAAAGTCATACAGACTACGGAAATCGCTATAATTACTTTTTTATACAATTCTATCATTTTTTACTCCCTCGTTTAAGACGGAATATACCGTCCGCCTCTTCGATCTCTTCTATATGGGCGCGTTCGGACATATGCGGTTCGTTGGGCATATGGTAAGTTACGAACAGCCTTCCGTCCTTTTCGAATATCATACCGTGTCCGCCGTTATCCGAAACGAGCGGCTTTTCGATATGTTTCCACTCTCCGTCCAAACTCTTCGCGATCGCCATTCCCATAGCGTATCCCTCTTTGCCGTGGCTCGACCACAGCATTACGTATTCGCCCCTTGAATTTTTGCGTATAAACGGTCCGTCGGTAACGAAGCAACCCTCTTCGACTTCCGCCGTCCAGGGCGCGTCGCTCGCTTTGAACAAGGTCTTTATCTCCCCTTTTACCCGCAAATTTTCGTCGAGTTCGGCAAGACGCATTTCTCCGTCCTTTATATCCGTCCACTCCCTGCAATACACGGTATAACGCTTTCCGTTTTCGCTAAAAAAGGTGGCGTCTAAATTGCTGGTTTCGTTCGGAAACAACAGTCCGCCGTATGGTACGAAAGGTCCCAACGGGTTATCGGCTCGAAGCAACTGACAACGCCTTACTCCGTCGCCCTTGGAAAATGCCGCGAACAGATAATATTTGCCCTCGTACTTATGTACTTCGGGCGCCCAGAACTGCTCTTCGCCCCAAAAATCGTCCGTATTTTCGAATACGACGTGTTCCTCGAAATTTTCGAGATCGTCGGAAACGTAGGCTTTAAAGCCGTCGGCTTTTCCCTTCCACGTCTGAGGATCTGTCGAACCGTACATATAATACTTTCCGCCCTCGACGAGTATAAAAGGATCTCTGATATAAATGTCTTTCAGTTTCATGGTTTAATTTCTCCCGTCAATACATATCTTTGAGTTCGCGCGGAGTATTTTTTACCGCGTAGTAAACGTAGATAAAGGGAATGGTAATAACGAGCGACGAAAGCCACTTTGCGGCGTTTTCGCGTTCGGCGTTAAATCTCCTGTATATCTTTCCCGACGACGAGAGAAGAGCCATCCACAGAAGAAACGCGCATATTCCCATTATTACGCCCATTATCTGCCAAAGCGCGGGAATAGAAGGCTCGGGAAGATTGCCCTCGCCCCAACAGCCGTAAACGAAAGCGAGCAATACGATCGCGACAAGTTCGACGACGTAAACGTGAAATCTTTTAACGGGAATGGTAAGCACGCTGAAAACGCCCGTCAATCGGTTCGCGACCCAAAAGGCGTAAAAGGGAATAAAACATAATTTCGCGTCCTTCTCCCCTGCCTT
>JAFVCP010000118.1 GCA_017479185.1 Clostridia bacterium
CAACGAAAAACTCGAAGAGGCGGACGAGATCATCGACGAGATAAAAGTTTTATTCGATAAAGCGGAGATAGACAGCGGCGATCTTATAAAGGCGAGAACCCTTCGGAACAGACTTGAAGAAAAGAAATATTCGGCGGACGGCGCGGAAATAACAGTTACCAATTATAAACCCGTAAAAGAGGAAGAGTTAAAAGAGGGCGTTAAGGTTTATTATAAGCCGATGGATAAGATATGCGAGGTAAGTTCGTATAACGCCAAAAAGAAAGAGTGTGAAATTTTGATGGGTTCGGCAAGGTTGAAGGCGAAGATCTCCGATCTGTTCTTCGTTTCGAATAACGCCGTACAATCGAAAACCACGGTCGCCGTAAAGAGGAATGGTTTTATAAGACCCGCGACCGAAATAAACGTGATAGGAATGGACGCCGTAGAGGCTTTGACCGAAGTCGAGCGCTTTATCGACGGGGCGATAATCGCCAATCTCGAAGAGGTTAAGATAATCCACGGCAAAGGAATGAAAATATTGAGTACGGCAATACACGATTATCTTCGCCGCAATAAAAACGTGGTCGGGTTCAGGTTCGTAAAGTACGGAGAGGGCGAAAGAGGCGTAACCTTCGTAAGATTGAGATAAATCGTTTGCAATAGTTAACGCAAAGTGTTATAATATGTAAAATGCCGTTTTATATCGGGAGGGATCATGAAAGAAGTTCTTTACGAAGAATCGATAAATCCGATAAACTATAAATTTCAAAAAACCATTTACGTCATTTATTCGGTGTTTTTTTAGGTAAATCTCGTATTGACTTTTTTGCTTTTAATGGTAGGTTTTTTTGACGTTACGTTTTTGATAACCGCCTTGTTTTTCGCGGTAACCTCTTTTATATTCTGGTTTTTAAGAAGCAGGATTTTTTATTGCGTCGACTGTATATTCGTTTCGGGATCTACGAGGCTGATTAAAGTGGTCAACTATAAAAGGAGAAGGAAAATTCTTTTATACGAAGCGGACGACGTCGTTCAGGTGGGAAAAATAACAAGCGAAAGTTTTGAAAAGGTGTTGAGCGTTCCCGGGATAAAAAGAATATACGCGACGCCGAATAAATATTGCGAAGAAGGATTTTACGTTTGGGTAAGGCAGTCCGGGCAGGATTACGCCGTGATAATGGATTGCAAAGAGGAATATTTGCTCAATCTCGTTTCTTTTACGGGCAAAAAGGTTATTGAAAGGGACTATAAATGATATATTTAGACAACGCGGCGACGACCAGACCTTTGGATAAGGCTGTCGCGGAGGCGGAACGGTATTTAAAGGAAGAATATTTTAATCCTTCGGCATTATATTCCGTGGGGTTAAAGGTAAAAGAGAGCGAGCAAAACGCGAGAAAAAGTATTTTGTCCCGTTTTCCGTTAGGATACGATCTTATTTTTACTTCCTGCGGAAGCGAAGCGGACAATACGGCGATCTTTTCTTTTTGTAAAAGGGGAAACGCCGTTACTACTTACGGCGAACATTCCGCGGTGTACGAATGTTTCAATAAATTAAAAAACTCGGGTTTTGACGCGAGATTTGCCGCCCTCAACGGCGACGGGAGCGTCAACGAAGAAGATCTTTTGTCTTTGGTGGATGAAAAAACTGCCTTTGTTTCCGTCGTTCACGTCAATAACGAAACGGGCGCCGTAAACGATATAGACGGTCTTGCCGAAAAAATAAAAAGAAAAAACCCTTCGGTTATATTTCATAGCGACGGGGTTCAGGCTTTCGGAAAGATACCGCGTAAAATATCGGACAAGATCGATTTGTATTCTATAAGCGCTCATAAAATAAACGGCGTCAAAGGCGTAGGCGCGCTCGTTAAAAAGAAAAATATAAATATTACCCCTCTGATTTACGGTGGCGGGCAGGAAAACGGACTCAGGAGCGGTACGGAAAACGTATTCGGTATAACGTCGTTCGGGATCGCGACCGAAGAGTGTTTTAAAAACATAGAAAGCGATTATTTAAGAATAGGCGAAATAAAAGAAAAATTCAGGGAAATATTGCGCGTCGACGGCGTAAGATTCATCGCAGACAAGTCGTCGCCTTATATTTTATCTCTGTCGGCGGTAGGATTAAGGGGCGAAGTGGTCCAACATATGATGGAAGATTTCGGCGTTGTTATCGGAACGGGTTCGGCTTGCTCGTCAAGGAAAAGACACAGCAGGATCTTATCTTGCTGCGGTTACGACGATAAAACGCTCGACGGGGCGCTCAGGATCAGTTTTTCTCGCTTTACGACCGAAGAAGAAGCGATATTTGCCGCCGAAAAACTCAAAGAATGTATTTTAAAACTCAAAGGTGTGATGAAAGTATGAAAAAGATAATAATAATCAGGGTTTGCGAAATATTTTTAAAGGGAAAAAACAGGTTTTACTTTTTGAAATTGCTCGAAGAGCATATTGAAAAGGCGTTGTCGGTTTTTCCGCACGAACTCGAAAAAACACAGATGAGATACATAGTCGGGAATTTTTTGGAAGGAGATTTCGAGGGCATTGTCGCCGCTTTAAAAAAAGTCAGCGGGATACATACTTTAAGTCCGGGCTATTCGGTCGAGAGCGAAGTTTCTAAAATAAGCGATTGCGCGATTTTCGCGATGAATGGAAGAAAAGGATATTTTAAGGTCGAAACCAACAGGGCGGATAAGAAATTTCCGTTGCATTCGGTCGAACTTTCGGCTAAAGTCGGGGGAGATATCCTTTCCGCGTATCCCGGCGCTTTTACCGTCAAGGTCAAAGATCCCGAACTTGTTTTAAATATAGATATACGTGAAAACGGAAGGACTCTCGTTTATACCGAGGTCATAAAAGCGATGGGCGGGATACCGATAGGTTCGTCGGGAAAGGGATTTTTAATGCTTTCGGGCGGTATCGATAGCCCCGTCGCAGGATATATGATGTGTAAAAGAGGAATGAAACTTTCCGGAGTTCACTTTCATAGTTACCCCTATACGGGAGAGGCTGCGAAACAAAAAGTGGTGGAACTCGCGGGTATTTTGTCCGAATATTCTTGCGGAATGAAATTGTATATCGTAAAATTTACCGAAATTCAGGAAGCGATACACGAGAAATGTTCTGAAGAATTTATGATAACGATGATGAGAAGATTTATGATGAGAATAACCGAAAGGCTCGCTTTAAAGGACGGAGGTCAGGCGATAATTACGGGCGAGAGTTTGGGACAGGTGGCAAGTCAGACGGTCGAGAGCATAACTTCTTCAAATTCCGTTGTGAGTATGCCGGTGTTCAGACCGCTTATCGCTTTTGATAAATTGGATACGATAGAGATCGCTCAAAAGATAGGAACTTTTGAAACCTCGATACTTCCGTATGAAGATTGCTGTACGATTTTCTTACCCAAGTTCCCCGTGATAAAACCCAAAATGGAAAAGGTCCTTAAAGAGGAAGCGAAACTCGACGTCGAACAACTCATTGAAAAGGCAATGGAACAAATCGAGATAATTGAAGTTTAATTTTAAGACCGAGAGGATTTCAGGGTTCTCGCGGTCTTATTTTATATTTACGTTTATTGAAAAACAATTAAAAATCAACGATAATATAATGGATTTTTTAGATTTTTACAGGTGTTTACCGAGGGGAGCGGAACTCTGCTCCCGTAAATTTTGTTTTTGCCGTTAAACTTGTAAGGCAGGATATAAAACTTATAAATATAATTATCTTTAGCAAGTAGTTTGGCTTCGGCTCCCGTAAATGAATCGTAGACTATATCGTCAAAAGCGTTCCTTATTTCAAACTCTGTGTTTCCGTCTTTTTCGACGGTAACTAAAACGTAGGGTTTTTCATAATTTATTTTGAAATCGTAGATCTCGGGAAGTCGTTCCGAGAATTTTTTTTGCGGTTGAGTTCCCTTCGTAAAATAGAAACAGGGATCGGTTTTGTCGCCGTTGCTCAAATATATCCTACCGCTTTTTTCGTATTCGTTATTGTTGATCTTTACTTTTACGACCGAATCGGGTTGATTAAATTCGCCGGGTTTAAAATCTTTATAAATATCCGATAATGCGTCGGCGACAAGTACGGTTGGATAGGATCCGCCGCTTATTTCGTTGGGCATTTTTTCTCCGTTTTTATTTCCCAGCCAAACTGCGACCGTGTATTCGGAAGTGTAAGCGACGCAGTAAGCGTCTTGATTTCCGTCGGCGTTTCCGTTCGTTCCCGTCTTTGAACATACCTCAAAATCAAGCGAGTTGAGTTTTTTGGTGGTTCCCGTTTTTGAAGTCAATTTTAAAGCGTCGTTTATTATATATGCGGTCGCTTCCGAAAATATCCTTTTGGTTTTCGTCGATTTTAGATATAGCGTTTTCCCGTTTTGGTCGGTTATTTTGTCTATAATAGACGCCAAACTGTAATTTCCTCGGTTTGAAAAGGGGAGATAGGCGCTTGCGATCTCTCTTAATGTCATTCCCCCTGACAAATTTCCCAAGGCGATCGACGCGTCGCTGTTTTTAATGGTTATATTCATTTTGTCGGCGTAAGAGATCGCCCTTTCTATCCCGAGCGAATTTAAAAGTTTTACGGAAGGCACGTTCAGGCTTTTGCAAAGACAATCACGGGCGTTGGTAAACCCGAAATATTCGTCCGAATTGTTTCTCGGTTTATATCCGTTGAAATCGGTAGGCTCGTCTTTTATTTTCGTCGCCGCGGTTATTATTTTTTCCTCTATTGCCGGCGCGTATATAAGCCAAGGTTTGACGGTTGAAGCCGGCGATCTTTTTATTTCTCCTACGCTGCTTTTAAAAGCGGTTACCGAAAAGTTTTTATTGTCGATTATTATAAAGGAGAAGTCTGTGTTTATTCCGTACTCGTCAGGCGCGGGGAGTTCGTCGCTTGTTTTTTTGTCGATCGACAGATAAATATTTAGTCCTTTTAAATTTTTTTCGCTTTTCCCGATAAGCGAAGCCGCGTCGCTTATCGCGGCGTTATTGAGAATTTCGTCGCAACTTGAATTTTTATTAAAATTTAATATAATATCTTTATTTTTTAATTGTTTTACGCGAGATTGAGAAATGTAATTTTCCTTTGCCATTTCATTTAAAACGACGTTTCGTCTTTTCTTCGCCTCTTCGGGATTTATAAAGGGATCGTAAAAAGAGGGTGCTTTGACTATTCCTGCGAGAAGAGCGGATTGCTCTTCGCTTAATTCTTCCGGCTTTTTATCGAAATAAATCCTCGCCGCTTTTTTGACGCCGTACGCGCCCTCGCCGAAATATACCGTGTTCAAGTATTTTTCAAGAATTTGCTCTTTACTGTATTTGCTTTCGAGAATAAGGGCGAGTTTTATCTCTTTAAATTTTCTTTCTACCGTTTTTTCGTTCGTAAGGTAAAGGTTTTTGACAAGTTGCTGCGTTATAGTCGACGCGCCTTCTTTCGCGCTTAACGAAGTAACGTCGTTTTTTATCGCCCGAAGTACGCTTTTGATATCTACGCCCTTATGTGAGTAAAATCTTTTATCCTCTACGGCGATGAATGCCTTTTGAAGGTGTTCCGGCGTTTCGTAAAGTTTGACGTAACCTTCGTCGCTCTTTAAAGGGCTTCCGTCAGAGTAAAATACGTTGATATTTTGCGTTGTTTCGGTCATTTTGTTTTCGTCTAATGAAGCGTCTTTTGTTACCGAAACGAACCAGGCTATGAGTCCGACGGCGACTATTAAAAATATTCCGGCGATATAAAGCAGGATCTTTATTGTTTTTTTCATCCATTATATTATTAGAATATATTTTATTTTTATCCTTGTGCTTTAAATCGCTTGAAAAAAAAGTCGTTTTTTAGTATAATTATTTTATTATGGGAAAGAAGTACTTAATTTATACTTACGGCTGTCAGATGAACGTTCACGAATCGGAAAAGATAGCGGGGGCGTTGTCGGGAATGGGATATTCCGAGTGTTCTTCGGTCGGCGAAGCGGACGTTATAGTTTTTAATACTTGCTGCGTTCGCGAAAACGCCGAACAACACGCTTTCGGGAATATCGGGGCGCTTAAAAAACTCAAAGCCGAAAAACCCGATCTCGTCATCGTCGTGTGCGGCTGTATGACGCAGCAAGGAGATTTTGCGGAGAGGCTCGCCAAAACGTTTCCTTTCGTCGACGTCGTTATAGGAACGTACAATCTCGATGATTTCGCCGATATTTTAAAACGCAAAATAGAAACGAAAAAACGGATAATCGAAATACTTGAAAGAAACGGAGAAATTTCGGAAAAAAATCTTCCGCTGAGGTCGAGTTATCCCAACGCTTGGGTAAATATCATTTACGGTTGCAATAATTTCTGTACTTACTGTATCGTGCCTTACGTCAGAGGCAGAGAAAGGAGCAGGAAAGCGGAAGATATAATAGGGGAAGTAAAGTCTTTGGTCGATGAAGGCTATAAAGAGATAACCTTGCTCGGTCAGAACGTCGATTCGTACGGAAAAGATCTGAAAGACGGATCTTCTTTCGTTTCCCTTATAGACGAGATCGCGAAGATCGAAGGAAAGTTCAGGCTGCGTTTTATGTCTAATCACCCGAAGGATTTCGACTCAGAGGTGGCGAAGGCGATAAAAAACAATCCTCACGCGGCTCATTTGATCCATCTTCCCGCGCAGTCGGGATCGGACAGGATATTGAAGTTGATGAACAGAAGGTATACGGTAAACGATTATCTTGCGAAGATAGAAGCGATAAAGAGGGAAATCCCCGATTGTTCCGTAACAACCGATCTCATCGTCGGATTCCCGACCGAAACCGAGGACGATTTTTCCGACACTTTATCGCTGTGTAAAAAGGTCGGTTTTGACGGGGCGTTTACTTTCGTTTATTCTCCGAGAGAGGGAACGAAAGCGGCGACAATGGAAGGGCAGATCCCGGACGAAGTCAAAAAAGAGAGGATAATGAGGCTTGTCGAATATCAGAACGGTTATAACAGAGAGAGATCGAAAGAATATATAGGAAAAACGGTTGAGATACTCGCGGAAGATTTCGACGAAAAGAAAAACAAATATCTCGGAAGAGACGAATACGGAAAGATGGCTTATTTCGAAAGCAAAGAAAACGTTATAGGAAAATTGGTTAACGTAAAGATAAAATCGACGGGCGGAATGTCTTTGATCGGCGAACTCGTCGAAACGGAGCGCGTATGAAAGAAAAAAAGAATAAATCTACCGAAGAAGACAAATTTTCTCCGATGATGGAACATTATCTTTCCATCAAGAAGAAATATCCCGATTGTATAATTTTTTACAGATTGGGCGATTTTTACGAGATGTTTTTCGACGATGCCGTAGAGGCTTCGAGGATCCTCGATCTCGTTTTGACGGGCAGAGAATGCGGAAAGGGAAAGGAAAATCGGGCGCCTATGTGCGGAGTTCCGTATCACGCGGCGGAAGAATATCTCGCGAAACTCGTGGACGCAGGGAAAAAGGTCGCGATATGCGAGCAACTCGAAGATCCCTCGAACGTTCCCCCCGGAAAGATGGTCGAAAGGGGAATAATCAGGATAGTAACGCCGGGAACCAAGACGAACGACGCGTATATGGACGAAAGGTCGAATAACTTTTTGTTTTGTATCGCGCTCGGAAAAGAGCGTTGCGGCGTTGCGTGGTGCGATATAACGACAGGACATTTTTTTACGAAAAAATGCAGGGAATACAACGATTATGCCGAATTGTCGGACGATCTCGCGAGGATATCTCCCGCCGAGATAATATGTAATAACGGCGCGAAAGAGAGATTGTCGAAGTTGCCCGTCGTAAAATACGGCGCGACTGTGGATTTGGTCGGATACGATAATCAGAATTTCGATATTATTACTTCTGAAAAAGCAATAAAAGAGCATTTCGGCGAAGACGCTTTGACAAAGTACGGGATATCGGACAAAATGGAGTTGATCTCGGCTTGCGGGGCGCTTTTGGCGTATCTTAAAGAAACGCAGATGAACTCGTTGCCGAACATAGAAGAAATAGTCGTCGAAAACAATGAAGAGCGAATGGAACTCGATTCTTCCGCGATAAGAAACCTCGAACTCGTAAGGGCAATGAGGGACGGAAAGCGTTACGGTTCGTTGTTTTGGCTTTTGGATAAATGTCTTACTTCTATGGGGGCGAGAAATCTGTCGAGTTGGATACTTTCTCCGCTTCAGGATATCGGAGAGATAAATTATCGTCTTGACGGCGTGGAAGAACTGTATAACAACGCCGTTTTAAGGGCGGGGCTTATAGAGCAACTGAAATTCGTATTCGACGTTGAGAGGTTTTGCGGAAAAGTCGCAACGGGTAATATCGTTCCCCAGAAATGCCGAGAACTTGCGGAGTCGCTGATCGCCGTTCCTAATATAAAGATGATTTTATTAGGCTCGCAAAGTAAAGTTTTGCAGGACGTCAACCGCTCGTTAAAGGATATGTCGGAGATAGGAAAATTGCTTTTGCGGGCGATCGACGAAAAGGCGACTATCGTAAATAAAAACGGCGGATTTATAAAAGAAGGCTTCGATAAGGAACTCGACCATTTCAGAAACGCCAAAAACAACGCGACGAATTATATCAGCGGGATCGAAGAACGCGAAAAAAAGAGAACGGGCATAAAAAATCTTAAAATTTCGTACAATAAAGTTTTCGGCTACTATATAGAGATCACTAATTCTTTCAAACAATACGTTCCCTACGATTATATACGAAAGCAGACGCTGACAAACTCCGAAAGATACATAACCGAAGAATTGAAAGGGGTAGAAGAAGAGGTTTTGGCAAGCGAAGAAAAAGCGATCCAAAGGGAAATGTTAATTTACGAGCAAATAAAGGAATTGCTTTCCAAAAACCTTAAACAACTCATTGAAACGTCGAGAGCGTTGGCAAAGTTGGATACGTTGGTTTCTTTCGCTGTGATCGCAAAGAAAAACGGTTACGTTCGCCCTGAAATCACGAGCGCGGAAAGTCCGCTTAATATCGTTGGAGGACGGCATCCCGTCGTCGAAGAGGTAAAACGCGATCCTTTCGTTCCTAACGACGCCGTTTTGGATAACCAAGAAAACAGGGTAATGATAATCACGGGACCGAATATGGCGGGCAAAAGTACGTATATGAGACAGATAGCGCTTATAACGCTTATGGCTCATATCGGCAGTTTCGTGCCTGCGAAATCGGCGGAGATCCCGATAGTGGATAAGATATTTACGAGGGTAGGGGCAAGCGATAACCTTATTTTCGACCAAAGTACTTTTATGGTCGAAATGACGGAAGTCGCGGATATAATAAAAAACGCGACGTCAAAAAGTTTGCTCGTCCTCGACGAGGTCGGAAGAGGAACGAGTACTTACGACGGGCTGAGTATCGCTTGGTCGGTGGTCGAATATATCGCCCTTAAAATTAAGGCAAAAACCCTTTTCGCAACTCATTATCACGAACTTTCCGAACTCGAAGGCGTTCTCGAAGGGGTAAAGAACTATAAGGTTTCCGTCAAAGAATCCGGGGATTCCATAGTGTTTTTAAGGAAGATCGCGAGGGGAAGCGCCAACAAAAGTTTCGGTATCGAAGTCGCCTCGCTTGCGGGGATCCCGTCGAGCGTAACTCAAAGGGCTAAGAAGATACTTAAAGATCTTGAAAAGAACGATTTGAACAGAAAGATCCCCGAAGAAGATATGGTTTCGGAAGAGAGTTTCGTCGAAGAAAAAGTTTCGGAAGTCGAGGAGATAATAAAAAGCGTCGACGTAAACGGAATGACGCCTCTCGACGCTTTAAGGCTTATATCTGAATTAAAGGAGAAAATACACTGATGCCTTTCATAAACATTCTCGATAAAAAGGTATACAATCGTATCGCTGCGGGCGAAGTGGTCGAAAGGCCGTTTTCGGTCGTTAAAGAACTCGTCGAAAATTCGCTCGACGCGGGCGCGACGAAAATCGAAGTCGACGTTTACAACGGCGGCAAAGATCTGATCCAGGTTAAAGATAACGGGTGCGGTATCGAAAAAAGCGAAATGAAAAAGGCTTTTATGCCGCACGCGACGAGTAAAATAAAGGAAGCGGAAGATCTTGAAAATATTTCCACCCTCGGTTTCAGGGGGGAAGCGATACCTTCGATCGCCGCCGTTTCCAATATGATACTGACTTCTAAAGCGAAGGGCGCCGCGGACGGTTATAGCGTCAAGGCGAGAGAAGGAGAGGTTTCCGATCCCGAAATATTCGCTTCCGACGAAGGGACCTGCGTTTCGGTGGAAAGTCTTTTTTATAACACTCCCGCAAGGGCTAAATTTTTAAAACCGGAAAAGACCGAGGAAGCCGATATACAGAATATTATGACGAGGCTTATTCTCGCTAAACCCGAAGTCGCCTTTACGCTGAATATAGACGGGAAAACCGTCTTGCAAAGTTTCGGCGGCGGATTAAGTGAAAACGCGATCGAAATTTACGGTTACGAAACGGTCAAAAATTGTATTTCGGTAGATACGGTAAAGAATGGTATGAGGATATTCGGGCTTATAGGAAAAGCCGATTATACAAAGCCGAACAGGACTTACCAAACGGTCATTTTAAACGGCAGATACGTCGTCAACAACACCGTTCAGACGGCTATTCATAACGCTTACGCGCCCTTTTTGATGAAAAGGAGATATCCTTTTTACGTTCTTTTCATAGAAGTCGATCCCGAATTCGTCGACGTTAATGTTCACCCCAATAAGACGGACGTCAGATTTGTCGATAATCAAGTAGTATACGGAACGATATATTCAGTGATAAATAAATATCTCAACGATATTTCCGAGCCGCCGACCGTCGAAAAATTTGCCGACAAAAACATTTCGTCGGGTCTTTCGTTTGGAGAAAAGGACGGAGAAAAACAAAACGGCGGGTTTGGTAACGACAAAAAAGAAAGAGATCCTGCGTCGGGTACTTCAAGGAGATACGATTACGCCGATCTTGCGGAGAAGGCGAGGGGAATTACTCTTTCCGACGTGAAAAAAAGCAGCGAAAAAAGCGGGTTTTCTTTGTTCGGAGAAGGATCCGATTCCGTTTTCGTTTTAAATTCGGACGACGATGAAAGAGAGAAAAACGATAAGGAAATAGAGGACGTCTTTGCCGAAAATAAAAAATATATCGAAGAACTCGAGAGAAAAAAAGCGGCGGAAGAGGAAGCGAAGAAGGCAAAACAGGAAGAAATGAAAGTGAACGGCGGTTACAGGATCGTCGGGCAGGTTTTGACAACTTATATAATTCTCGAAAGAGATGGGGATATTTATCTCATAGATCAGCACGCCGCTCACGAAAGGTTGCTTTTCAACAGGTTTATGAAGGATTTTAAAGAGGGCGGAGTAGCAAAACAGTCGACGCTTATTCCGTTTGATTTGAGAGTTAACGAAACCGAAGCGAGATTTTTAAACACAAAGATCCAAACGCTCGAAAAAATGGGTTTCGAGATCGAACAAGACGACGATAATTTATATAAAGTGTATTCGATCCCATACCTTTTTGAAAATTTCGACGTAAAAGAGTTTTTCGACGACGTTTTGTCCGATTTGGGGCTGAAAAAACTCGACGTTCCCGACGCAATATACGACAGGTTGGCTCAAAAGGCGTGTAAGGCGGCGATAAAATCGGGGAAAATATTGAGCGAAGGAGAAATTGAAAGCCTGCTTAAAGACATAAATTACGACCTCAGTTTGAAATGTCCGCACGGCAGACCTATTTCGGTTAAAATAACCAGAACGGAAATCGATAAATGGTTCAAGAGAATAGTTTAAAAAAAATCGTGGTAGTTTGCGGTCCTACGGGGGCGGGCAAAACCGCCGTCGCGATCGATATAGCCGAAAAATTCAACGGAGAGATCGTTTCAGCCGATTCGGTCGCGATCTACAGGGGGCTTGACGTCGGTTCGGCGAAGCCGACGAAAGAGCAGTTGGCGAGAGCCAAACACTATATGATCGACGTGGTATCTCCCTTCGATAGTTTTTCGGTGTCCGATTTCGAGAGATCGGCGATTCCAATCGTCGAGGATATAATTTCAAGAGGTAAACTTCCCATAGTTTGCGGGGGTACGGGTTTTTACGTCAATTCGATTTTATATAAATTGAGTTACGGAAACCATTCCGCTTCCCCCGAAATTCGTGAAAAATACGAAGAAATACTTAAAGAAAAAGGAAAAGAATACCTCTTCGGTCTGTTAAAAGAAACGGACGGGGAAACCGCGAAGAAATTACACCCGAACGACGTTGTGAGAGTTGTAAGGGCTTTGGAAATATACGAAACGACGGGAGTAAAAAAGTCGGAAATAAAAGACGAGTTGACCCCGCGTTATGATTTCGTCGCGTTGACGCCCGTTTTCGAAAGGTCTGTGCTGTATTCGAGGATCGACAGAAGGGTAGACGAAATGTTCGAAAACGGATTGGAAAGAGAAGTCGTCGGCTTGCTCGAAAAGGGAGTAACCGTCGAAATGCAATGTATGCAGGGTATTGGCTATAAAGAAACCGCAAGAGCGATTTTAAACGGAGAAGAGATGCCTTTGGACGAAATAAAGGCGAATTCGAGAAGATACGCTAAAAGACAGATAACGTTTTTTAAACGAACTCGTAATCTTCTTCCATTAAACGCCGAAAACAGTGATTATTCCGACAAAATAATAAATTCGGTTTACGATTTTTTAAACGAATAAAACCTCGCTTTCTGGCGAGGTTTTCGTAAGTTCAGTAGTCGTAAGAATTGTATAATCCGGGAGTTTTTCCCAAAATATATCTCGCCGCTTTTAGGGCGCCTATCGCGAATACGGACGATGAAAACGCCGTATGTTTGACGGAAATACACTCGTTTCCGAAGAAAAATTTACATTCGTGTTCGCCGAAAGCGTTTCCGCCTCTTACGGAATGCAAGCCAATTTCGTTTTCTTTTCTTTTCCCCGTTCTTCCGTAAACGGGGAAATTTTTTTGGTTCGCTATTTCTTCGTAAAGTAATTTTGCCGTTCCCGACGGGGCGTCCGCCTTATTCTTGTGATGAGTTTCTATGATCTCCGCTTCGAAATCTCCGAGCGAACTTGAAATTGTCTTGCATATCTTCTTTAAAAGGTTTACGCCTTGCGAGGTGTTGGGGGAGAGGTAGATCGGCAGCGTTTCGGAAGCCGCGTTTATTTTTTTTAATTGTTCGTCGTTAAAACCCGTTACGCAAATTGCCGCCGGGGTGTTTGTTTGGGTCGCGAAAGTCAAAAGGTCGTCGAGGTTTTCCGCGCTGGAAAAATCTATTATAACGTCGACGTAATCTCTTACTTCCGAAAAGTTTTTGTATACGGGACAGTCGACGTTTCCTATAATTTTTTTGTCAACTCCGCAGACGACGTTAAAATTTTCGTTCCTTGCGTATTCCGAAACGCTTCTTCCCATTCTTCCGTTAATTCCGCTGATCAATAATCTTTTCATTTCTTCTCCTTATATAATATCGTTTTCTTTTAAAACCCTGTAAAAAAAATTGCGATTTTCTTTGGTCGCGTGAATTAGCGGGAGCCTTAATTCCGCGCCTTTTTTACCTAAAATTTCAGCGATAGCCTTGATCGCGACCGGGTTTATCTCCTTGTCAAGACAATCGTAAAAAGGGGATAAAACGTCTTTGTTTTCTCCGTTATAATATTTTTTAAAATCCTTGAAGTAATCAACGATTTTTAAAGGAATTACGTTTGATAAAGTCGATATGTATCCGCTTGCGTCAAGCGAAGAAAAAAATCCGTTTAACCTGTCGTTTCCCGAATACACGTCAAAATCTCCGTTTGATACGGCGAATAGTTTTTTTATCTGATATTTATCCGTCGAGGCTTCTTTTACGCCCGCAAAAGATTCAAGTCGGCTTATCCTTAAAATTGTTTCCGGCTCGGCGTTTACCCCCGTTCTCGAAGGCACGTTATATAAAATAAACGGGATATTTTCTTTTGAGATCTCGTTATAGTGTTCGAATAAGCCTTCCTGAGAACATTTGTTGTAATAGGGCGTAACCGATAAAACGCCGTCCGCGCCGAGATCTTTCGCTTGCCTTGCGAGTTCTCTCGCTTTTTTGGTGCAATTCGAGCCGCAACCGATAATTATTTTTATTCTCTTTTTGTATTTTATGCCGATTTCGATGATTTTTTCCCTTTCTTCGTCCGTAACCGTGGGCGCTTCCCCCGTCGTGCCGAGAAGGACTATTGCCGAGATTCCGCTTTCTATCTGAGAGAGAATATTTTCGTTGAGTTCTTCGTAATTTATCTTATCGTCGGTTATCGGGGTGTACAGGGCCGTTGCGACGCCCGTAAATATCGTCGTTTTCATTTTTTACCTCTTTTTTTGTGAAATGTTGATGATTTTCCGTTTTTTATTTGAAAACGTTTGAAATTTATTTAAATATATTGTATAGTATATTATATTATAAAAAAAATATTATATTACATAGCGTAGCCGAATGAAAATAAGATCGAACTCGTTATAACGACTGAATTTCGGCGAATTTCGGCAAATTCGCGCTCGGCGTATTTGTATACGTTTTCATTCGGCTACCGCTTATCGAGAGGAGAAATTAGAAATGGCAAAAAAGAAAGGCTTGATCGCAAGACTTATAGACGGCCCGGAAAGGTCGGAAACTTACGCGAGGTCGACGCTCCCGACGAACAGGTGGGAACTCGGCTGGGACGTTTTTAAAAATAATTTGGGAAAACTATTCGGTCTTAATTGGTTGACCTTATTATTTTTTATTCCTTTGATCGCTATATTTTTGCTCAGGTATCTGATGCAGACTTATCAGATCTCCGTTTATCCTTTCGCGCAAAATCTCGGCGGGGGATATCCCTATTATCCGGGAACGGTCGCCCTTGAATCGCAACTGACTTTGTCGTTGAATCAGGAAACGTTCAAGTATATAATTATCGGCGTTATTGTGGCTGCCGTAGGATTGTCGGGCGGAATGCAGGTCGTAAAAAATATGGTTTGGGCGGAAGGCGTTATGATAGGCGCCGATTTCCGTAAGGGGATCAAACAAAACTTTTTCGTAGTTTTGTTCTCTCTCGTTTTTTATACGGTGATTATGGTTTTGTCCGTGCTTTCGGTAAATATGGCTTCCGTACTTATCGACGGCAGGGTGGGCGTGAAGTGGCTTCTTATAGTTATGCAGGTATTTTCGTACGTCGTAATGGTTTTCGCAACGATTATGCTTTTGTATATGCTCTCTCTCGGCGTAACCTATAAACTCAAATTCCTTCATCTTATAAAGAACGCGTTTATCCTTACGATAGCCCTTTTCCCGCTCAACTTGTTTTTCGCGCTTTTCGCTCTCGTCTGGTTTTTGCTTTTGTTCAGCGGGATCTCGATTTTGGTAACTATCGGCGTGATTTTGTGCGGGATCTGGGGATTTTCGCTTTTTATGCTCGTTTGGACCGATTATTCGCAATGGGTTTTCGATAAATATATCAACGATAAGGTTCCGGGGGCGAAAAAGAACAGAGGTATTTATAAACCCGTTTCGGCGAGCGACGACGACGGAGAGAGTATGGCGATCGAAAAATCGAAGTATTCGAGCAGAGCGGTCAAGCCTATAACCGATTACGAAGTGGAACTTTACGAATTGCCCGCGACTTTCAGCCGTAAAGACCTTGAAAAACTCGAAGAAACCAAAGAGGCGATGAGAAAGGACAGCGATAAGTACGCCGAAGAGCATAAAAACGACGGCGAAAATCAACCCGCGACTTTCGAAGATCTCCTTAAAGAGCAGGAAGGCGACGGCGCGGACGAAAACGCGACGAATAGCGACGGAAATGAAAACGAATAATAAAAAGGGAGCCGCGTATAGCGCGATCGCTCCTTTTTACGAGAAATTTTCCGTTGACTGCGACTATGAGAAATGGTCGCAGTCGATCTGTAATAAGGTTTTAAAATACGCACCTAAGATAACGGGCGTCGATCTCGGTTGCGGAAGCGGCTATTTTACGCGGGCGTTGAAACGCGTCGGCGCGGACGTGTGCGGCGTCGATAAAAGCGCGGAAATGCTCAATCAGGCGAAGAACAATTCGGCGAAAGAGAATTTGCAGATACAATTTCTGATCGGAGATATAAAGACGTTTAAACCTCTGAAAAAAGTAGGATTTATCACGGTTATTAACGACGGATATAATTATCTCGATCAAAGCGAATTGCCCAAGGCGTTTTTAAGGGCTTCCGAGAACCTCGTCAAAGGGGGAACGCTCATTTTCGACGTTTCGTCCGAATATAAACTCAAAACGATTATCGGAAACAATTTGTTCGCGGAAGATTACGACGACGTAACCTATTTGTGGTTCAATACGCTTAAAGACGAAAGCGTGGATATGGATCTTACTTTTTTCGTTTTAAAAGGCGATAAATACGAGAGGTTTGACGAAAGTCAGACTCAATACGTTCACACCCTTGAAAAAATTAAAGAGGGGCTTTGCAACGCCGGTTTTGAAATTGCCGAAATTTACGATGAAAACGGCGAATACCCCCATCCAAAAAGTTTAAAAATAAATTTTGTCGCTATAAAAAAATAAAAATCGGACGTCGGGGTTTTATCTTAATGGGAAAAATATACAAAACTTTAATTTTTGACGGAGAAGCGTCGTTGAGCGTTCTCGAAACGACCGACGTTGTCAATACGGCTATAAAATATCATAAATTGACTCCCGTTTGCGCCGCGGCGCTCGGGAGAACGCTTACCGCGACCGCGTTTATGTCGACGGGGCTTAAAAACGAAGGCGATCGCCTTTCCGTTACGATAAAAGGAAACGGGGCGGGCGGAACGATAATTACTTCGTGCGACAGCAAACTCAACGTCAGGGGAAGGATAGATAATCCTTTTGCGGACGCGCCTTTAAAACAAAACGGCAAACTCGACGTTGCGGCTATAGTCGGGAACGAAGGATATATGACCGTCGTAAAGAGTATGGGGCTGAAAGAGCCTTACGTCGGGAGATGTGATCTTGTAAGCGGAGAGATCGCCGAAGATTTCGCCGCGTATTACGCTTACAGCGAACAGCAGCCGACGGCGATCGCGCTCGGCGTTCTGATCGGAAAAGACGGGAAATGCGTCGGCGCCGGCGGCGTGGTCATTCAGCCGTTGCCCGGGTGTTCGGAAACTAATATTTCGAAGATCGAAAACGAGATAAGTCGCTTCGCAAACGTGAGCGGGCTTATATCGGAAATTGGCGGAAAGGGAATATGCGAAAAGTATTTCGGAGAGTATTCTTTCGAAGAATATCATACCGAATATAAGTGTAATTGCAGCAAAAAGTATATCGACGGCGTTTTGTTGACCTTGGGCAAGGAAGAACTTCTCGATACCATAAAAAGCGTGGGGAAAGTCGAGGTAAATTGCGAGTTTTGCGACAAAAAATACGAATACGCCGAAGAGGACGTGTTGAAGTTGTTTGAATTATGAAAGAAAAGATAATTAAATTTACGAGAGATTGGGAAAGGATCTCCGATCTTGCCTACGAAAGAAGGGATAAAGAGGATTACGTCGGAGCGTTGTCATCCCTTCATTACGAAGACCGTAAGTACAAAGATCCCGAAGTTATCGCTCAGATAGCCGACGTATACACACAGATGAATATGTTCGAAACGGCTATTTCGTATTGGTATAAATATTTAAGATATTCATCCGAAAGATATTATTGCGAAGCCTATAACGCGCTGGGCGCGAATTATTATTTTTTGAATAACGACGATCTCGCCGGGTATTATTTCAACAAGCAAATTAAGACGGGCGTTACGGACGAGATGGTGTTTTCGAGCGTTTTAGAAGATTATTATCTCGAATTGCAAGAACAGAAAAGGGATATGTACAAAGTGGCTTATCCCAAAAAACAAATAGATATTGACGACGACAACCTGTTCGACGGAAAAGTTTTAATAGCGGAAAACAGATTTGCGGAGGCGATCGAAAAATTCAACTTAATAGGCAGAAATAGCGAATTGTACTTTGAGGCGCTGGTAGAAAAGGCTTACGCCGAATTTAATCTCGGGGAAAACGAACGCGCCGTAAGCGACGTAGATCTCGCTATCAAAAACGGCGAAGTAAGCGTTCACTCTTTAAATTTGGCGATAAATATTTGTTCAAGGCTCGGAGATATCGACGGGATAGCCGAATATATTGAGATATTGAAAGGGTATGAAGGCGACGGCGACGAAAATTACAGAAAAATCAACCTTTTGTGCGACCTCGGCTTGTACGACGACGCTTTGGCTTTGATAAAAGAAAAGAAATTCGATATTTCTTATACCGCCAACGCGTACTATATTTCCGCCGTATTGACCTTTAATAATGGCGATATTTCATCCGCGTCGGATATGATGAGAAACGCCTATATAATAACGGAAAGTCCCGTTGCGAAATATTATTTGAGATATATGGAAAAAGTCCTGCGCGGCAAGGAAAATTTTGAGAAAATAAGCCTTTCTTTCGACTTGCCTGAAAAGGAGAGCGAGAGGCGAATATCGATCATCAAAAAAGTTTTTTCGTCTATCGGAAAACGGGAGAGCGAAGTTACGGCGTCGGAATTTGGCGAGATTGCGGAATGGGCGTTTAAAGCGACGAACGAACGTTCTATCCAACTCGCCGCCGCGATCATCATAATAGCCTATAAAATGAAAAAACTTATGCCCGTAATAGAGGACGCTTTGATAGATCCAAGCGTGTCCGACGACGTTAAATACAGAATTATATCTTTTTTGTGCGAACAGGGTTTTACGGGTAAATATTGCGTCGTATACGGCGGTATTTTTAAGAAAATACAGTTAAAGATACCTCAGATCGAAGGAGAATACGCCGATCTGTTCGTAAAGGCGTACGCCTACGCTTTCGGAAGAATGTCTATGGTGAGCGACGATTGTAAAAAATTGCTTTCCGCGACTGTCAGATTGTTCGAAAAGGCGCAAAAAAGTAAAATAGTTATCGGCTCGGACGATATTATACCCCTTGGGTGCGCTATATATATCACTTCGGGAATGGTCGGTTTCCGTCAGCCCGATTTTGAGTATAAATATTTCGACGCGAATAAAAAAAGCGTTCAAAGGATATTGAACGAACTAAACGGAGAAGAAGATGATAGATATTGACAATTTGTTTGAAAAATTTTTAAGAAAATATCTTGCGGAAAACGCCGGAAAGTATACCGAAGACCAACTTGAAGATAAAATTTCCGAAATATTCGGGGATTTCGGGAAAACGCCTCTCGCTGAACTCGAAGGGAAGTCGCCCGTTGATTATTTTTCGGAAAAGAAGGACGAAGAGTTGATAGAAGAATTAAAAACTTGCGTTTTGACCGGCGTTTCGCCTTCCGATTTCTTATGCGACGAATTGGAAAGGAGAAATTCGGTCGAGGACGGGCTGATAGATTGCGTAAACCCCGAAAACGACGAATTGTCGGTTTATTGCGTAAATATACTTAATTCGATAGGCAGCGTTAAAGCGGTGAAAAAGTATCTTGAAATATTGCTTTCCGGAAAGGCGGGCGACAGTTTAGCCGAACTCATTACCGAAACTTTATGCGATAACGCCGATCTTGTAAAGGATGAAATAGTTGAAAAGTATGATCAAGCCGGAGAGATAAAAAAATATCTCGTCGAAATTCTGGCGAATTGTTCTCCTGACGACGACGTGTTCGGAATACTTCGGGACGAATTTTTATCTCATAAAAACGAAATAGCCCTTTACGCTTCTTATCTGACCAAATACGGCGACGATAGGGCGTTGCCCCTTTTTGAAGAAGCGATAAAAGACGACGGTATAAAATATGCCGATTTTAAGGAGTTAAAACTCGGAATAGAGGAGTTCGGCGGGGAATATTCGGATACGAGGGATTTTTCATCGGATAAAACTTTTAAAATAATAAAGGGAAATTAAACTCCGACTTGTAATTAAAAATACGCCTTTCGCATAACTTTTACTATGCGAAAGTTTTTTTTGTTTTTAGGTTCGCTCTTTTCGATCATCGGAAACGTGATAGGCGCGGGGTTCATAACGGGTAGGGAGATCGCGACTTTTTTTTGCGACGATTTTTCCCTGTCGCTTTGTTACTGTTCCTTTCTCGTTTTCTCCTATTGTTTTTATTTCGCTCTTAAAAGCGGCGATGGAAGCGGCGGAGCGTTCGTGAATATTTCCGCTTGCGCAAACGTTATCATTTCGTCTTGTATGGTGTCGGGACTTAGGGAATTATTTTGCGGTATTTCGTTTTTACGACAAACGGAAAACATTGAAATATTTGTGATTATTTCAGCGATTATTGCGTTTTTTATATCTGCGAGGGGGATGGGTTTTGTAAATGGTTTCAGTTTGGTTTTCATACCGATCTCGTTAGTGGTTTTATTCGCAACTTTATTTTCGGTTTGTAAAGCGGAATGCTTTTTATCCGTAAACGTCTTTTCGTCCGAGAGGGGAATGAATTTCCTTCATTCCCCTCTCGTCTACGTTTGCCTTAACGTGTTTTTGTCCCTTCCTGTCTTAAAGTCTACGGGTGTCAAATTTTCGAAAAAAGGCAATTTGATTTTAAGTTTATTTGTTTCGTTGATATTGACTTTCTTTATTTTTTTGATTTCCGCCGCCATCGTTTTCAGGGGATCGCGGCTTGAAACTATGCCTCTCGTTTCTCTCGCGTCGGGAAACGACGTGTTTTATCGGTTAATAAACACGATTTGTTTTGTCGGGATATATTCCACGTTGGTGTGTTCTTATTATTCGGCTATTTCGCTTTTCGGTAAAAAATACTATTTCGCAAAATGTTTTCTTTTGTTTTTGATTACGCTTTTTTTGTCAAAATTCGGGTTTGGGGCTATCGTAAACTATTTTTACCCGTTTATCGGAGTTTTGGGATTGGTATATATATTTTTCAGTATTTTTTCAGGAAAAGTTTTTCCGCCAAAGATACGAGAGCGTACATTACACCCGCGAGAAGGCATAAAATCAAAGTGCTTGCCATAACGAGATCGAGTTTAAACACCTGACCGCCGTACACTATAAGGTAACCTATTCCTTGCCTCGAAGTCAGATATTCTCCTATGATCGATCCTATCCACGCCATACCTACGTTTATTTTCAGACAGGAGATAAACGTCGGCAGGGAAGACGGGAGCACCAATTTGGTAAGTATTTGTAATTTGTTCGCCCCCATACTTTTCAGCAACATGATTTTGCTGTTTTCGCAAGCCAAAAATCCGTTTATCATTGTTATCGTCGTAACGATGACCGCGGTTAAAAACGCCATAAAAACAATGGAGTTTATTCCGTTTCCGAACCATACGATTATTATGGGACCCAAAGCAATTTTCGGAAGTCCGTTCAGTACGATTATATACGGTTCGATTATTTTTCTGAAATTTTCCGACCACCACATTGCGAGAGCGACGGTAGTTCCGACGACGGTGGCGAGAATAAATCCCGCAAGCGTTTCGTATAGCGTCGTAAAGACGTGGACGTAAAGACTTCCGTCCGCCAGCAGTTCGCCGATCGTCTTTATTATCCTCGAAGGGCTGCTCATCAGAAAACCGTCTATGATCTCGAGGTCCGTCGCCAATTCCCATAGTCCGAAAAAAATCACGGCGATAAGAACCCTCAAAATATTGACGAAAATTTTGTTCTTCTTGATTTTTTTAAGATAAAGCGCTTGTTTTTCCGATCGTTTTTCATTAGTTTTCATCGTTAAGTTCCCTCCAGAGAATTTCAAACGTTTTTCCGAAATTGGCGTCCTCTCTTCTCTTTAAAGGTGAGAGCGTCTTATCCGTTTCGGTAACGTGTATGTCGAGAATGGACGAAGGTCTTTTGGTCAGCGCGATTATTTTGTCCGAAGTCGCGATCGCTTCGGAAATATCGTGAGTTACCAAAACCGCGGTTTTATTTTCGTTTTTTATTATCGAATAAACGTCGTCGCAGACGGCGAGTCGGGTTTGATAATCGAGGGCGGAGAAGGGTTCGTCTAAAAGTAGAAGATCGGGGGAAGTCGAGAGCGTCCGAATAAGAGCGGCCCTTTGCCTCATTCCCCCCGAAAGTTGTTGGGGATAGGATCTTTTAAAATCTTTAAGTCCGTATTTGTCGAGTAACGACAGTACTTCTTTTTTTCTCGAAGCGTCTTTGTTTTTGCTTATTTCAAGCGGTAAAAAAACGTTTTGTTCGATCGTTCTCCAAGGGAACAGTTCGTCCCTTTGCAGCATATATCCTATTGCTTTATCCGGTTTTTTTACTTCTTTTTCGTTGAATACGATCCTTCCTTCATCTGGTTTTATCAAGCCCGCGATAAGTGATAATATACTCGTTTTTCCACAACCTGAAGGGCCGATGACGGAAACGAATTCGCCGCTTTTGACTTCAAACGATACGTTTTTAAGGGCTGGAACTTCTCCGTCTTTGGTGTGATATGAAAGCGAAACGCTTTCGAGTTTCAGAATTGTTTTCATCTTTTGAAACCTCCTTGAAAGGACGTCCGATCAACTCGGAGATCTTTTCGTTTTTTCTACGCGTAAACTTCTTTATATCCGTCGATCGCAAATTGATTGTCGGCGATTTTATCGAGGGAAACCTTTTCTTTGAGTTCTCCTGCGTTTTGCATTACCGTCTGTAAGTTGTCGAGTGCGCTTTCGGTCATCTGCATATCCGTCATCCAGGCGTCTATTTTTTTATAACTTTTAAGCGCGTTTTCTATGGAAGAAACGGGAGTTGACGGGAACTGTCCGACGATCGATTCGGCAACCGTTTTTTCATCCGTTTCGGCGAGGTGTTTGATCGCTTTATACATTGCTCTGACGAATTTTTTTACCGTGTCTTTATTGTTTTGAAGATAACTGTCGAGCGCCGTAAAAGCGGTGTAAGGGATCTCGCCGCTCTCTTTTCCTACGCTTGCGACTATAAAACCTTTGCCCGCGTTCTGATATTCGGAAGCGGTGGGTTCGAATAAAGTGGTGTAGTCGCCGACTCCGCTTTCAAACGACGGTCCCATCATATTGAACGCGATCTCGTTGTTTAAAGTTACGTTGGTTCCGTTGAACAGACCGTGTTTGTTTACGACGTATTCAAATGTCATCGCGGGAACGCCTCCCGTCCTGCCTGCTATGATGGTTTTGCCTTCGAGATCTTCCCATTTGAAGTCGGGTTCTTCCTTTCTTGAAATCAGGAAAGAGCCGTCGCGTTTGGTCAGTTGGGCGAAAACCTTCGGGCTGTCTTTTTTGCCTTCGTTGACGACGTATATCGTCGCTTCGACGCCCATAAGTCCTATGTCCGCGCCGTTTGATAAAAGGGCGGTCATAACTTTGTCGGCGCCCCCGCCGTTAGTCAGTTCGATCTCGACGCCTTCGTCTTTGAAAAAGCCTTTCTCGATAGCGAGATAAAGGGGAGCGTAAAATACGGAATGAGTAACTTCGTTAAGTCTGATGGTCGTTGTAGTGTCTTTCTTAGGCGTGGCGCAACAAACCGTAGATATAAGTATCGCCGCGCATAAAACGACTGCGTTTATTATTTTTTTCATATATTCTCCTTTAAAAATAAATATATTATATACTATGCCTGCGTTTTTTCGTTTGACAACGGCTGAAAAAAAGTATATAATAAATTTTACTACTTATTGTAAAATATTCGGGCGTAAAAAATAAAGACGCTCGCAAACGGAGATATGTTTATGGATATGGCAAAGACTTACAATCCTAAAGACTTCGAAGAAAAGATCTATAAGGATTGGGAAGATAAGGGATATTTCAAAGCGACGCCGAACGAGAAAAAAATACCTTTTACTATCGTTATTCCGCCGCCGAATATTACCGGACAACTTCATATAGGACACGCGTTGGACGAATCCATTCAGGACAGCATAATCAGATTTAAAAGAATGCAGGGATACGAAGCCCTCTGGCTTCCGGGGACCGATCACGCGTCTATCGCGACCGAAGTAAAGATAGTCGATCAACTCCGAGCCGAAGGACTTTCCAAAGAGGACGTGGGAAGGGAAGAGTTTTTAAAGCGTTCCTGGGCTTGGAAAGAGAAGTACGGCGGAAGAATAGTCGAACAGTTAAAGAGGCTGGGATCTTCCTGCGATTGGTCGAGGCTTGCGTTTACTATGGACGAAAAGCGTTCGGAAGCCGTAAAAGAAGTATTCGTAAATCTTTACCGTAAAGGGTTGATATACCAAGGTAAAAAAATCATAAATTGGTGTCCGAGTTGCAAAACGGCGCTTTCCGACGCCGAAGTCGAATACGCCGAAGAGCCTTCTAATTTTTGGCATCTTAAATATTTCGTAAAGGGAAGCGACGATTATATAGTCGTTGCGACGACGCGTCCGGAAACAATGCTCGGAGATACCGCCGTCGCCGTCAACCCCAAAGATCCGAGATATAAAAATATCGTCGGAAAGACGCTTATTTTGCCAATTTTAAACAAAGAGATCCCCGTGGTTTGCGACGATTACGTCGATATGAAGTTCGGAACGGGAGCGGTCAAGATCATCCCGGCGCACGATCCTAACGACTTCGAAGTGGGATTAAGACATAACCTCGAAGTCGTAAGAGTTATGGACGACGGGGGAGTAATGAACGAAAACGCCGGAAAATACTGCGGAATGGACAGATACGAATGCAGGAAGGCGATCGTTGAGGATCTTAAACAAAGCGGAAATCTCGTAAAAATCGAGCCGCACGTTCACAACGTCGGTCATTGTTACAGGTGCCATAACACGATCGAACCTATCGTTTCCAAACAATGGTTCGTAAAGATGGAAACACTCGCGAAACCCGCGATAACCGCCGTAAAGAAGAAGAGCATTAAGTTTATTCCGTCGAGATTTTCGAAAATTTACTATAATTGGATGGAAAACATAAAGGATTGGTGTATCTCCCGTCAACTTTGGTGGGGGCATAGGATCCCGGCGTATTACTGCGAAAATTGCGGAGAGATCGTCGTAGATAAGCAAACGCCCGCCGTTTGTCCGAAATGCGGCAACGGTAAGTTCGTTCAGGACGAAGACGTTCTCGATACTTGGTTCAGTTCGGCGCTCTGGCCGTTTTCGACGCTCGGTTATCCCGAAAACACCGAAGATTTAAAATATTTTTATCCTACCGACGTCCTCGTTACCGGTTACGATATAATTTTCTTCTGGGTTGCGAGAATGATATTCAGCGGTATCGAACATATGGGAAGGATACCCTTTAAGGACGTTCTGATCCACGGTATAGTAAGAGATTCGCAAGGCAGGAAGATGAGTAAATCTCTCGGAAACGGTATCGATCCGCTCGTTATAATAGACGAGTACGGCGCCGATACTCTTCGTTATTGTTTGCTCAACGGTATTTCGGCGGGGAACGACGTGAGGTATTCTCCCGAAAAACTCGAAGGGTGCAGAAACTATATAAATAAGATCTGGAACGCTTCGAGATTCGTCTTGATGAATTGCGAAGGCAAGGAGATCAAAACCGAATTGTCGGAGATCAAACTTTCTCTCGCCGACAAATGGATAATTTCCAAACTCAACTCGATCGTAAGGGAAGTTACGGTAAATATGGAAAAATACGATATCGGACTTGCCTGCGCGTCGTTGCAGGATTTCGTCTGGTCGGATTTCTGCGATTGGTATATAGAACTTTGCAAACCGTCTTTATACGGCGACGACGAAAAGAAGAAAATCGATACGGCGAGCGCGTTGTGCTACGTTCTTAAAACAATTCTTAAACTCCTTCATCCCTTTATTCCTTTCGTTACCGAAGAAATTTATTCCAAGATCCCCGGCGCGGAGGGAAGCGTAATGGTTTCCGAATTCCCGAAATACAATTCCCGTCAAGGATATAAAACCGACAGGGAAAATATGTCGACGATAATGGAAATCGTAAAATCGGTCAGAAACATAAGGTCTGAAACGGGCGCCGCGCCGTCGGTAAAAGTCGATCTGTATCTCGTAACCGACCGTCGCAAAGTGATCGCGGACGCAAAGACTTATATAGAAAGACTTGCAAACGTCAACGAGATCAAATTCTTTGAAAACAAAGACGAGATCGAGGGTAAAACTGTATCGAAGATACTTGCGGGCGTAGAAGTTTACGTTCCTTTGGGCGAATTGGTAGATTTCGAAAAGGAGATATCGAGGCTGAAAGGCGAACTCGAAAACGCCGAAAACGAGATAAAAAGAGCGGAAGGCAAACTCAATAATCAGGGATTCGTTGCGAAGGCGCCGAAAGCGCTTATCGAGGGCGAAAGGGCTAAACTCGTAAAGTTTAACGAGATCAAATTGAAGATAGAAACGGCGATAAACGAACTCGAAAGTCAGAACTGATTTCAACGCGGAGGACGCCTCCTCCGCGTTTTTCGGTTTTATTCTTTTAAAATCGTCAAAAAAGGAGTTTTTATTTTTCAGTTATTTTGTAATTCCGTTTTGAAAACCATTCGGAAAGTGTTATTATTAAAAAAACGGCTTGAAAAGCCGTGATCGGAGTATATTTTGAAAAACAGAAATCAATTAAAAGTAAGATTTTTGGGCGGCGTAGGCGAGATAGGAAAAAATATGACCGCCCTTGAATTCGGGAAGGATATTATAGTAATAGACGCGGGGTTGACTTTTCCGAGCGCGGAAATGCCGGGAATAGATCTCGTGATACCCGATATATCCTATCTCGTGCAGAATAAAGACAAAATAAGGGGGATCGTGTTGACGCACGGACACGAAGATCATATCGGCGGACTGCCGTATATCTTAAAGGACGTCAACGCCCCCGTCTACGGAACAAAACTGACTTTGATGCTTTGCGAACACAAACTCAAAGAGCAGAGGGTAAACGATTATACGCTTAATTGCGTAAAAACGGGCGGGGTAGTAAAACTCGGCTGTTTTTCGGTGGAATTTATTCACGTCAACCACTCGATACCGGGGAGTTGCGCTCTCGCTATAAATACCCCGGTAGGAACCGTTTTCCATTCCGGCGACTTTAAGATCGATCTTACCCCCATCAACGGAGAAATGATCGATATTCCGAGAATTTCGGAAATAGGCAAAAGGGGAGTAACCCTTCTTTTGTGCGAGTCTACCAACGTCGAACAAGAAGGTTATACGATGAGCGAACACGTCGTCGGCGAAACTTTGGATCGCCTTTTCGCGGACAATTTGAAAAGGCGGATAATAGTAGCGACTTTCGCGACTAACGTACACAGACTTCAACAGATAATCGACCTCGCTTTTAAACATAAGCGCAAGATCGCTTTTTCGGGAAGAAGTATGCTAAACGTGGTGGACGCGGCAAGTAAGGTCGGGGAAATAAATATTCCCGAAAATATGGTCGTGGACATAGAAAAGATAAAAAACGTCGCGGATAAAGATCTTTGCATTATTTCGACGGGAAGTCAGGGCGAACCTATGAGCGCGCTAACGAGAATGGCGGCGGGAGATTATAATCAGGTACAGGTCGGAAGCAACGACACGATCATCATTTCGGCTTCCCCCATTCCCGGCAACGAGAGGAGCATATATCAAGTTATAAACAACCTTTATAAAAAGGGCGCGGAAGTAATTTATAAATCGATAACCAAAATACACGTTTCGGGACACGCTTGTCAGGAAGAACTCAAAATACTTCATACCTTGTTGAAGCCCAAGTTTTTTATTCCCGTACACGGAGAATACAGGCACCTTAAAAAACATTGCAATCTCGCTCGTTCGATAGGAATGAAGGATAACAATATGCTTATCTGCGAGATAGGAGATACCGTCGAACTTACTCAAAAGAGTATGAGAAGGGGCGAGCAATTCCAAGCGGGTTCGAGATATATCGACGGGTTATCTATCGACGACAGCGAAAGCGTCGTGAGAGACAGAAAGCATCTGTCCGAAGACGGTATCATCGTCGCCGTTTGTTGCGTTTCCGAATATACGGGCGAAATAATGACCGACCCCGACATTATCAACAAGGGGTCGATATTGACCGACGAACAGGTTCTGGAAGCCAAAAAGATCATATTCAAAACCATAAACGCGTTCGACTTAAAAGCATCCGCCGATTTAAGCGAAATAAGAAATTCCATAAGAAAAAATTTAAGAAATTACGTCTTTAAAAAGACCAAGAAAAATCCTATGATCCTTCCGGTCATAACGCAGGTATAATGAATGCTTTCGTTTTAGATTTATTGGAGAAAAACGCCGAACTTTCCATCGATAAAGAGTTGATCGAGATGAGAAATTCGTATAGAGAGGACGGCGTTCCCACCATTTTGACGGACGGGTTAAACGAACTTCTCCTTATCGCCAATATAAAGCAGCCGAAAAAGATACTCGAATTGGGAACTTCGGTTGGCTGTTCGGGGATCGCTCTGTTGAAGTCTTTGCCCGACGCCGTTTTGTATACCGTCGAGAACAGGGAAAACTCTTTTCTTACCGCGCGGGAAAATTTCCGCAAAGCGGGGCTTGAAAACAGGGTTTATCAATTTTTGGGCGACGCGCTCGAAAAGATAGACGATGTCGGAAACGGTTTCGATTTCGTGTTTCTCGATTGCAATAAATCGAAATATAAAGATCTGTTCCCGAAGATAAAGAAGATTATGAATACGGGCGGAGTTCTTTTCGCCGATAACGTGCTTTTCAGAGGGTATGTAACGGGAGAGGTAAAACCCCCTCACAGGTTTAATACGATAAAAAACAATATGCGGAAGTTTCTCGATATGATAACTTCCGATCGCGATTTTATAACCACGATCTCGGACGTCGGGGACGGCGTCAGCATATCGTACAAAAGGTGAAGAGATGAAAAAAATCGAATTGCTTGCGCCTGCCGGCAATTTTTCAAAACTCAAAACGGCAATCTGTTACGGAGCGGACGCGGTTTATATCGGTGGCAAGCGCTTTTCTTTAAGGGCGTTATCCGATAATTTTACGGACGAAGAAATTTCGGATGCGGTAAAGTACGCTCACGACAGGGGCGTTAAAATATACGTTACCGTAAATATTTTTGCTAAAAATTCCGATTTCGACGAGTTGAAAGAGTACCTCGTGTTTCTTGATAAGGCAGGAGTTGACGCGGTTTTAATAACCGACGTGGGCATTATTTCTCTATGCAAAAAAGTCGCGCCCTCTTTGAAAATACACTTGTCGACGCAGGCGAATACTCTCAATAAGTACGCGGTGAATTATTGGGAAGAAGAGGGGCTTGAAAGGGTTGTCCTCGCGAGAGAAGTTTCCCTGAAAGAAATACGGGAGATTGCAGATTTTTGTCCGGGGATCCAGATAGAGGCGTTCGCGCACGGGGCTATGTGTATTTCGTATAGCGGCAGGTGCCTTCTTTCAAATTATTTTAACGGAAGAGACGCCAACAGGGGCGAGTGCGTTCAGGCTTGCAGGTGGAGTTACGAATTGCGCGAAAGATCCAAAGAGGGAGATTATTATCCCGTCGAACAGGACGAAAGGGGAACTTATATATTAAACAGCAAAGATCTTAATATGATAAATCATATCGACGAAATGGTCGACGCGGGGGTTTTTTCCTTTAAGATAGAAGGAAGAATGAAGAGCGAATATTATTTGGCGACGGTAATAAACGCGTATAGGAGAGCGATGGACGACTACCTCGAAAACGGAGCCAAATACAAGGAAAATCCCGACTATTACGGCGAATTGGTAAAGACCAATCATCGCGCGTTTACTACGGCTTACGCGTTCGGTAAAAACGACGAAACCGTCAATTATTTCAATTCTCAATCTGCGGGAGAATTCGTATTCTGCGCGGTCGTCGATAAGGCGAGCGCCGAAAGAAATCATTTCATCGTAGAAATTAGAAACAGGTTCAAAGTCGGCTATCAACTTGAAATATTGACTCCGGGCGAAAATTTCAACAAAAAATTTACGGTCGAAAAAATTTTCGACGAAACGGGGGAGCCTATCGTCGACGCGAAGATAGTTCAGCAAAAATTGAAGATATACTGCGAATACGAATTGAAAGAGGGAGATATTTTAAGAAAAAAATATGAGTAAGGAAATAATTATTATTACGGGCGCCAGCAGCGGAATGGGGAGAAAGTTTTTTAATTCGATATCCCAAAAGGAAATGGTTGACGAGATATGGGTATTAGCCCGAAGGAAAGACAGGCTTGAAGAACTCAAATCGGAAAGATCAAAGATCGTACCTATCGAGATCGACCTTACCGACGGCGAGAGGTTACGCGATTTCGGATCGAGATTACAAGACGAAAATCCTCGCGTGAAAATTCTTGTAAACTGCGCGGGCTTCGGAAAGTTCGATCATTATGAAAATATTCCCGTCGAAACTGAACTTAATATGATCGACCTGAATTGCAGGGCGATGGTGTCTATGATAAATTATTCTTTACCGTATATGACGGAAGGCACAAAAATAATAAATTTTGCCTCTTGCGCCGGATTTCAGCCTATTCCTTATATAAACATATACGCCGCGAGCAAATCGTTCGTCATCTCGTATTCGAGGGCGCTTAACCTCGAACTTAAATACAGAAAAATAACCGTAACCGCCGTTTGTCCGTATTGGACGAAAACCGAGTTTTTCGACAGGGCTATAAACAGAGAAGAAAAGCCCGTAGTCATAAAATACGACGTTATGTACGACGCGAAAAAAGTGGTTGAAAAAGCGATAAAGGACGCTTACAAAGGAAAAGACGTTTCAGTTTACGGAAAATTAAACAACGCCCAAAGGGTTTTGGTAAAATTACTTCCCCATAAAGCGGTAATGAAAATATGGATGAAAAAACAAAAACTCGGCGGCACGCCCGAAATAAGGTAAAATAAGATCAACATACCCAATCAATATTTTTTTGAGTGGTAATAAAGCGGTTAATGCTTTGTTAAAGCCCTTGCCAATACTTTTGTATTGGCAAGGGCTTTGCTTCGCCTTAACGGGTATGTTGATCCTATGAGGTATTATTTGCAAAATAGCAGATAATACCTTTTTTAACGCGTCATTGCGTTTTGCCGCCGAACAACTCCTTTTATTGGTATTTTTCGGGGAGATCTTTCCAATATTTACGAGGCATATGACCTATCATTTGTTTTCTGTTTTTTCTTTCGGGAATATTTACGCTGTCGTAATAGGTTTTCCATAAGTCGCGGAAAGTTTTTTCCTCTTCCGAAAAATATACGGTTATCGCCGCGTCGTCGGCGTAAATTATTTTCGACTGTTTTCCGTCGTAAAGGGCGAGAACGTTTCTTTTTACGTCGTGGATCGCAAACGCTTGATTTTTATATCTCGCTTTAAAGTGGGGGAGTAACAGTTCGGTTATATCGTTATCGGGTGAGTAATGGGCGTAGAAAAAACCGTTTGCAGTTTGAGAAAAACGAATAAAACCTTTAAAACGGTGAACTTCGTTGAATGTTCGCCGTAAACAATCGCTGAAATCGAGTACGGCTCGGTTTGCGAAATCGGTCGACACGTCTATATCTTTGTTGTCGATAACCTGTTTAACGTAATTGAACGCCACAGTAAATTTGTTTTCTTCTCCGCTTTTAAAAGATAGTTTCAGATCCCGAAAGACGAATGGCGTTCGGGCTTTTTTTATGCACAGAAGCACCCTCTCCGCCTTCCGATCGTCGGTAGGGATCTCGACGATCTCATCGACGAGCGAATATTGAACTCCGGGAAAAACAATTTGATCCGGTAAGATTTTTTTATAATAACTCTCGAAAACGCAGGTCAAAAACCCATTCGTGGTACCGTCAAAAGTAAAAATAATCATAATTGCCCCGTAAGAACTTCAAGCGAAGTCTGCGTATCCGAAAAAAGGGACAGTTGAGAGGTGAGTTGACCGTCCTGAGCGCAAGATAGCAATTTTTTAAGAGCGAATGGGTTGTCCGTTCCCAAAAACTTACCTTTGCAGGTTATAAAATTTATCGCTCTTTTCATAACCACTCTCATTTTTATCAAAGCCTCGAAATCGAGAGCGCCGTATTTTCTTGCGGCAACTATTTTATAGGCGCTTTTAAACCCTATACCCGGGATCCTTACGAGCATTTCGGGCGGGGCGGAATTGACTTCGACGGGGAACAGTTCGGGGTGTTTTAAAGCCCAACCGCATTTAGGATCGTATTCGACGGAGAGATTTTCGTTTTCGTCAACGATCTCTTCCGCCGAAAAACCGTAAAAACGCAGGAGCCAATCGGCTTGATAAAGCCTGTGTTCTCTTAACAGTCCGACGGTGGACGCGGGAAGAAGTTTCGAGTTGGGATTTGTTTGCACGAACGAAGAAAAATAAACCCTTTTGAGCGAAAAATTTTTATATAATCCCTGCGTAAGCCTTACTATATGCCCGTCGGTCTCGGGGGATGCGCCCACTATCATCTGAGTAGTTTGTCCCGCGGGAAGAAAACCCGAAAAATTTAATTTTTTTGCGTTTTTATATTCGTCGGACATAGTTTTCATCGGCGATAGTATTCCTTCTTTCGACTTTTGCGGCGCGAGCAGTGTTAAACTCTTTTCGGTCGGGAGTTCGAGATTGAAACTCATTCTGTCCGCCAATTCTCCCGCCTTCAATATGAGTTTTTTATCTGCGGACGGGATCCCTTTTAGGTGGATATATCCGTTGAAACGGTAAACTTTGCGAAGTTTGTATACCGTTTCGTAAAGATTTTCCATAGTCTTGTCCGGAGAAGCGTCGATAGCGGAAGATAAAAACAGACCTTCGATGAGATTTCTTTTATAAAAACTCATAGTGAGTTCGCAGATCTCGTCGGGAGTCGCTCTCGCCCTCGGGATATCGTTTGAAGTCCTGTTTACGCAAAATTCGCAGTTATAGCAGCAAAAATTCGACAAAAGAATTTTCAGAAGGGAAATGCAACGCCCGTCCTGCGTGAAGGAATGACAAATACCTTCGATGGCGGCGTTGCCTATTCCCGCTCTCGTGTTTTTTCTCGACGATCCCGAAGATGAGCAGGATACGTCGTATTTTGCGCTTTCAGTCAATATTTTTAATTTCTCAACGCTTATCATACCGCACCCAAACGTTTGTTTGTTTTTATTATATCACGGCAAAAACCAAAAGTCAAACGTTTGTTTGTGTTTTGATTGTTTTTAATTTCAGGCGGTTGTTGTCGTGGTATCCGTGATGACCGTAGTGGAGAGAAGGGCAAGGATGAGTAATAATTGAGTAAGCGTTATTGCGCCTTGGGCGTAAAACAAATAGAGAAGTCCCAATAACACTATCGAATCGCAGCACATATTATTTTCCTCCGTTTTCGTCAAAAAATGATCGCATTATACTTTATGCGACAAAACCTGTATATATGAATATATTGACAAACGAATCGATTATCATATAAAATTAAAGTATAAATTTTTGGGAGATAAAACCTATGCAAAACGCAACTTCTTTATGCCTTGACGATAAAACGATGAGTATGATATCCGATTACGTTCCGAGCGGCGATATTTTGGACGAGATAGTCGGTTTTTTTTCGGTTTTTGCAGACCAGACGAGAATAAAAATTTTATCCGCGCTGTCCATTTCCGAAACCTGCGTAAGCGACCTTGCCTCTGCGCTATCAATCAACCAGACCACCGTAAGTCATCAATTAAGAACGATGAAAGACGTCGGCGCGGTCGGTTGCCGCAGGGTGGGTAAAATAATATACTATTATATAAAAGATGACATTGTGAGCGAAATACTTTTGAAGGGAATGGAATTTTTAGGACAATAAAAAATTCCGACGGAAAGTTCCGTCGGAAAATAGTTTTAAGAAAAACGGTTTATCTGCATTCGTCGGCTTTGCCCGCGCAACCGAGAACGTCTTTAAGTTTGTGTTCGACGATCTTCTGAACGTTAGCCCTTGCGTCGCCGAGATATTGACGGGGATCGAAATGATCGGGATGCTCGACGAGGTGCTGACGAACGGCGGCGGTACAAGCCATACGCAGATCGGAATCTATGTTTATTTTACAAACGGCCATAGTCGCCGCCTTACGAAGCATTTCTTCGGGGATACCTATCGCGTCTGGCATTTTTCCGCCGTTTTCGTTGACGATCCTTACAAATTCCTGAGGAACCGACGACGCTCCGTGAAGAACGATGGGGAAGCCGGGGAGCCTTTTGCCTACTTCTTCGAGTATATCGAAACGAAGTTGAGGTTTTTGACCGGGTTTGAATTTATAAGCGCCGTGGGAAGTTCCGATAGCGATAGCGAGCGAATCGATACCCGTTCTGGTCGCAAATTCGTATACTTCGTCGGGGTTTGTAAACATAGCGTCTTCCGCGTTTACGTTTACGGCGTCCTCGATACCCGCGAGTTTGCCGAGTTCGGCTTCGACAGTAACGTTTCTGTCGTGAGCGTAAGCGACTACTTCTTTGGTTATTTTTACGTTTTCTTCAAAAGGATACTTCGAAGCGTCTATCATAACCGAAGTGAAGCCGTTGTCGATACAACTTTTGCAAAGTTCGAAACTGTCGCCGTGATCGAGGTGTAAAACGATGGGAAGTCCCGAAGTTTCCTCTGCGGCAAGAACGAGATGACGGAGATAAACGGGGTTGGCGTATTTTCTCGCGCCCGAAGATACCTGCAAAATAAGGGGAGCGTTCTGCGCTACGCCCGCGTTTACGATACCTTGAATGGTTTCCATGTTGTTGACGTTGAACGCGCCTATCGCGTAACCGCCCTTGTAGGCCATTTCGAACATTTTTTTAGAATTGACTATTGGCATAATGTCCTCCGAAATTTTATTCGAGTATATTATACACATTTTTTTTAATTATCGCAATTAAAAACGCTTGACCTTTGAAAGATATTTTTGTATAATATAAATGAAATTTTCGAAAGAAGAAAATTTTTTACGCTTTCAGCGCGCTCGTTTATGCGATAGCGACCGCGCGGGGCTGTCTTAATCGATGATTTGTCGGAGATGAAGCGCAAAAACTTATTTCGCCCTTTTCTGTTGAAGTTACGGCTCGGAATAAAATAAAAAACGGTAGACGCGCGTTATCCCATTATTTTCGGGAACGCGTTTTTTTTACGGAGGAGCAATATGAGGATCGCGGTTATAGGTATAGTGATCGAAAAAAACAGAAGCGCGGCGAAAGAGGTAAACGAAATACTTTCGGCTTACGGTGATAACGTTATCGGCAGAATGGGAGTTCCAAACCCCGAAAAAGAAGTTTACGTTATAAGCGTTATCTTTAAAGGTTCGAACGAAACCATTTCGGCAATGACCGGAAGGCTCGGAAGGATAGTCGGAGTCAACGTCAAATCGGCGGTTACGAACGTAGAAATTTAAAGGAGAAATTTTATGAAAAAATTTATCGCGTTTTTAGTAGTTTTAGTTGCTTTATTGTCTTTTTCGGCGTGCGGAGAAAAGGTCGATCGTAATTTTACGGGCGATCAGTCCGACAATACCGGGAAAACCGAAAATTCCAAAGTCGAAACCTCTTTTACGATAGGAGTCGTCGACGGAGCGCCTTCGCTTGCCGTCGCGAATATTTTGAAAGGGTTCGATTTCAGCCGCTCGAGCGACGGAGTAGATTATATCTATCACACTAATGTAAGCGTCGTAAGCGGCGCTCAGGACGTCAGGGCGGGCGTTTTAAACGGAACTTTCGATATGGCGATAACCCCGCTCAATATGTCGGCGGCTATTTCCAACGCGAAACCCGAATTGGGACTTAAACTCGCCGCCGTAAACGTTTTCGGCTGTATTTACGTTATAGGAGAGGATGATATATCCGGCTTTTCCGATTTTAAGGGAAAGACCGTAATAAGCGTCGGAGCAGGCGGTACTCCCGACGTCGTTTTCAGAAATCTCGTTTCGAAAAGCAACGTCGGAATAAACCTCTTAAACGGAAACGATCCCGCCGACGAAGAAAAGGTAAATCTTACTTTTGCGGACGACGCTTCGGGCGTTGTCGCCGCGCTTAAAAACGGCGCCGCCGACTTCGCTATCTTAGGCGAACCTGCGGTAACTACGGTGTGTAAGGTTACGGGCAAAAAAGTCGTGATGAATATTCAGGAAGAATGGAGCAAGGTTTACAGCGATCTCGAATTCGTTCAGGCGGGACTTTGTATGTCGAATAAGGTTTATACGGACACGAATTACGTCGACGCTCTTCTTCTTAAACTCGGCGAAAATAAGAAATACGTTTACGATAATATCTCGTCTTTAAACGATATCTACGAAGAAGTTCAGAGTTCTCTGAAATCGGTCGCGTTTTCGGCCGAACTTTTGGACAGATGCAATATCGGGATGAAACGAGCGTCTGAGATCAAGGAAGATATCGAGGCTTTCCTGACCGCCGTGTACGATTTTAATCCCCAACAAGTAGGCGGCTCGTTGCCCGACGAATCGTTCTATTATTGAAGATGAAGATCGCGAAAAAAATATTGCCGCCGATGATCTCTTTATCGGCGGTAATAGCGGCGTTATATATAGTTTCCTCGATAATCAACGACGAGTTCGTGTTTCCTTCGCCGACAATTATTTTCGGCGAATTTTTGTCGTTGTTCGGGAAAACCTATTTTTATACGGAATTATGGGGAGATATAGTAAGAACGGTAATTAGTTTTGCGATCTCCTTTCTGTTTTCCGCCGTATTCGCGGTTTTGGCGGGTGTAAACGAAACTTTCGAAAGGGCGTTTTATCCCATAACGGTAATTTTTCGTTCAATTCCCACAATGTCGGTCATTCTTTGGTGTCTTATCGCGCTCAAAGCGGATAAAAGCCCTTCCGCCGTTTCTTTTATCGTAACCTTTCCTATGCTTTATTCCGCCATTTTCGGCGCTGTAAAAAACAGGGATAAAAAACTCGACGAAATGGCAAAGGTTTTCGGGGTGAAAAGATCGGACAGGATTTTTAAAATGATAATCCCCGACGTTTGGAAAAGACTTTTTCCGCAATTTTGCGCCATACTTTCTTTTAACGTCAAACTCATAGTCGCGGGAGAGGCGCTGGCATATACGGGGAACAGTTTGGGCAGGGAATTGAAAATAGCGAACGCAAATTTCGAAACGGCAAAACTTCTCGCTTTGTCCGTCGCGATAATATTGCTCGCCGTTTTTCTCGAATTGACCGTAAAGGGCGTTGCGGCTGTAATAAGGAGAATAAAAAATGGACGTGATCGTAAAAGGATTATCCAAGCGTTACGGTGATAAAGTCGTTTTTTCTGATTTTTCGGCGGTCTTTAAAGAGGGAAAGGTTACCTGCGTTCTCGGTAAGTCGGGAGTGGGTAAGACGACGCTTTTAAACTGTATAGCGAAAATACTTCCCTTCGAGGGAGAAATAAGCGGCGTCGACGGAGCGTCTTTCGTTTTTCAAGAGGATAGATTGCTGTCTAATTTAACCGTTTACGACAATCTCGCTTTCGCCGTAAAATGCGATAAAAACAAAATAAAAGAAGCGCTCGCTTCGGTGGATCTTATCGATAAGGCGACTTCCTATCCCGACGAATTGTCGGGCGGTCAGAAAAAAAGGGTAAGTCTTGCAAGGGCGTTTTTATCTGATAAAAAATTGATATTGCTCGACGAGCCGACAAATTCTTTGGACGTCGGTTTAAAATATAAAACCTATAAACTTATCGTCGAACTTATGGAAAAATACGGGAGAACGGCAATTTACGTTACTCACGATATCGACGAGGCGTTGACGGTCGCCGACGAAATATATTTAATAAATCAAAGCGGGGTATGTTATTCGGCTGAAATAAAGGGCGATAAAGATCAAAGAAGGGCGAGCGCCCCTCAAAACCTTTCGGTCAGGGAAAAACTTATGGAGTATCTCGTATAAAAAATCGTAAACGGTCAACAATATGATTGTAGCCTTCGTATGTGGTTATTACATAAAATATAACGGGGGCTTTAATCTTAAAAAAGAGGATCGTTTAATGATAAAAAGAGGAGAACTGTATTATGCGGATCTCAGCCCCGTCGTCGGCAGCGAGCAAGGCGGAATTCGTCCCGTACTCGTCGTGCAGAACGATATAGGAAACAAATATAGCCCGACGGTTATCGCCGCCGCGGTAACCAGCAAGTTGAATAAAGCGAGGTTACCGACTCATATCGAATTAAAAGCGGCGGATTACGGGCTTACGAAAGATTCCGTGGTTCTTTTGGAACAGATCAGAACTTTGGATAAAAGAAGATTAAAAGAGAGAATAGGAGAACTTTCGTCGTCCGCGATGAAAAAAGTAAACGGCGCTTTGCTTATAAGTCTGGGATTTATGGCTGAAACCGTATGAAGGGACTTTGCCTTTTCGGCAAAGTCCTTTTAAAATATTGCGTAATAATCGCGTAAATAATTGAAAAATTCAAATTTAAGTGGTATAATGTAAAATATAGAAGTTGAAAACGGTTAAACGATTATGGAAAATATGACGGAACGGGATAAAAACGAATATATAAAATTAAAGACGAGGGCGAGAAAGTTCGAGAGGTTATCGATTTATTTGATGCTCGTTTGTTTTTTGATCCTGATCGCTTGCGTTATTTTATCCCAGAAACTATACGGTTTTTTTATTTGGATAGGTTTGGGGCAGTTCGCCGCTTTTTTGTCGGCGTCGATAATTTTTATCGTTGTATCGAATAAAAAAATAAAGACCATTGAAAAGAAATACGGTTTTAAAGAATGAAAATTCGCGTAGGCAACCGACGCGCGAATAATCTTGGAGGCATAAAAATGAAAGATAAGAAAGAAACGATGGAAGAACTCGAAAAGAAACTTACTTATAAAAAGGGAAATTTTTTCGAGATCTCGGACGAAAAGAAAGTAAAAAAGGCGTATAAATATGCAGAAGATTACAAAAAGTATCTCGACGATTCCAAGACGGAAAGAGAGGCGGTCAA